>CALLZZ010000131.1 GCA_937858235.1 uncultured Clostridia bacterium
GTAAACCATCGTGTTTTACGGTCTGCATTATAATCAGACGTACCTAGCCCTTTAGAGACAATATCTGCTCTTACATGAACATCGATAATAATTCTTGGCTCAATATCCACGTGACAGCTCAGACTCATCACCTGCAGATTTTCAACCTGCTGCTTAAGCAGCGAAATAACATTTAGCGAATGGAAACCCTGTCCATCGTGGTGCTCTTGAATAAATTCTTCTATTTCATGTTTCAGAAGATCGCTATAATTGGTTTCTATGTATTCTTTGAAACTCTTATATGCCACGAAGCATCCGCCCTCCTCTGAATCAATAGTACTGCTCGATGTAGTTGTACGCTTTGTCAAAGACGTCCTTGTCCTTGATCTTATATTTCATCCATACAACGCTGCGAAGCGCCTTCTTGACTTCCTGTCTTCCTGTCTTAGTATTCTGCCAGCCGTCGAAACGTACAATTTTTACGATGTCATCAATATCGGTGACAATTCGCTCCACAATCACCGGTGTTTTCTTATTCTTTACGCCATTGAAAAGCTCCGTCAAGGCTGCCTTGCCTTTATCGACTTCTTCCTCCGGCACGACTTCTTTCTCAGCCTCCGCAGCTTCCTTTGCTAATTCCAGAAGCCTCTTTAGAAACTCGATGCTGTTAATGAGACCCTGCTCATGCTTTTCTCGGAGCTGCTCCAGTTTTTCACCGAGCTTCATATACTTTGGGTCATTTGTATGCTTTCTGATTTTTGCTACCAGGTCAATTTCCACTTTCTTCGCCGCCGTCTTTGCATCCTTATATTTTGCAATGTAGTCATCGATAAGATCGGCGTCCAGGGTCAGAATTTCTTCATCCTCATGGACCTCACCTACATCCAGATTATTGTCGACGATATCTAGCGTTTTCGGTCCAAGCGCAGCCCAGATCAATCCGCCGCTGCCATTCGTCGGCTTTACGGATTCATATACTTTTGTCAGCCAGACATAATCTGTCTGTAATGCGTTCAGTGCCGGATCAGGAGACAATGCGTTCCATGCCCGGTTCAGAACAATATAATCTGCGCCGAACTGATCTTTTTCATCGTTTGTCGGCAGGCATTCCTGCGCTGCCATCAGTCCTTCCCAGCCCTCGAGCGTACGATCCACGCCCATAAAGTAGCTGAGACATTTTCTAAGCAATGCCGGTATCTGCTTTCTTACTTCGTCGATGTTGGTAATGACCTTCTTCATGCTGGACTCATCAAAATCCAGTGCCTTGGCGACATTGTCAAATATTCCGATATAATCGACGATTAAGCCAAACGTCTTCCCGTCATCATAGGTTCTGTTTGTCCGGCAAATTGCCTGCAGCAACGTGTGGTCCTTCATCGGCTTGTCCAAATACATACACTGCAGAATTGGCGCATCGAAACCGGTAAGAAGCTTATTGCAGACAATAACGATTTCAAGCGAATCTTCCGGATCACGGAACCGGTCCAAAATCTTGGCCTCTTCATCACGGGATCTGGCATATGCTTTGTATTCATCTGCCTTGTCATCATTCGTATCCATGACAATTGTCGATCTCTCAGGTCCGAGCAGCTTATCCAGTTCGGCCTTGTACTTGATGCAGCACGGACGATCCAGAACAACGACTTGTGCTTTATATCCATTCGGATGCACTTTGGTCATGAAATGCTTTGCGATATGCGCGCAGACTTTATGAATCCGCTTCTGGTTATAAATGATGGCCTTCATGTTGACATGCTTGGAAAGTTCCGCTTTTTCATCTTCATTCAGGCTATCTGTGAGCACGTCAAATTCCCGGTCCATCGTATCTTTGTCAACATGAAGATCGACAGGCACCGGTTCAAATTCAAGTGGAAGCGTGGCATGATCGCGGATCGAATCTGAGAAGGAGTATTTGCTCATGTAACCGCTGCGGTCTTCTGTTGCTCCGAATGTCACAAACGTATTTTTATCAAGACGATTGATTGGCGTCCCTGTCAATCCAAAGAAGAATGCATTCGGCAGCGCGGTGCGCATCTTTCTGCCAAGATCACCTTCCTGGGTTCTATGGCATTCATCAACCAGAACAATGATGTTGTCTCGCTGACTGAGCTCTTCGGTAACGTCCTGGAACCGATAAATAGTCGTGATGATAATTTTACGAATATCCTGTCTGAGCATACTCATCAGTTGCTCAATGTTTCCGGCAGTTTCCAGATTGGCCACATCTGATGAATGAAACTGTGCAGTAATCTGAGACTCCAGATCAAGACGGTCATCAACCACAATGAC
>CALLZZ010000132.1 GCA_937858235.1 uncultured Clostridia bacterium
CTGCAGTTTGTCTATGGAAGCGCGGCAAATACCCTCTCCCAGCTGATCCGAACGGCCTTTATTGCTACCCCAGGTGGTGCTTTAGTAGACGCTGACTTCTCTGCCATCGAAGCGCGGGTGGTGGCATGGCTAGCAGGGGAGCAGTGGGTCCTTGACGTTTTCCGCACGCACGGAAAAATCTATGAGGCCACTGCCTCTCAGCTCTACGGGGTGCCGATTGAAAAAATCCAGAAAGGCCTGCCAGACTATCGCCTGCGCCAATACGGCAAAGCGGCCACCCTGGCACTTGGATATGGCGGCGGACCGGCGGCGCTGATTCGTGCGGGCGGACTTTCGGAGGATACCCCCGAGGACGAGCTAAGCGAGCTGAGGGACAAGTGGCGGGCGAATAACCCCAATATCAAAAAGCTGTGGTATACCGTCGGCGCGGCGGCAAATGCGGCGCTGCAGTATTGCAAAACAAGCGTGATACAAGATGGAAAGATCATTGTCTCCCGCGAGCTGGATCCGGAGAACGATCTGGACTTCCTCACGATTGAACTCCCAAGCGGCCGCAAACTGTACTACCTGAGGCCCCACTGGACCTTGAACAAGTTTGGCCAGACGGCGCTGGGCTACTGGGGACTAAACCAGAAGACCAGAAAGTGGGAAGAGGTTGAAACCTGGGGCGGAAAGCTCGTGGAGAATATCACGCAAGCGGTGGCCCGGGACTGCCTGGCAGAGGCCATTGAGCACCTAACGGCCGCAGGCTATCAGATCGTTTTTCATGTCCACGACGAGGTTATCATTGACGATCCGGATAAAACCATATCCCTGGATGATGTGGTAAGGATTATGTCCGTGCCGCCCACCTGGGCGCCGGACTTGCCATTAAACGCGGATGGGTGGGTGAACCCATTCTTCAAGAAGGACTAGAGTACTTATGATTTACGAGCGACAAATAACAATCACCGTTGGCGAAAATCGAAAATCGGTCAACTGGAAGCCCCGCGTACTATGGCTATCAGAGTTTTATGACATGCTGCGCGTGCCCGCCAGAAGCCCGGAGACTGTCGCAGAGTATTTGAACCTGACGAAGGGACAGCAGGACGAGTTAAAAGACGTTGGCGGCTTTCTGGCGGGCACCTTGATAGGAACCCGAAGAAAAGCCAACGCGGTCTCAGGGCGCGACCTGCTGACCCTGGATCTTGACAGTATCCCGGCGAATGGTACGGACGATGTACTACGTAGAGTGGGCGGATTAGGCTGTGGCTACTGTGTCTATTCAACACGCAAACACAGGCCATCCGCGCCCCGGCTGCGCGTCCTGCTGCTACTGGATCGGACAGCCACAGCGGACGAGTATGAGCCATGTGCCCGGCGCATTGCTGAGATGCTTGGGATGGAGTTGGCTGATCCAACCACGTTCGAAGTCTCCCGGATGATGTACTTTCCCAGCGTTTGCGCGGATGGGCAGTACATCTACGCGACGGATGATAAGCCCTTTTTATCTGTGGACGGCCTGCTGGCTACCTATGCAGACTGGCGGAATTATACTTCGTGGCCCACAGCCCCGGGTGCAATGAGCCCTGCCCGGCTGGCCACGAAGCAGGAGAACCCACTGGAAAAGAAGGGCATCGTGGGCGCCTTCTGCCGCTGCTATAACATTAGAGCGGCGATGGACACCTTTTTACCAGGCGTATATGCCCCGGTCGACAACGATTCAAACTGCTTTACCTTCTGCGAAGGATCCACCACAGGCGGCGCCGTGCTCTACGATGACGACAAATTCCTTTACTCGCATCATGCCACAGACCCCTGCAGTGGCAAGCTGGTGAACGCCTTTGACATGGTCCGCCTGCATTGTTTTGGAGACCTGGACGACGAGGCAGCGCCAGGAACCCCCGTTAACCGTATGCCCAGTTATATAGCGATGCGCGACAAGGCGGCCGCCTCACCCGAGGTCCAAAAGCTAAGAGCTCGCGATCGCCAGACAGAGATTCAGGCAGCGTTCACACAAACGGCCGACAGTACGCCCGCGACGGAGGCCGACGCCGATTGGATGACAAAGTTAAAGGTTCACCCGAACACGGGTGTTACTCTCCCGACGATCGATAACGCCAGAATTATTCTGGAGCATGACCCCCTGTTATCCAGCCAGTTTGCGCTCAATAGCTTTTCCGGGCGGGGCGAAGTCTTAGGGTCGTTGCCATGGGAACCGTCTAAGCGGCAAAGGCCCTGGGACGATAACGACAATTTTGGATTGTACTGGTATATGGAAAAGTTCTACCAGCTGTCGTGTAACAGCAAGATCGACGGTGCGCTCTCGCTACATAGCAACACACATGCTTTTAACCCCGTGGTCGATTATCTGACAGGCCTGCAGTGGGACGGCGTGCCCCGACTGGACAGTTTGTTTATTGACTACCTAGGCGCGATGGATAATCGCTTGACCCGGGTGCTAACGCGGCAGGCTTTCGTCGCAGCGGTCGCCAGGGCCATGCGCCCAGGCACGAAGTACGACGATATGCTGATCCTCGGAGGCGCCCAAGGTATCGGGAAAAGTACGCTAATACGCAAAATGTCCAAGGGCTGGTTTACTGATGGGATCACAACCTTTGAGGGCAAGGAACCGTCTGAGCTGATCCAGGGCGTATGGCTAGTGGAAATCGGAGAGCTGGACGCTTTTAGAAAATCGGACATTAAGAGAATTAAGCAATTTATTTCCCAGCAGACGGACAGGTTCCGTGCTGCATACGGCAGGCATGTTAAAGAAATGCCGCGCTGCTGTGTCTTTTTCGGGACCACAAATGACAGTGCCTATTTGCAGGACCGGACGGGTAACCGGCGGTTTCTTCCGGTAGACGTAGGTTTGCAGCCACCGACGAAAAGCGTGTTTAACGACCTGGACGATGCAGTGGATCAGATATGGGCCGAAGCAGTCACCCAGTGGACGGCGGGCTATAGCCTTGTGATACCTGATGACCTTAAAGCAGAACTGCAGGAGCGGCAGGAAGGACACAGGGACATTTCCTCCTGGGAAGGTCTGATACTATCTTTCGTCGAGAAAAAGGTTCCAGAGAACTGGAGCAACATGACCATAAATGCCCGGCAAGCATTCTGGAATGGGAGCATTAAAAGCGAAAGCGAGATCAAGTTGGTAGAGAGGGACCGCATATGCGCCCTAGAGGTCTGGGTTGAGGTTTTAAACGGGGGTCTAAAGGACATGCGGCAGGCGGACACTCGGGAGATAAACAGTATCCTAGAGGCCATCCCGGGATGGACAAGAGCAAAGAATGGCGTCCGTTTTGGGGCTGACTACGGAAAGCAGAGGGGCTTTTTAAAAGAGAAATAGGCTGTACACACACCGGGTAGAGTGTGTACACACTTGCAAAAACGCCTTGTACACACTTTGCAAAGTGTGTACGCACTGTGTACACCTCTGTTGACGTGGAAAACCGTTGCGCCGCAAGGGTTATACGTATTTGTACACAGATACACACTTTATATATACATTCTATAAACAGGAAATTTAGAGAGTATATATATACACCTAATACTCTCTAAACGCCCTAATAGCAATAAGTGTTAGGAACAAGTGTGTGTGTGTACACCAAAGACCATTTTTGGAGGTTGAACGAATGACAGAAAAAGCAGTCGAGGCGAAGCTGGTTAAGGGCGTAAAAGACATGGGCGGCCTTGCCTATAAGTTTGTGAGTCCTGGAAATATTGGCGTGCCAGACCGGCTACTCATTTTTCCCGACGGGACGATCTGGTTTGTTGAGTTGAAAGCGGACAATGGCCGGTTAAGCGTGATGCAGGAGCACCAGATTGAGCGTCTCGCCAAATGCAACGCAAGAGTAGCGTTGCTAACGGGAGCTAAAGAGGTCGAGCATTTTCTGCAGGATCGCCGAGAAGCGCAGCAGCGTGCAATAGAACACAAATTTCTAAACAGCTGGACGCGATTGAATCATGAAGTTTGATCCGCACCCATACCAGCAATACGGGATCGACTATATTCTCAATAACCCATACGCCGGGTTATTCTGGGAAATGGGACTTGGCAAAACAGTTACCACGCTAACGGCAGTCAATGAGCTGAAATATAACCGCTGGGCAATATCCCGATGCCTGGTAGTGGCTCCGAAAAAAGTGGCAGAGGCCACATGGAGCAAGGAGGCCGAAAAGTGGGATCATCTGAAACACCTGAAAGTGATCCCGGTGCTGGGATCTGCGCAGAAGCGAATCCGAGCGCTGGATACTCCAGGGGACGTATGGGTGACCAACCGGGAAAATATCCCGTGGCTGGTAGACTACTGCCGGAACCGGTGGCCGTTTGACATGGTGGTGTTAGACGAATCGTCCAGCTTCAAGAACGCCAGGAGCAAGCGTTTCCGCGCGTTGAAGCTTGTCCGCAGTCGGATCAAGCGTCTTGTGGAGTTGACCGGTACGCCAGCCCCCAATGGCCTAGAAGATCTGTGGGCACAGATTTACTTGCTGGATGGTGGGCAACGCCTAGGCAAGACGATGGCCAGTTACCGAGAGGCATTTTTCACCCAGGACTACGCACACCCTGGACAGCAGTACCGGACATACAGCCCGAACGAGGGCGCGGATCAGCGGGTGAAAGCGGCTATCTCAGATATTTGTGTCAGCATGAAATCCGAAGATTACTTAGAGCTTCCGCCTTTCGTGGAGGATGTTGTCCCGGTGGCGCTGGATGCAAGGGCGCAGAGGGCATACGACAAGCTGGAGAAAGAAATGCTGCTGGAGGTGGATGACCAAACGATCACTGCTGGGACTGCCGCCGTACTCAACGGCAAGCTCCTGCAGCTCTGCAGTGGAGCCGTATATGACGAACAGAAGCACCCCGTGCCGATCCATAGCTGCAAAGTGGAAGCTTTCCTGGAAGTGATAGAGCAGCTTCACGGGGAACATGCCCTGGTGTTTTACTGGTTCCAGCATGAACGGGATCGGCTGCTGGCCGCCTTATCCGGCTCCGGCCTACGGGTCCGGGTGTACCAAAGCGCAGAAGACGAGGACGAATGGAACGCCGGAAACGTGGACATTCTGCTGGCGCATCCCGCGTCCTGCGCCTACGGTTTGAACCTGCAGTTCGGTGGCAGACACGAAATCTGGTTCGGCTACCCGAACTGGGCGCTGGAGTTATATCAGCAGGCCAACGCTAGGCTGTATCGGCAGGGGCAGGACAAGCCCGTCATTTCCCACATGCTGGTTGTGCAGGGCGGAATGGACGAGGCTGTTGTGGCGGCATTGCAGCAAAAAGGTGACACTCAGGCAGACCTTATGGACGCACTGAGAGTGAAAATTAGGAGGGCTAAAGAATGATTAGGAGATGATTTTAAACGGATGGAGACCGTGTATGAGTCATCTGTACTTAGCCGTGACGGCTGATAGATATGAGGTGACAATGGAATGAGCCGAAAAGCAACATTACCCTACGATATCCGGCAGGAATGTCTGTGGATTGTCCGTGGCCATGATCGTCGGGTGAGGGCATACCATGAGGCAATCCGGCAGATTGCCGACGGGAGTAGTAACGATCATGCCGGCATGCCCGGTGACTCTGGATGCAGCCAAATGGTTGAGAGCAAGGCGGCGCAGATGGAGGCCATTGAGCGTTGGCCAGAGACCTGGAAGATACGAGCAGTTGAGCAGGCGAAGTTACATATCGGTGCTGACTTGGAGAACGAAGAGTTGAGACAGCGACTGGCGGACGGGATCATTCTCAACTGCGAGAACAGGAATGAATATCCGCTTAGGCGTCTGGGACTGGATGGAATTCAGCATTCAGATTTCTACAGACGAAGAGATAGGTTCCTAAAAGAGATTGCAGATTACTTACAAATGAATTTTGATTTAGTCGCAATAAAAATGACGGTGGCTTGCAAAGATGGGGGCATCCCTCCCTCCCCGGGGGTCGCTCCGTACTTCACGCCGTCACTATGAATTTTTTCTCACGCGGGCATTGCAAGCGTGACGGTGAAGCATCAATCCTGACCCCATGGGGCGTGCTGGCAAGCGCTGGTGCGCCCCTCTTTTCATTGTAGGAGCGTGAACCATGAGCAACGAAGAATTGGTTATCCTCATTCAGTCAGGCCGTGACGATCTGCTTCCCGTGCTGTGGGAGCAGGTAGAGCGTTTTGTGGCCATGCAGGCCAATCAGTGGGTGCAGGCATGGAAGAGCAGGCGCGTTGAGTTTGAGGACTTATACCAGAGTGGTTTCCTGGCCGTGGTACAGGCCGTTCAGACCTACGACCCGGAGAAGGAAGTCAAGTTTCTCACCTGGTTGGGCCACCCACTGAAAACCGCCTTTTCAGCAGCCTTGGGAGTCCGAACAGAGAAACAGCGTCTTGACCCGCTGAACAGTGCCAGCAGCCTAGACGCGCCATTAGAACATGATACAGATGATTTGACGGTGGGTGACACGGTTTCCGACCCAGTGGACTGCTACATGGAAGCGGACCGGCGCATCTTCCTGGAGCAACTCCATGACGCGCTGGAGCAGGCTCTTGACCAACTGCCGGAAGAGCAACGCGCAACCCTGCGCTTACGGTTCTACCAGGGCATGACCTTCAAAGAAGCTGCTGAAACTTTTGGCATCCCGGCCGATCAGGTGCGAAAGCGGGAGTGTGAAGCACTCCGGTCACTGAGGCAGCCGGGAAAGCAAACCGACCAGCTCCGGGCGTTCCTGGACGAGCGTACGCCATTCTATAACGCCCACGGCGTTCACAGCGTGGAACGGCTTGTATTAAAGCGGGAGCGGATTTGTGAGGGAGCAACGGCCCAAAGTTCCCCTTAAGGGAGGAGCATAAAAGTAACAGGGAGCGTATCGAATTGATATGTTCCCTGTTTTTGTGCGTGTAATAGGGTGGTTTGGGGAAAATAGCAAAAGCTTCGCAGCCGAAGGAAAATCATGTGCAATAAGTGAGAATATGTGGTATAATTGTAAAAAATTGCTGCACAGATTAGCGATAATGAACATCAACTGCTCGAGAAATATATAATCGGATGTTTCACTATTACTTGCTGATTTCATTATAAAGTAACCATACTAATGCTGAAGTGGAGAAAGAAAACATGAGCAATTTCTTATCAAGATTCTTAGAAAAGAGAAAAGAAAGCGCTAATAATATTTGGAACGAGCATAGAAGAACAAATATAATGTTGGAGTTTATATGTATTTTCTTAATTGCATGCCTTATTGTTGTTGGAACATTTTTTGATAATGAAATAAAAAGTGGATTGACAAGAATAAAAGTAGATGAATTCAATAGCTTTATTATAACCATATTGGGAATGCAAGCGACAATTAGTACCTTAGCGATTGCATTGGTAGCATTGATCAGTAATAATGTATCTGAATCACATATGGGCATAGCGGTAAGTCACTATTACTTAAATATCAGGCCTCTTATTTTTAAGCAAAATATTATTATCTATAGTGTATTAGGATTACTTTCCACAAATATTTTACTGTATATTTTTAAATGGTACAACCTGGTCTTATTTGTATTTGCAGCGACAGTTGCGTTGATTAGCTTATCCGTTAATGAGATCTATTATTTATTTAGAGGGGTGACAGTAGCTAACGAAGAAATAAGATTATTTATTATATATTTTATGAGTAATATGGAAAAGACGAAATATTATAAAACTAAAGTGAATTTGTTTGCAAATTTTGTTAATGACTGGGCCTATAAGTCATCACAACAAAATCAAATGGATTATGATGAATATAAAAATGTGTTTTTACTTTCTTTACAAAAAATACTCCTATACAATACTGATGAAAGTTTAATAATAATTAAAGATAATTGTAAAAAGCAAATTTATAGCTTATTACACGCTACTAATAATATTGTACAAGGAAGAGGAATTGAGCTTCTATGTGAAATATATGATCAAATGTTGGCGTTCGTTAATAGTGGTAATTATCAAAAAAAGAATACCAAAAGTTTTGATTTATTATCAGATGTATTTAATGCAACAAGCGTGGCATTAAAGAGAATGAATATTGACATAATTGATGCGGCACTGGAGTGGAAACATCTGTCTAACGTTATTAGTTATGTCACCTTTTGCTTAATGTCTAGTGATGATAAAGCAGAAAATTC
>CALLZZ010000133.1 GCA_937858235.1 uncultured Clostridia bacterium
AGTTGGAAAAATCATCGGTATTAATCAGATTTTCACTTTTTTTATAAGGTGTCAGATCTACCTCCTGAATTTTTCCGGTCTGCAGTACCCCACGATCAGAGACGAACCCCAAAAAACCGTTATCGTGGTTATGCACAACGGTATAATCTATCGGCACATCTGCGGTACCCTCGTTGTTGATGGTAAGCTCTAAAATGCCGTTTGCATTTTTAGCGGCTGTAAACTGCTTTGTTGCTACACTATACTTGTGCGGATCCGGGCAATAGATTGAAAAGGTTGATGCTATATTCAGCCGGCCTTTTGGAGGGGCTTCAGACGCTGTTTTTGTGCCAATGTAATATTTGTCGGGCTCATCAGCAAAACTTATCTTCGCTTCCTTAAAATTCAGGAGCCCGTTCAGGACATTGTATCTCTGTATCAGTTCTTCCGGCGTGCTTGCCTGTAATTGATATTCTACTTCGATTACCCGGCTGTTCTGATAATAGTCCTGCATATGCAGCGTATTTCCAATTCGGTACTCGGAATATTGCATATCATAAGATTCCCTGCCGGATACCGTTACTGTTCGGTACCCGGGAATTTTATCCTCGATATAGACTCCATCAATGGACAGCGCTTCGGACGGTCTTGCAATGTCCGTATCTGTCACATTTCCGGCGTCCGTAAAACTGTACATATTACCGCCCTCCCGCTATTCTAGTTTTTATTTTGGCTCTTTTTTGATTTTCCAACTCCGAAAACGGAGCAACTACCCTTCCAAGTTCTCGTCCGTCCGCCTCCAGGACAAGTGTCATATTCCCACTGTGCCCTGTATAAGCACTGTAACCGCTCGTTGCCCCTGCGTAAGCGGGCCTTGCGACTGTATCCGGTTGCGGTACCATGACTTGTGCTACTTTGTCACTTGCCCTTTTCACCATCGATATCATGTTCAGTAGCCCAATAGCAGCTCCTTCACTGGCGTACTCACCGATTTTTGTTGTCACCCTTGATGGACTGTGTACTTGTAGCGCATTACGCATTGTAGCAGCCACAGAGTTTGCGACATTTCTTGCAGCCGCAATAGCCGCGCCGGAACCAGCATTTATACCATTAGCCAAGCCGTGTGAAGCAAACACTCCGGCGCTGTAAAAACTACTCTGCAATGTGTTGGCTTGCGTAACCATCCGGGACTTTCCGGACGTAACTGCACTCACAGCAGAGTTCATGCCGGATGTAATCGTCCGCACAAATCCCGAAGTGCCGGAAGATGCTGCTGACTGTATCTGCCTCATGCCGGTGGCAACTTGTGTATTTTGATTTTTCATGCCAGTTGTGACCGACTGTGTACTCTGTTTCATGGCAGCATCCACAATTCTCTTGGTGGAGTTCATTCCGGATGCGACTGTGGATGTCATGCCGGACATACCGGTTTTTGCGGCTGTATTCATGCCTGAAAATGCGGAGCTGGTGGTTTTTGCGATACCTGTCATGCCGGATTTAGAAGCTGATTCTGCGGCTCTTATCCCGATCTGTATAGCAGATGACATAGCGCTGCCTATCTGTCCTTGGCTGGCTTGTACACCCATAACATATCCAGAGACTGCGTCTTGGCCAAGTCCCTCATAGACCTTGGACGGGGAGTTAGAATCCTGTTTCGCCGCTCCACCCTCTATGCCCGCTCCCACCATGTTTTCTACAGTGTCAACAACTTCTTCCGTGCCTTCATCGATGCCTTTCGCATACCCTTCTGGTACTGCGTTTCCAAGGGCAGGTATATCCGCTTCATTCAATGCGCTTTGTAGTGTTCCCAATACCCCAGCCTTACCGGAGATGTACTCCCTGACCGTTGCACGCTGACCATCATCGAGCTGCAGGGAGTCGGTGAACTTGCTGTTGATAGTCTGGTAGGCACTTTCCCATTCGCCCTGCGACGCCAACACCTCGTCAATACTCCCATCCATCATTTCCCGCAAAAGTGGAAGTGCTTCTGGCCCGGTTGCTCCAATTGCATTTAAGTAGCTTTCGCTTACCCCGGCATTTATTGCGGCAGCGTATAAATCCGCAAATTCTTGGGTTTTTTCAAGCGTATCCGTCTGGTTTTCACGCACTTTAGCCCATGTCTGTTCTGAATCTTCTTCAATCTTAGTGCTAAGGTCGGAAAGGCTTCCTGTCATTGTTTCATAGGCGCTCACCACCCTATCAAGCGTGATCTCTTGTGCTTCAGACAAGGCATTAAGACTGGTAATCTGTTTTTGCACGCCTGTATTCACGGCATCGCTGGCTATTGCGGATGCTTCGGCAGCTTTAGCGGCATTTTCTCCCATTGTGGTTTCCTGCGCCTTGATGGTTTCGGTTAATTCATCCTCCTTGAGTTTGAGGTCGCTCTTCGTGTCTATAAGGTCGCCTATTGTCTTACTCGTCTCCATAGATGTTGCAATCTGCCACCACTGCGCATCGTTATATTTTGTCTGTGCTTCCGCGAGAGCATTATCAGTTTCTTTTATTTTGGCAGCAACTTCTTGCTGTTCTTTCAGCAACTCCACATACCGTTCCTGTGATGCCTGCGCCTGTGCCTGCTCTTTATATGCCGCTATTTTAGCTTTAATGGCTCCTTCGGTCATATTCAGCATGTCAAGTTCTTCGTTGTAACTCAGGTTCAGGTCGTCCACGGAATCGTTCAGGCTCTTGACATATTGCCGTATCTCTTCCTTAT
>CALLZZ010000134.1 GCA_937858235.1 uncultured Clostridia bacterium
GAATAGCGCCTACGCCCATTACCTTAGGGATACCGCCGATGGGAATGTTAAAGTTGCAGGAAACACTGTCCTGAAGCGGCGTCATTTTGCATAGCTTCACCATGAGCTTGTCTGGCTCTACGCCTCGTTTCAGGTCGATGGCCAGCTTTAGGCCGGACAGATCGGTCTCATCCCGCATATCGGAAATCTCTTTGATCTTCCCCGCCTTCACCAGCTCGGTAACCTTGTCCATAATGGCCTCTATCGTGGTGGAGTAAGGGATTTCGTAGATTTCCACTACGTTCTCCGCCTTTAGATAGCGCCATTTCCCCCGGACCTTCAGACCACCTCGCCCCGTGCGGTAAACCGTCTCCAGAGCCTTCTGATCGTAGAGCAGCTGGCCGCCGGTAGGGAAATCGGGGCCTTTTAAGGTTTCCATCAAGTCTGCTTCGGGATGGTTGAGCCGGGCGATGGTGGTGTCACACACCTCACCCAGATTGAATCCGCAAAGGCTGGAGGCCATGCCAACGGCGATGCCTTGGTTGGCGGAAACCAGCACGTTGGGATAGCTGGTGGGGAGAAGGGTCGGTTCTTTCAGGGTACCGTCGTAGTTGTCTACAAAGTCTACGGTATCCTTGTCGATATCCCCAAAAAACTCTCCGCAGATGGGGCTTAATCGCACCTCTGTATACCGGCTGGCAGCGTAGGCCATGTCCCGGCTGAAGGACTTTCCGAAGTTGCCCTTGGAATCCACCGGTGGGTGGAGCAGTGCGCCGTAGCCACGGCTAAGCCGTACCATTGTTTCGTAAATGGCTGCGTCACCGTGGGGGTTCAGCTTCATGGTTGTTCCTACCACATTGGCGCTCTTGGTTCGGTTATCACCCAGCAGCTTCATCTGGTACATGGTGTACAGCAGCTTGCGATGGCTGGGTTTAAAGCCGTCAATTTCCGGAATCGCACGGCTGATGATCACACTCATGGCGTAGGGCATGTAGTTGATCTCCAAGGTCTGGGTAATAGGCTGCTCCAACACCTCTGCGTGGAGTCCCATCACATTGGGGGTTTCTGACTTTTTAATATCCTTTTCCTTTTTCTTCTTCGCCATGTTTTGTCAGTACCTTTCTTTGACACTCTACACCCGGGGCGCTGCCCCCTATGCAGCTTAGGACAAATCAGCCAAGTCTAAGAATTCGTGACCGTGCTCCGCGATGTGGCTTTTTCTGCCGGAGAGGTTGTCCCCCAGCAGCAGATCAAACATCTTTGCGGTAGCCTCCACGTCCTGAGGCATCACCTTAATCAACCGCCGGGAGGCCGGATTCATCGTGGTCATCCACATCATATCCGGTTCGTTTTCACCCAGACCCTTGGAGCGCTGGATGGAAAATTTCTTTCCCTTCAGCGTCTCTTCTACGATCTTGTTTTTCTCCTTATCCGAGTAAGCGAACCAGGTCTTTTCCTTGCAACTAATCTCGTATAGGGGTGACTCTGCAATGTACACATACCCCTCCTGAATCAGGGCGGGAGTCAGGCGGTAAAGCATGGTAAGAATCAGGGTGCGAATCTGATAGCCGTCCACATCGGCATCCGTACAGATGATAATCTTATTCCAATGCAGGTTGTTGACATCAAAATCGCTCAGATCCTTGGACTTTTTCACTCCTTGCAGCTCTACACCGCAGCCCATGACCTTGAGCAGATCGGTAATAATCTCACTCTTAAAAATGCGGCCGTAGTCGGCCTTCAGGCAGTTCAGAATCTTCCCCCGTACCGGCATAATCCCCTGAAACTCAGCGTCCCGGGACAGCTTACAGGCACCCAGTGCCGAGTCACCCTCCACGATGTACAGTTCCCGCCGGGACACATCCTTTGTCCGACAGTCCACGAATTTCTGCACCCGGTTGGCCATATCCATGGTACCGGAGAGCTTCTTTTTGATGTTAAGCCGCGCCTTTTCTGCCGTCTCCCGGGACCGCTTATTAATGAGGATTTGACCTGCGATTTTCTCTGCGTCGAAGGTGTTTTCGATGAAGTAGACCTCCAGACTGCTGCGTAGGAACTCGGTCATAGCCTCCTGGACAAAGCGGTTGGTGATGGATTTCTTGGTCTGGTTCTCGTAGCTGGTGGAGGTGGAGAAGTTGTTGGATACCAGCACCAGACTGTCCTGAATATCGTTCCAGTTGACCTTGCTCTCATTTTTGTTGTACTTGCCCTGCTTTTTCAGATAGGCGTCAATGCCGGAGACGAAGGCACTGCGCACCGCTTTTTCCGGGCTGCCACCATGCTCCAGCCAACTGGAGTTGTGGTAGTGCTCGATGACGCTGGCCGCATTGGAAAAGCAGAAGGCCACCGACAGCTTCACCTTATAATCCTTGAGATCTGCCCGATCCCGTCCCTTCCGCTCGGTCTCATAGAACACCGGCTGGGTCAGAGGGTTCTCCCCCGCCAACTCGGAGATGTACTGGATGATGCCGTTTTCGTAGCGAAATTCGGTGGACTCGAACTTGCCATCAACCTGATTCCGGAACTGGAAGGTCACTCCGGAATTTACCATCGCCTGTCGTTTCATCACACTCTGGAAGTATTCTGCCGGGATGTCGATGTCGGTAAACACCTCCAGATCCGGCTTCCAGTGGAATTTAGAGCCGGTTTTGTGCTTCGGCGCCGGCTCGGTTTGGAGTCCGCCGATGTTCTCCCCCTTTTCAAAGTGGAGGGAATACTTTTGACCGTCCCGGTAGATGGTGGCGTCAAAGAATTCGCTGGAGTACTGGGTAGCACAGCTGCCCAGACCGTTCAGACCCAGGGAATACTCATAGTTGTCTCCGCTGTCGTCGTACTTACCCCCGGCGTAAAGCTCACAGAACACCAGCTCCCAGTTATACCGGCCCTCAGCAGCGTTCCAGTCCACCGGGCAGCCCCGACCGAAATCCTCCACCTCAATGGAGCGGTCTTCGTATCGGGTCACCACAATCAGGTTGCCGTGACCCTCTCGTGCCTCGTCGATGGCGTTGGAGAGGATTTCGAATACCGCGTGCTGGCACCCTTCCAGGGCATTGCTGCCAAAAATAACCCCTGGCCGTTTCCGAACCCGCTCCGCACCCTTGAGGGCAGAAATAGATTCGTTGCCGTACTGTTCTCTTGTTCCTTTGCGTGGTGCCATAAGCGTAAAGCGCTCCTCTTTTCTCCGCCCTGCCGCCGGGCGTGTTTTTGGTTATATTTTACTATTGTATCCTTTTTCTCGCAGCCCTGTCAAGTGAGTGGCATTCCTTGTCCTTTATCCCCGATCCTGGTGACTCCTACCGCCTCTGCGGCACCCTATGGTTGACGTATTTCACTATTTATATGTAATAATATAGCAATGCTAGCAGATCAATCGTCAGGTCTTGTCCATTAAAACAGGACAGTGCACACCTTATATGGATAGACGGCAGCTCTATACGGCTCAGGCACTATGATGACACGGCAGTTGTCTCCTAAGGGTTGGCTTCTTCATTGCACAGTGCGGGCAAATATGCTATGATGAAGTCATGATTGGGATTTTAAAGAGGTATCGCCTACGATGAATAACATGACACTGGCTCAACTAAAACGCAACGTCCGGCATCAGATGAACACCAGCTACCCCGGCGGCATCGGCACCGTTCTGAAAGGGGCACTGCTGTATCTGCTGCTGACCAACTGGGTGGTTCGGCTCCTGTTCCTGGTTCAGGAGAACCCACTGTCCACCCTGTTCACCCAGGTGACGGATGCCATGGCCTCCGGCAGCAGCGCTGTGCTAAACGGTGTACTCCATTCTGTACCCACGCTGTTCCAGACCTCCGGTGCGAAAACCGCCCTGTTTGTGACCATTCTGGTGTCGTTGTACACCCTGGTACTGGACTATGGGTACTCCGGTTACGCCCTGGCGCTGTATCGTGGCAGGCAGCCGGGCTACACCGCGCTGTTCTCCCGGTTCTATATGGGCGGGAAGATCATCCTCCTGTCCCTGATCACGTTTCTGTGTACCTACCTGTGGAGTCTGTTGTTCCTGATCCCCGGTCTGGTGGCCTGGTACCGGTACCGGATGAGCCGTTATGTCCTGTTGGATCATCCGGAGATGGGGGTGTTCACCGCCTGGACCCACAGCAAGCGAATGATGCGGGGACGCAAAGCCCAGCTGTTTCTGGTCGACCTGTCCTTCCTGGCCTGGGTGGTCGCCGCTTACTTGGCCGCCAACATAGTAAGCCACCTGCTGACTTCTGCCGGCCTGCCTGCTGCCGCAGTGCTCTTGCTGTCGGAAGTGGTTTTTACCGCTTTTTATGTCTATCTTACTCCTTATATGGAGCTGACTGTTGTCGGTTTTTATCATATGATCTGCCCGCCGGAACTGATTCCGACAACCCCGCCCGATTA
>CALLZZ010000135.1 GCA_937858235.1 uncultured Clostridia bacterium
TCGGAGTGGTACCGTCCCAGTCGTCGCCGTCTGCCGCCTTGATGCGCACTTGTGCAGATGAGCCGTTTACGGTCATGGTACAGAGCAGGGCGTAGCCGCTGTGAATGTAAGAACCTGACGAACCCAGCGCTGCGGATATAGTGAAGTTATAGGTCATCTGGCTATTGTTCGGCCGGCTCTTAGAATAGGTAATGGTGTAATAGACGGTTGGGCTTGAACCTGCCTGCAGCGTTACGCCGTAAATATCCGCCATCGTCGTTCACCTCCTCATTCATAGACTGCCGTCACAAGAGAATTGACCAGCCCGCAAAGGCTGGTATTCAGCCGGGTGTCGGTGATGTTATTTGTGGCTATTGATGTTGCGGCGGCCGGTATCAGCACATCGGCGATGCCAAGCTCATAGACGTCGCTGGTTCTTGTCAGCGCCGGAGCTGACGGCGTCGCGGCGGGAGTGCCATCGACAACGGCAAGCTGAATACTCCGGCTGACCTGGCTTAAGCGAACCACAATACGGTCAATTCGGGGATTGCTTCCGTTTGCCGTGGTGAGCGGCAGGTTTAGGTCGTCTGTATTTTCATACCGGTATCCGTTAATCCAAGCGCTGCCTGCCGCCACGCTCACCGCCAGCCCGTTTCCGGGCGTTGCCTGCAGGTTCGTCGCCGATGCGTAGAATACGCCGTTCGACACAAGGCTTCCGAAATATGCCGCGAAATCCGTCGCGTCATAGACTCTGTCTCCATCCGATGAGTTAAAAAATCCGCTTTTCTCCATGCGCTGTTTCCTCCTTGTTTAGCTGGTTTTTGTATATTCAATTATCACGTAGCCCGTATATGCGGTTCGGTCATTTCCGGGCTCGACGATAATATTGGTGGTATCCGCGTAGAGACCAATCTGGGAAGCAAAGTTGTTGTATCGTGCAAGCGGTAACGGCAGGAACACCGTCCCGTTTGTAGCGAAGCCTGATAAACTCACAACCGTGCTGAGATTGGATATACCGTGCGCTACACTTCCCGGCACCGCATTCGGAAGAGAGCCGAGATTGATTTCTTTTCTGTAAATGGTCTTACCGTCTATCCATAGTCGCCCGGTGTTTTGTTCTGTTGCGGAGTAATCGGTCAGCGCAGACGCAATTTTGACAGCGGTAATGGTGCGGTCCGCAATCTTTACTCCGGTGACCGCTCCGGTTGCAATCCGTGTCGTAGTGATAGGCTCATTGTTGATATTCAGCCAGTTCGCCTCGCCGGACGGATTGTTGTAAACGAAAAGAGAAACCACATAAAACGTCATGGTATTGCGGGATATAAAGAAACCCATTGCCCGCTGGTATCCGCTTCCCGTATTGTCACCATTATGCTTTACCAGAAAGACATGACCGTCGTCACTCGGCTGGTCGCTGAATTTGTTGCCGCTCCACGATGTGAAATACAACGAATCTCCCGGTTCCATATGATGCAGGGCATATTGCCCGACCGATATCGTGCCCGCACCCACGGTTATTTCAAGCGCGGGCAGCTTTCCATATAAGTTGTTCACGGTAGCTGTAAAGGTTGCCCCCTGAATATCCGGGTCCACCTCCGACAGATTTCCCAGCGTTCCCTCCACAGCGTCCAGAGCCTCCGTTACTTCGGTTATCCCGGTTGGAGCCGACAGAGCCGTTTTGATTTCGCTCATGTCGGAGCGGATCTTCTGCGCGATTGTTAACTCGGCCTTTCCGAACACAACACTGATGCTCAGACCGTCCGCGTCATAAGTCTCTTCAATTTCAGTGATGCGCGTCGTCATGGATACGCCCCACGCCTTGGAAATGACTTTTACAGTCTGGCCAATGTCAAAATCTGTCTTGTAGGTTAAGTTGCCGTGAGAGTTCACCGACGTGTCGAACGAATAAAGGATTCCCTGCTCGCTCAGCTTGCTCTGTCCCCGGAAGATCAGTGCGTCGGTGTAACCTGTACCGAAATCTGCCGCTTGCAGGTCCTTGGCATCTACGAAAATTTCTCGCCGGGTCTCTCCGGAGCCGCTTGTAATAGCGACAAATGTGCGGCTTTCGCCTTCACCCTCGCCGCCGATGAGAGCGGTGTTGGCGTAATCCGCCGCGCTCTCCGTATAGCTCTGTTCCGTCAGGTTTTCATATTCCTTGGAGAATACCGCCTGAGAGTCGGTGCCTTTATACAGTGTAACGGTAAAAAGGTGCGTTGCCGGAGTGAACACGGTCTTAATGCCAATTTCTGAAGCACCGCACAGTTCTGTTACCACATCCATCAGGCCCCGGTATGATATCTGGGTGCTGACGGGTACGCTCAGGTTTGGGGACGAGAAGACTATACCGTCGATTTGCCGCGCCGTATCAGTAGGACTGATGAGATTATTATTTAAAAGCTGCTCCACACAGGCGGAAAGATCACCTGACAGCACCTCCGTTTGCCAGACAATACGCCGTGAAAGAAAAGAGGTTGCAAAACGGCCGCTCACCGTGATGATTTCCTGCTCTGCCTGAGCCATTTCCAGATGTTCAATAATTCCAGCTTCCTCATCATCGTTCTTCCAGATGAAATTACCTTCTTGCAGGAGCGCGGTATTTTCCGGTGTCGCTATGGCCCGCAGTTCGAAGGAGCCACACTGGGAGTAACGTCTCGTCCAACGCAGGTATTCAAAGGATTCCACAATGCCAGTAAGCTCCCGGTCCGAATTATAAATATACAATTCCATCCTCACACCCCCAGAAACTGAGGCCGATAGTAAATGCTGACCTCCAGCAGTTCCATATTGACTGAAGCGTCATAACGCAAAGTATTCACCCCGGCGGCAAGCTGGAAAAACGCCGAGCCGGTATCCAATAGCGAGAAAGCGTTTGTTACTGTCGAGCCGTCAACGCTGACTACGCGCTTTCCGGCAAAATGCGTGTATACCCGGAGTTCATCCCCGATGCTCATTGTCGTGAGGAGTCGGATGTATTCCCCCGTGTCCATGTTCAGCAGTTCGGGATTTGTCACCGTACCCAGCGCCCGGAACACAATTTCACAGCCGCATGAAACATCGCCGATGTTGTCAACCGTGATGATCTGGCTGGGCTGGCGCATTCCGAATTCCATGCCGCTTTCGGGCAGCTCCAGTTCAAATTCGAACATTGGTATCCATGACGCCAGTTCCTCGCGAACCTCATCCTGTGTCTCGAAGAATGGAGACGGGCAGAGCAAACTGACAAAAAAGCCGGGTATCCGCTGCCGGGTGGAAACCGTAAAGCCCGCCTCCTCTACGACGCAGGCAATTTGCCGCTCCCGGTACAGAAGCGTCCCGTTCACCTTGGGACTGAATATTTGAAGGAAGCTGTGCCTTCGTGCGTAGGCTTCATCAGGTGTGTCCGCGATGACTGTGCCTTCCAGCGTGATATTGCGCATATCCAGTGTTGAGGAGATGTAAAAAGCGCCGTCCTGATCCGGTGCCTTGAACGTGTTAACGGTCTGACGAATGTCGCCAGTGCCGTCTATCTTCTTAAGAAAATACGGGCGGCCTTGTTCGAGCGTGATGCTTTTGCCATTTGCATTGATATAGGTTAGTTCCATAGCCGTCCCTCCTTTAATACTCCAGTGCCAGCTTGCGCGAGAGGTTCTTGAATTCTCTCGCCAGTTCCTTTTCGGATAGTGCTTTCGGCGTCACTACGGAGATGTTCTGCGTAATGTTCGTGCCGGGAACAGATCCGCTTTGCCCGGACATGCCGCCGGTACTGAAATCGAAGCGTGTGGGGATGGCATTCTGCATATCCCGTGAAACGGCGGACATGGCATCCTCGAAGCCCACACCGATGCCTTCACCCATGTTCTTACCAAGCCCGGCAAAAAGAGTAGAGGGAGAGTGAATGCCGAAGAAGTCCTTGATGCGGTTTACAATCCCACCGAAAAAGCTGCTGATTTTATTCCACAGCCATGCGCCCGCGTCCGAGATGCCCTGCCACAACCCTTTGATGAGGTTGCCGCCAACCTGAGCCATCTGCCCAATATAGCTGGCGAACGCTTTAACCAATCCCGTGATAATCTGCGGAACCGCCTTGACCACCTCGACGATGATTTTCGGCAGGTTCGCAATCAAAGCAACAAGCAGCTGAACGCCCGCAAGGATGATCTTGTCGATGTTCCCGACGATGGCATTCACCAAACCACCGACAATCTGAGGGATAGCCCTGACCACTGTTGTAATAATTAGGGGTAGGTTTTTAATCAGCGATATAAGAAGTTTTACCCCCGCATCGATAATGAGTGGGATGGATTGAATGACTGCCGTAATAATCCCGTCGATGATTTGTGGTATGGCTTCCACAATTGCCTCGATAATTACAGGCAGCGCCTCAACCAGCGAGGTCAACAGCTGAATGCC
>CALLZZ010000136.1 GCA_937858235.1 uncultured Clostridia bacterium
TCTCTCACCAGTCTCTATTTTACACCTCTTCTTAATTTATGGATAGGCTCTAAGTCCGGAAGTTTGGCTCGTATTCACAAATCTCACTTTCAAAAACTAAGCAGCCGGTTTTCCGGCTGCCAAAGAAACCCTATATCCTTTTGTTTAGCTGTGACTGATCAGCCATTGGAGCAGTTGCCGATCATTCATCGTTCCATCTGCGAGAGCCATGCCGATCTGAATCAACTCCGCATCCGTGCATTCGACGCGTATTCCGTTCAGCTCCAGAAAGGTCAGCATTGCGAGGACTCCGATTCTCTTGTTGCCGTCCACGAACGGATGATTCTTGATCAGATAATAGCCGAGGTGGGCAGCTTGCTCGCGGAGTGTTTTGAAAACGTCTTCTCCGTCAAAGGTCTGAAAAGGCGCGTTTGCGGCAGATTCCAGAAGCGAAAAATCCCTGATGCCGTCCAGTCCGCCGATTTCCTGTATGAGAAGTTGATGCATTTTTTGAATCTGCTCAGAGGTTAGTCGAATCATTTGGCAAGCTCCTCTAAAGCCTTTCTATGCTTCGCAAGGATGCGCTTTGAAATGTCTATTACATCGTCGTCCGGTGCGGCCGCTTCCGTTTCAACTTGTCCGAATTCCATGACAAGGTAACGCGGTACGTTGTTTTTCAGGATAACGGCGACGCCGTTTTCATCGACCAGACGGGCTACTTTGGAAAAATTCTGATTCGCTTCCGTAATTGACACGAGGCTGTTTGTATTTACTTTCATTTTTAAAACACCTCCTGCCTATAGTATACACGAAAGTAGGATAAATACAACCTATTTTTTTAGACCACTCCTTCACAAAAAATCAGGCAGCCGGTTTTTGAACCGCATCCCGTCAAGAGGACAGTAAAAAATAATAAATTTCTTGGACAGCAGTACAAACTGTTGTCCGTTTTTTATGCAGCGAGATAAAGGTTATGTTTTTCAAACGGCGTCAAGATTCCCAAATTACGCTGCACACGCCGGGTATTGTAATAGCGAATGTAATTTCCAATCATTTGAATCAGTTCCTGTTTGCTGGTGAAGCGTTTGCCATAGTAGCGCTCTCGCTTCAGGATGCCCCAAAAGCCTTCCATGGGGCCGTTGTCAATGCAGTGTGCCACCCGGGACATGCTTTGCGTCATGCCAGCCTTTTCAATTTTGTGGTGGAAAGTACGACTTGTATATTGAAATCCTCTATCGCTGTGAAACAGAGGATGTGCGTCGAGATTTTCCTTAACAGCCTTATCAAAGGTCTTGAACACGAGCAGGTTGTCGTTGCGTTCACTTGTTACGAACGATACAATGCGCCTGTCACAGAGGTCTAAAATGGCACTGAGATAGACCTTGTGTACTTCAAAGCCCTCGTACCATTTAAATTCTATCACATCGGTGAGCCACTTCTCATTTGGCCTGAAGGCATGGAATTGGCGATCAAGAAGGTTTTCCGCAAGATGCTGCGGATTCTTTGCCTGCCTCGTGCATCCATGGTTGTTGTATTTGACAGTGGATTTTATATCCCTTACTCGACAGATACGAAGGATCCTTTTATCGTTGACATGGATGCCATGGTCATGCCGCAGGTCGTCGTTGATCCGGCGGTATCCTTTGTCGGGACCTTCCAGATGGATTTTCTCAATCTTTCTGGAAAGCTGTTCGTTCTCGGCAGCCCTGCGGCTCAGCTTACCGGAAGCCCACTTGTTATAGGCAGAGCGAGCCACATGAAGCAGCGCACAAGCGATCTCGATGGGGCATCCTACGTCCACATTGCAATCTTTAATAGCTGTGTAGACATGGCCTTGTCTTACTTGCGAGAGGCATCTCTCCTCTCCACCTCGTCCAATTTTTTTAGCAGGGTGTTCTCCATTTGTGCAAGATACAGCTTATGCTTGAGCTGCTCGATCTCAATTTGCGCCCGCTCTAGCTCAGTGCGCGGCGTCTGATCCTTCTTTCGCCGTCCGCGCCTGTCCTGTAAACCGACTTCGCCCAGCTCCTCAAAACGCAGTGTCCAGGCTCGAACTTGCTGGTAACTTACGTTGTACTTGAGCGCCATCTCCCCGTAGTTCTTTCCGGATGCGATGCACTCTTTGGCTATTTGAATACGCTCCTCCTGCGTCGTGCTGCGTGCTTTTCTCATGTAGCTCCCTCCTCCTGAGAACTTGACGGAATTAATATCTCCACGAGAATTATACACCTTAATCCAGTCTTGCAGTTGTGTGTACGAGCGTAATCCGTATCTTTCGCTAATCGTTTGCAGACTTCCCTCGCCAGCCAGATAGGATGTAACTGCCTGTCGTTTTACTTCCGAACTATATGTATTGTTCCTTGTTCTGCTTAGAAATGCCGATGCTCCTTCACTGCGGTACAAGCGACACCAATCGTCTATAACTATGCTTGTTACACCGGCTTGCCTTTCTGCCTCTGAATGAGATGTTTTTCCAGATAGATAGCTTTTTACGATCTTTATTTTTTCTTCCGGACTGCTCTTTGTTTTATACGCCATAAAAAATTCCCCCTCCATAAAAAACAGTGTTTTTTTATTTCACTGTCTCCTATAGAGGGAGCATATCATTTCCGGCTGCCATAATAAGTGCTTTGTAGATTAAGCTATTTCCGTTATCGTGTGATAAGTTCTTGAATGATCAACCCATTCTTGATGAGCTACCCAGTCATAGTCATCTACAATAGATTCTCCTGTTGACCATCCTCCATCAGGAGTCAAGTGACCACCTGGATTAAGTTCGTTATGTTCGCCTACCTTTTCCCATCTATAAACTGTATCCAGCGAAGACCAGCTATTGGTATAAGTGGCGCTTCTGTATTTTTTGGTTATGGATGTTCCATCACCGTTTACGTTTATTCCGGAAACCGCAATAGAAAAAGTGGAATCATTCGGGCAGGTGATGGAATAGCTGTTACCCGTTGTAGTGTAATCTTTTCCGTTTACCGTAATTTTGTACCCGGTAATTGGAGAATGGCCGTCGTTTTCCGGTGTGCTCCATGAGATACTTACTGTAGTGTCGCCAGCCATGGAAGCGGTCAGTTTTTGAGGGGCAGACGGAGTGTTGGAGATGGTTACGGTACAGTTTGCCATGAATTCCCCGTCATGCGTTGTGGCGGTAATTGTAGCCGCTCCTATTTCGGTGAGTGCTTTCACGATTCCGTTCTGATCGACCGAAATGATGTCCGGAGCGCTGGACGACCACGAAATACCGGTGTCGGTCGCATCGGCCGGCTGAAAGATTGCCGTCAGAGCAGCGGTACCGTTTGTCGGTATACTGAGGCTGGTTTTACTTAGCGTGACGCCTGTCACCGGTACGATTACGGTAACATGACACTGTGCGGCATATCCTCCGTCATGGGTTTTGACTGCGATTACGGCCGACCCGCCCTCCACGGCGGTGATGTTGCCAGAATCGTCAACGGTCGCAACATCAGGAGCGCTGGTGCTCCATTCAACTGCTGGATCGGTTGCGTTCGCAGGGGAGATCGTCGCCGTCAGTTTCGACGTTTCGCCCTTTTTTAGTGTCATGGATGACTGATTCAGACTGATTTTTGTAACGGGTATCACAACATCGACCTTACAGTTCGCCGTGAAACCGCCGTCATGCGACGTTGCGGTGATAGTCGCCGATCCGGTTGTGACGCCATGCAGCTTCCCGCCTGCGTCCACAGTTGCAACCTCCGGATTGTCGGATTTCCATGTGACGTTGGTATCCGTAGCGTCGACCGGATCGTATATGACGCTCAGCGTCATGTCAGTATTAACCGGCAGCCGGACAGAGTCGGGATTGAGGCTGATTCCCGTCAGGGGCACGATCACCCGAACGGTGCAGTTTGCGGTATGATTGCCGGCTATTGCCGTGATTGTGGCGGAACCGCCCTCAACGGCCGTGATCTTCCCAGTGCTGTCGACGGCTGCAATAGCCGGATTGCTTGTAGACCATTCAACTATTCGGCTTTCCGTCGTATCTGCCGGAAGAATTGTCGCCGTAATTGATTTTACGTCGCCTTTTTTCAAGGTGAGGCTGTTCTCACTTAGGTCGATTTCCTTGATTGGGACAATAACGTTCACGGTGCATTTTGCGGTAAATCCGCCGTCGTGCGAGACTGCCGTAATCGTTGTTTTCCCGATCTTCAGGCCGGTCACTCTGCCGGTGGAATCGATTGTGGCGACCGATGTGTCGGAAGACGTCCATGTCGCGGTGCGGTCTGTCGCATCGGACGGCAGGAAGATTGGCGTCATTGCCTTTGATGCTCCACGCTCCACGTCCGTATCGGACAGTTTCATGCCGGTTGGGCTGTGTCAAGAGAAGTTCGCAATTTCAGGGCTCCGGAATATGAATCAGG
>CALLZZ010000137.1 GCA_937858235.1 uncultured Clostridia bacterium
GGCGGGAACGGCAAAGCATTACCTGTGGCGTAGCAGAAAACGGCAGCAGCAGTTCGTTTTCCCTGAATGCCTCGGCTCAAACGGATCTGTCCTACAGATCTTCCAATGAATCGGTGGCGACGGTGGATCAAAACGGTACCGTTACCCTTACCGGAAGCGGTACGGCTACCGTGACCATTACCGCTGCATCCAGCGAACAATACTACGGTGCCACGGCACGGGTGACCATTTCCAGCCAGCTGGAGGATTATCTGAGTCTGCTCACCGATTATGCCCGGACCAAGTACCGGAAAAAATATGGGAGCCGTGCGGCGAAAAAACTGAAGTTTGGCTGGCAGATGACTTGGGCCTATGCAAAGAAAGGTGTCAGAAATGGTTTTAGTGACAGCTATGCCGCCAACTACAGCAGTGATCAGGACACCATGTACCAGGCTATTGTAGATACAGTTCAGACCACGGTGGCGGGCAGCAAACTGTTTTCTGTCTGCGTGCCCAGCGGTACGGCGGTTCAAAATGCACGCAGCAGCTATGCCGGTGACCGGCTGAATCGGGACGGTGTGCACTTGACCTACGGACTGGGGCGGTACATTGCGGGGATGACCTGGGCGGCGACCCTTGGAATTCCGCTGGATGAGATCACCTACCGGCCTACCAAGACCTACGCGATTTCCTCACTGGATATGGAGATGATCCGTGCCAGCGTAACTGCGGCCGTTGCGCATCCCTGGGCGGTGACCACGTCCCAGTATGATACAACCCCAACGCTAGAAGTGGCTACAATGAAAACCCTGACCAACGTCAGCGGCGGGTTGAAACTGACTTGGTCCAAGGTCAGCAACGCTACCGGGTATGAGATTTATCGGAAAAGTGGAAGCGGCAGTTTTAGTCAAATCGAAACCCTGACCAGCCGCTCCATCACCTCCTATACTGACACAGAGGTGAAGAGCGAATCTGGTACTACCTACACCTATTATGTAAAAGCCTACTCCGGAGAGTTGATTACTGCGGCCAAGTCCGACCAGTTGCGGATGACAAGAATGGCAGCCCCCAGCAAGGTGACTGTGAGTAATAACTCCAGCGGAGTCAAACTCACCTGGAGCAAGGTTTCCGGTGCTACAGCCTATCGGGTCTATCGGAAAACGGGGAGCGGATTGCGCACCTGCGTTGTGACGAAGGACAATGACGTATTTGCCTATACCGATTCCGGGGTGAAGAGCAAAAACGGTACTACTTATACCTACGATGTGGTAGCCTGCTCCAAACTGGGTGAGGGGGCACCCTCGGCGACAAAAACCATTGTGCGGCTCACAGGCGTGACGATTAAGAGTCTAAAAAAGTCCGGGAGCAATTTGGAACTGACCTGGAGCAAGAATAGTAAGGCAACTGGGTACTATCTCTATCGGCAGGTGGACAGCGGAAGCTGGAGCAAGCTGGGCACAATCTCGAAAAACAGTACGCTGAGCTATACGGACAAGACGGTTAAGAAAGGCAAGACCTATTCTTATCGGGTGTATGCCTACAAAGACAGTAACACCAGTGTGGTTAGCAACAAGAAAACCATCAAACGGTAATAAAAAGAACGGCTTCCCACAATTTCCAGTGGGGAGCCGTTTTGGTATAGTTGAACTATTTCACCTGGATTCCGTCAATGAATACTGCCTGAATCCGGGCGGAGAGGGCGAAGGGATGCTCAGAGCACAACACCAGATCTGCATCCTTCCCCGGAGTCAGAGAACCGACCCGGTCAGCGACGCCGCCGATTTCCGCAGCGGTGAGGGTGATGGCAGCCAGGGCGGTTTCGGGGTCCATGCCTTCCTTGGCGGCCAGAGCGGCGCTAAGGGGCAGGTACTGAATGGGCAGTTCGGAGTGATCGGTGCAGATGGCGACGGAGACCCCAGCCTGCGCCAGTTTAGCGGCGTTGGTGACCCGGAGGCGAGCCAGTTCGGGTTTTGAGCGATCAGAAATGATGGGGCCTACGATCACCGGAACTCCCTCCCGAGCCAGAATATCCGGAATCAAATAGCCTTCGGTGGCGTGAACCAAAACGTAGTTCAGGTGGAATTCCTTTCCAATCCGCACTGCAGTGGCGATGTCGTCTGCCCGATGGGCATGAAAGTGGGCAGGGAGGGTTCCCTGTACCACCGGTACCAGTGCCTCTAAAATCGCGTCGTAGTCCGGTGGATCCTCATCGGGATCTTCCGTGCTTTTTTCCACCCGCTCTGCGTATTCCAATGCCTTCCGGAACTGCTCCCGAATCAGGGCGGCGGTAGCCATCCGGGTAGCAGGGGTTTCGTTGCGTTCGCTGTAAACCTTTTTGGGGTTTTCGCCCAGAGCGAACTTCATGGCTGCCGGAGCCAAGATCACCATGTCGTCCACCCAGCGGCCAACGGTTTTCACTGCCGCCACCTGACCGGCAATGGCGTTGCTGCTGCCGGGACCGGTCAGGACGGTGGTGACCCCAGCCTCCCGGGCTTCCTGAAAGCAGTAATCCATGGGATACAGACCGTCAATGGCTCGCAGATGTGGGGTGCAGGGATCGGAAATCTCATTGCAGTCGTCATCGTCGTAGCTCAACCCGTCAGCCAGCATACCCAGGTGGCAGTGGGTGTCTACGAAGCCGGGAAGCAGGTGGCTGCCCTGGGCATCCAGGCTGGAACCCAGCACCGGTGTGGGACAATTCGCCATGGAACCGATGCGGGTAAGCTTCCCCTGTTCCCACTCCACGAAGCCGCTGGGGAGCAAAGGTGCGTCCATGGGGTGGACAACCGCGTTATAAATCAGCATGAAATGAAAACCCTCCTGTGCGCCGCAGATCGGGAAAAGTGGCGCTGTTCCGATAAAAATAGAAATTGACAATAAATGGGAAGTGTAGTAGGATGAACGTACAGCTCATCCAATCGCAAACACCCATTGGGCAGTGGCAACACTGCCTGTCTGAACCGGTAAGGGGTTCAGTTAATTTTCTTTCTCTTGTGGACGGGCCTGCGGCTCCGGCCACCTTGCCCCCCGGTGAAAGCACACCGTTGGGGGCGTTTTTTTGCCCCGTTTTTGTCTCGTTTCAGAAGAGCGCAAAACAGCGGACAGAAAAAACAGACCGCGCGAAAGAGGCACGGTCTGTAAAGGATCATCCAAAAGACGCAAAGGCAGTAGAATCTCTCGGGAGAGTTAACCGCCTCGGCGGCCACGACGGCTACGGCCGCGGTCATTGTTGCGGTTGAGCTCAGAGAGCCTGCTCTCAGATTCCGCCATATACTGCTTCAGCTTATCCTCAAAGGTCTGAGGTTCGCGGGAAGCGGAGCCGCCTGGGGCACTGTTCCGGCCGCGACCGGAGCCACCTCGGGAACCATTGCCACCACCGCTGCTGCGGGGGTTGGTTTGATTATTGCGGTAGCCGTTTCGTTCACGATAACCGCCCCGCTCCTGAGAACCGGAGGGACGGTCACTGATATGTTTCTGATCAGGGGACAGCGCATGCTTAATGGACAGGTTGATCCGATTGTTCTGGTCAATGTTCGTCACTTTGACTTTGACATCCTGGCCCACAGACAGGAACTCGTTGATGTCGTTTACATAGGAATCTGAGATGTTGGAAATGTGAACCAGACCGGATTTCCCGCCGGGCAGCGCTACAAAAGCACCGAATTTTGTGATCCCGGTGACCTTGCCCTCCAGGATTGCACCGACTACTAACTCCATAAAATGAATTTTTCCTCCTGCGCTGTCTCTCGCAGCTAAAAGCAACGTCTTCTCTCTCTTTGCAGACAGCTTTTTTCTTAATTGGTGGTGTCGTAGAAAATAATCTCCCCTGATTCCAGCAATCCCATACGTTCCTTGGCGATGGCCAGAATGGTGTCGGGATCATCTTTGTTGGCGATGTCGGAGGCCAGGGCGGCGTTTGTTGCGGTCTGCTCGTCCACCTGAGCCTGAATGGTCTGATAAGCTGCCGCTGCGGTCTGAATCCTGGACCGGACGCTGAGCAGCGTGATGGCGATGTAAATCAGCAGAATCAGCACGACGATTTTTGTGATGATGCCGGCTCGTTTGAATTTCACTGCCAATGCCTCCTCTGGAATGCTGCTGGTTGGAAGTCGAAAGGGTGCTCATTTTCTTAAACATTTTACTTATTGTAAACCATTTTTTCCGATAATGGAAGTGATTTTTGCAAAATAGAGAAAAATTTTTCTGCCATCGACGCAGCCGTATGAAGGGGGAGAGGAGCCACTTGAAGACTTTGGTAAAAAAGGTAGCCAGTCGGTAGTAGAGGGGGAGCAGATGGGGGGAGAGGAGGGAAAAATAGAACCACCCGCCGGACAAGGAGATGAGAACGGTGGACAGGCGGACTAAGCCGCCGCCAGCGTCTACGGACCAGATGAAAAATACCACGGTACAGCAGATCCAAAACAGCAGATCCAGAGCAGGACCGATGAAGTGGCGCCGTACCCGTACCCGGATCACCCGGAACAGGTCGTAGAGCAGGCCGGCGGCCAGACCCAAGATGATGGCGCCGCAAAGTGCTCGTGCCTGAGCGGCTACGGAAATAGCCATCTCAGCGCAGCAATCGGGACAGGAATCCGCCCTTGGGCGTTGCTGCCTCGTAGGTCAGGGAGTCGATGGTTCCCTCTACCTTCAGATCACCGCCGTTGAGGCTCAGGGTTTCGATGTGTAGATCCTGCCCCCGCACCAGCAGCTCTCCCAGGGATGTGGACATGATAATACTGCTTTCGTCAAAGCTCTCCACCTCTTCCACCCCGGAGATGGACAGGTGTTCTCGATTTTCCAGCGTAATGTGCTGGGGTGACTTGAGATCAAGGTCACGGTTGTCAAATGCCATTTGTGCTTACCTCCCGATTTGGAATCGCGCTCTAGGAAACTCACTTCATTCTATGCGCCGCCGGACAGGTTATGTCCGGGAAGCCATAGTCAGGGAAGTTTTTCTTTTCTTTTACCACAGCCCCAGTTATAATGAAGAAACCATAGGATGACCCGGCACAAGGAGGAATTTTGAAATGAAGTACGGTAAGCGGATCACAGCCTTGACACTGACCCTGATGATGGCACTGGCCCTCAGCGGATGCGGTGGGGATCAGAACGGTTCCGGCAAATCGGAAACATCCGGCGCTGTCAGCACGTCCGGCACCCAGGCTGAGGCAAGCCTGGCGGAACCTACAGCGCCTGCGGCATCAGCCTCCCAGGGCGAGGGTACCGATGTAACGGCGGATTATCAGGATCAGCTGATGGGTACCTATGACGATGACTATGGCGCCCGGTATAGCTTCAACAAAGGCGGCAAGCTGATCGTGCTGGAGAAGGTGGATGACAAAACCGAGACCACAGAAGGGGAGTGGTGGGTTTGGAAGGAGCAGGAAGCCGTGTACCTCTATACTAGCCTTCGAGGCACTGCACATCCGTCTCGGTACACTTTTGAAGTGGCGGAAAACGGAGTGTTGAGCCTCTACGACGACACCACCGGAGAGTTATCCAATCTGCTGACGCCCTCCACCTGCGGTACTTACTAAGTTGAAATAAAACAGAAAAGCTCCGTATCCAACGTGGATACGGAGCTTTTCTGGGTTTGTGTATCGTTACAGCAGTTCCCGGTACATGGCAGGGGCGTCATCCTTGCGGACGTTATCCGCTACAATCAGCACCTCCACCTTGAGGGTTTTCTGCCCGAATTGGATCTCTACAATATCCCCAGCCTTCACGTCGTAGGAAGCCTTTACCGGCTTTCCATTGGCGCTGACCCGACCGGCGTCGCAGGCCTCGTTGGCCACGGTGCGGCGCTTGATCAGGCGGGAAACCTTCAGATATTTGTCAAGTCGCATGGGTCGCCTCCTGTTTCCTTGGACACGGCGCTTTTTAACACCTTGCCCGATTTAAACTGTACGGCACGGGAGGCGGGAATGGTCACTTCCTCTTTGGTTCTGGGATTGCGGCCGATTCTGGGGGCCCGTTCCCGGACCTCGAAGGAACCGAAGCCTACCAACTGAACCTTTTCCCCCTGAACCAGGGTTTCGGTGATAATATCCAGAGCCGTGGTCAGGACCTCTTCTGCACCTTTTTTAGACAGGCCGGTTCGCTCGGCCAATACAGCAACTAGTTCTGTTTTATTCATCATCATGTTTCTCCTTTGTTGATCAGGGGGCGCCGGAAGTGGCAATCAGCTGTTTTGCCTGGTTCCACAGATCCTCCAGCTGATCCAGCGGGATTTCTTTCATGTCCCGACCCGATTCCAGAGCCAGGGCTTCCACCTGCCCGAAGCGGCGGATAAACTTTTCGGTGGCGGCATTGAGGGCGTCCTCGGGATCAACGCCGGCAAAACGAGCCACTTTGACCGCAGAGAATAGTACGTCTCCCAACTCCTCGAATACGTCCCCGTCGTTCTGCGTCAGTGCTGCCTCCAGCTCTCCCTGCTCCTCCCGGAGCTTGTCCATGGCGCGTGTGAGAGAAGGCCAATCAAAGTTGGCCTTTGCAGCCTTTTTCTGAACCTTTTCCGCCCGCCACAGAGCCGGCAGAGAGCGGGCTACGGCGTTGAGGGTATCGGTGTAGCTCTCCTGATGTTTTTCCTGCCGTTTCAACTCATCCCAGTTCACCAGTACCTCGCTGCTGTCTGCAACCTCCACGGTGCCAAAGACATGGGGATGGCGGAAGATCAGCTTTTTTACCGCCTCGTCGGCCACGTCGTCTACGTTGAATCCACCGGCGTCTGCCTCGATGCTGGAATGGAACAAAACCTGCATCAAGACATCCCCCAGCTCTTCCCGCAGCAGGGTGGGATTTTCGGTGTCGATGGCCTCAGCCGCCTCATAGGCTTCCTCCAGCAGGTTGCGCCGGATGGAAGCGTGGGTCTGTTCCTGATCCCAGGGACAGCCGCCAGGATGGCGGAGGAGTTCAATGACTTGGCGGAAATCGTCTAGGTTATAATGTGCCTTTTTGGTGAAATTTATCATGTATTTTTTCCTCACTTTATATGGAGCAGCCGGCCAATTTTGTCCCCCTTAGGCATCAGAGACAGGTCGTCCTTGCTGAGCACCTGAAGCAAAATGATCAGGGTGGCGTAGATGACCACGGCTACGCAGATGGCCAGGAGAACGGCCAGGTTGCTTCCCACTACTCGCGCTGCCAGACCGTAGACTGCCCAGGCGGCCGCACCCATGGTGAGGGAGGCCAGGAGGGTTTTGCCAAAGACGTTCCAGTAGCTGGGACAGCCCGGCACCACGCGGTGAACGATGAACAGATCCAGACAGCAGGTGATGGCGTAGCAGATACAGGTGCCGATGGGGGAGCCGTAGATGTTGAATTGAACGGTACCCACCATAAAGTAGTCGAAGAGCACCATGACCACGCCACCAGCCAGCATGGTGAAGATGGGGAGCATTAGGATTCCGTGGGCCTGAAGGATAGAGTTGGCCACCAGCATGAGGCAGACGAAGATATTCGCAACACCCAGGATGGAGAGAATAGAGCCGGCCACAGCGGAATCCAGCTTGGGGAACAGAAGCTGGACGATGGGTTCGCCAAGCATGATCATACCGATGCCCGATGGGATGGCCAGAAGGGCGGCGGTTTTCAGGGAAGAACCGACGATTTTTGCCGCGCCGGTTCGGTTTTTCTTGGTAAAGCAGACGGTGACAGCGGGGATTACCGAGGCGGTAATGGCCACCATCAGAGCCGCCGGGATTTGATAAACGGTTTGCACACCGGTGTAGTTGCCCATAAGATTCCGGGCTGCATCCTCACTCAGCATCAGTCCGGCGTGCTGGAGCCGACCCAAAACCAGTGCGTTGTCCATCGCCGTAATAATGGAGGTGGAGGAGGAGGTTAAGGTAATGGGGATGGCAAGCATGAGGCAGGTTTTCAGGATGGAGAGACTGCTGTCCGTCCGGTCTACCAGGCTGCGAGGCTCCCGGTTCCTCGTGCGGACGAAGGTCCCTCCCATGTACAGCAGCGCTGCCAATTCTGAGACGGTGACGCCCACAATGGCACCGGCAGCACCGATATAGTCCGGCTTTCCCAGAACCCGGATCAGGTACCAGGCCAGGGACAGGCCTACGATGAGTTTAAAGAGAGCCTCAATGATCTGAGAGACTGAGGAGGGGGTCATGTTTCGGTGCCCCTGGGCGTAGCCACGGAAGGCAGCCAGCCCGGAGACCAGTACCACCGAGGGTGCCAGCACCCGCATACAGGTGGCAGCCTTGGTGTCGTTCATCAGATTGGCGAAGAAATTGGCGCCAAAAAACATGATCAGAGAGCAGACCAGTCCTACGGCCATGAAAAAGAGAAAGGCTACCCGGAAAATTTTGTGGGTTTGATTCAGCCGTCCCGCGGCGTTAGCCTCGGAGATCATCTTGGACATGGCCACTGGAATCCCGGCTGTAGAGATCATCAGTAGGATGTTGAAAATATTAAAGGCGGCGGTGAAGTCAGCGTAGCCGCTGCTGCCCAGGATGTTGACCAGGGGCATTTTGTACACGGCGCTGATGATCTTTACCATGATAATACCGGCAGCTAAAATGGCTGCGCCGCCGAAGAAGGTGTTGTTTTGCTGTTTCTTGTGGGACATAAACCACTGTCCTCCCTGTTAAGCTGAAGTGTTCGGTGCCTGAGTGCGGGTTAGAAGGGGGGGTCTTTCGTCCGGTACAGAGGAGCCGAGACAAAGGTTCTGTGGGAGCGTAGGGTTATTTCCCGAACAGAACAGGCAGAGCGTCTTTCAGATTGTAGTTCATTCTATCCAGGTCAATGGTAGAAAAGAAGCCGTCACGATAAAGAATTTTCCCACGAGCCATGGTCAGGATCACGTCGCTGCCCCGGGCGGAATACACCAGATTTTCCATGGCGTCGTGGCAAGGCATCAGGTGGGGACGCTGGAAGTCCAGCGCAATCAGATCGGCCTGATAGCCGGGGATCAGAGCACCGGTGTCGGGGCGCCCCAGTGCCTTGGCACCGTTGACGGTGGCCATTTTCAGGGCGTTCCAGGTGGAGATCGCCTTGGGATCGTGGGTGTCGCCATTCTGGAGGAGGGCAGATAGTTTCATCTCTGGGAGCAGATCCAGGTTGTTGTTGCTGCTGGCACCGTCAGTACCCAGAGCCACGTTGATGCCAAAGGAGTCAATCATCTGTGCCACCGGGGCGATACCGGAACCCAGTTTCAGGTTGGAAGTGGGGCAGTGGAGGACGGAGAGGTTTTTCTGCTTCATGAGCAGCATGTCCTGCGGGTCGACCCAGACACAGTGGGCGCACATGCCCCGGGTGCCGTCCCAGACCCCTTCTCTGTCCAGAGCCTGGAGGGGAGATACGCAGTGGCGGACAATGCACCCCAGGTGCTCCAATTTGGTTTCGGAGAGGTGAACGTGAATGCCTAGTTTATGTTGACGGGCGCAGTCTGCCAGATAGCCCCAGAGCTTGGGCGCCAAAAAGCTGGTGTACTCGCCGTGGATGGACATATCCACCTTAATCTGACCATTCCCCGCACCGTCCCACTGATCTACCAGCGCGACCGCTTCCCGGCAGGGCTTATAGTCCGCAGGAACTGGGATCTCTTCAAAGGCGGTAATGCCCCGGGAGACGTTCAGGTTCAAGCCGGAGGCCAGAACGGTCTCCACCATTTCGTCGCAGAAGTAGTACATGTCCGCAAAGGAGGTGATGCCGTTGGAGATCATCTCTGCCGCTGCCAGCTCCGTGCCGGCACGGATGGTGTCCGGCGTCAGCTTGGCCTCTACCGGGAAAATATAGTCGTTGAGCCAGGTTTGCAGATCGTGACCTCCGCCATAACCCCGCATCAGGGTCATAGGCGCGTGGCAGTGGGTGTTGATCAGGCCGGGCATCAGAACCTGGGAACCGTGTCCTTCGATGACTTCGTCAAACACGCCCACGGCGGGACCGGTACCCAGGTCGGTGATCTTGCCATTTTCCACGATCAGGTGACCGTGTTCCAAGACCTCCTGGTTCTGGTTCATGGTGACGATGGTAAAATCGTTAAAAAGTAGCTTATTTGATGGCATAGTGGTGACTCCTTTCGTGGTCGGGCACTGCCGTTACATCCGTTGTAAACAGCTGCGAATCAGAGCAGAAAAATGCTCCTTACCGGCCTCAGCGGATATCAGCACCTCTTCCTCAGATAGCGGCTGATCTAAAATGCCGGCGGCCATATTGGTCATCAGGCTGAAGCCCAGCACCTGCATACCGCAATGCCTGGCTACGATGACTTCGGGGGCGGTGGACATGCCCACTGCGTCAGCGCCCAGAATACGAGCGGCACGCACCTCTGCGGGGGACTCATATTGGGGGCCGGTCCAGTACATGTAGACCCCGTGACGCAAGGGAATGTTCTGCTCCGCTGCTGCCTCCGCTGCCATTTGCCGCAGGGCGGGGGTGTAGTTGTAGGAGCTGTCCGGGAACCGAGGGCCGAACTGGGGCAGGTTGGAGCCGCAGAGGGGGGAATCCAGGGCAATCTTAATGTGGTCGTCGATGACCATCAGATCGCCTGCGTTCCAGCTCTGGTTGACGCAGCCGGCGGCATTGGTGACGATGAGGGTATCTGCCCCCAGCAGACGCAGAACCCGGATGGCGAAGGTGACCTCATCCAGTGAGTACCCCTCGTAATAGTGGAATCGACCCTGCATCACGGCCACGTTTTGACCATCCAACTCACCAAATACCAGCCGACCCTTGTGACCGGGGGCGGTAGAGGCTTTAAAGTGGGGGATTTCCCCGTAGGGGACGCGAATGGGCTGTTCCACTTCGTTCCCCAGATACCCCAAGCCGGAGCCTAAAATCATGGCGACCTTCGGGGTGAAGGAGCCGATCTGACTGCGCAGGAAATCAGCGCTTTCCTGATACTGTGCAAAGGTAAAACTCATGGTTGCCTCCTATTTCTGCCTAATAGGGCAAAAAAGCAATTAAATTGCATGATTATCCGTACTATAGCATTTTAACATTGTACCCTGCAAGGGGCAAAAAGGCAAGGGCTGTCAATGTTTTTGCCCCTTCGGTCAGCTCATGGAGGGGAACAGGGTATCCCGTGCGTATTGTAGCGTGGCAACAAAATAGTCAATTTCCTCACGGGAGGTATTGCGGTCGAAGGAGACCCGGAAGGCACCGTTCCGCTGCGGTTTGCTCAGGGAGAGGGCCTCGTAAACGTGGCTGGCCTTGCCCCGATGGCAGGCGGAACCGGCGGAGATGAAAACGCCGTGGTCACCCAGTACCCGAACTAGTACCTCGCTTTTGTACCCCGGTAGGGTGAGGGCCAGGATGTGGGGGGCGCTGCCGCTGCCGATTTGCTCTGCTTCGGGAACCAGCGTGTGAAGTTGTTCCAAGGTATACCGCTTAATGTCCTCTAAGTGGGTCATGGTATCGGTCAGCTGTGCCTTCCCCAGTTCACAGGCAGCGGCAAAGGCGGCAATCTGAGCCGTAGGCTCGGTGCCGGAGCGAAGTCCGTTTTCCTGACCGCCGCCTAAAATCATGGGTTTTAGAGGCAGTCCGGCCCGGATGTACAGGGCACCGATGCCCTTGGGGGCGTGAATCTTGTGTCCGCTGATGGAGAGCAGATCCACTCCCAGCTTTGCCGGGGTAAAGGGGAGCTTTAGAAAAGCCTGTACCGCATCGGTGTGGAACAAAATTCGGCGGTCATAGTGCTTGACCCGTGCTGCCGCCTCCTGTACCGGCAGCACAGTACCCAGTTCATTGTTCACCAACATCATGGATACCAGAGCGGTCTCTGGCCGCAGTGCGGCTTCCAAATCGGATAGGGAAACGGAACCGTCCTGATTGGGGGGCAGGTAGGTAACATCCCAGCCTTCGGATTCCAACTGATAGCAGGTCTGTAGGATAGCGTCGTGCTCGATGGCAGTGGTGATGATGTGGCGGCCCTTGTGATGGTTCCGCTCTGCCCCCAGGCGCAGCGCCCAGTTATCACTTTCGGTACCGCAGGAGGTGAACGTAATCTCCTTGGGCTGGCAGCCCAAGGCCGCAGCGATGATTTTTCGATCTCCGTCCAGCTGTTTTTTGGCCTGCTGACCCAAGGAGTATTGGGTAGAGGGATTGCCAAACCCCTCTATCATAGTGCGATAGGCTGCTTCGGCAGCCTCTTTGCAAACCGATGTGGTTGCAGCGTTGTCTAAGTATGCAGTCATGATTCAAATCACCTGAATTCAAAAGTCGTGTTAAATGGGCAAAAATTGTAGCGCCCAGGAGAGCACCGGAACGAAAATTAGGGCGGGAAGATAGTCCGCCACTTTAAATTTGGCCAGGCCAATCAGATTCAGCCCCAGGGCCAGAATCAGCACCGAGCCACAGCAGGTTAGTTCTGCGATGGCGGCAGTGGTGAGGAAGGGCGCAAGCACGGAAGCCAACAGAACCAGAGCGCCCTGAAAGACCAGAACGAAAACGGCAGACAGGAGGACGCCAAGCCCCAGAGAGGCAGCCAGCATGGAGGAGGAAATGAGATCCAGGAGGGATTTGGTAAAGAGCATCTCATTGTCTCCCGAGATGCCGGCTTTGAGGGAACCGACGATGGTCATACTGCCCAGGCAGAAGAGAAGGGAAGCAGTGACAAAACCCTGAGCCAAAGAGATCCGGCCGGTATCGGATTCCACCAGACCGCGGCTGAAGTTCCCTTCGAGCCAACCGCCCAGGGCTTGGAGTTTGCCGTCTAAATCCAGCAGTGTGCCCACCAGTGCTCCCAATACCATGGAGATGATCAGCACCAGAGTATTTTCCCCTTGCAGCATCCCATCAATACCAATATAGATGGTAACAAGGCCGATGCCCAGCATGATAGCGGAGGTCAGGCGCTGGGGGATGCCCTTCTTGAGGAGCAGACCCACGCAGCTGCCCACAATCACAGCAATGGTGTTGACCAGTA
>CALLZZ010000138.1 GCA_937858235.1 uncultured Clostridia bacterium
CCGGAAAAGCACACTTTTCCGGGGCAGGGAAGCGAGTTCGAGCCTCGTCTCCCGCTCCAAATTTTCAACCCGGTACCAAGTGAGGTACCGGGTTTGTTTTTTGCATGGCTAAACTCGTTGCCTCCACCAAAAATCCGCTAGTCGGCGGATTTTTGTAATCAGAGGTACCCGGGTACCCGGAAAAGCACACTTTTCCGGGGCAGGGAAGCGAGTTCGAGCCTCGTCTCCCGCACTCTCAAAAGTCGCCGTCCTTTGGGAGCCCCGATTTATGCAACATCCTCGGCGGAAGTGAATTCCGCCTGCGGCGAGGTTTTGCATTCCACAAAACGCTCGGGACGCCGGACTCCCGGCGATAAAAAGCGCACTTTTCCGGGGCAGGGAAGCGAAAAGAGCTGACACAGATGTTGTGTCAGCTCTTTCTCTGCAAGTAAATTAGTCCTTTGTCTGGTCAGTGGTCGCCTGTTTTAGATCGGAAGTCGTCTGCTTTAGGTCACTGGTTGCCTGAGTGTCCTCTTTGATCTCCAGAACGTCGGATTCCACTTCCTTATTCCGGTTCTCGTCAATGCCCAGCTTTTCGCTGACCTTTTTCTTGGCGCGGCGCCAATAGATACCCGCTACGGCGCCCACTGCGATGATCACGCCGGCAATGGCCTGAATGGTGTAGGTCATAACCGAGGGATCAATATAGGCGCAGGCGTAGCTGGACAGCATAACCGCTGTGCAAAGGGTGAGTAATAACAGATTGCGTGCTTTCTTCATGGTAAATCGCTCCTTTTGCGTTGAATAAACTTTGCGTTCGGATAGTATTCTTCATAGGGGGGCAGTGCGTATTCCAGCACCTTCTTCCCTTTCTTGCTATGAGTCCCCACTCAGATGATCCTGTGGTGTTGCTGAGATTCCGATTCCGTCTTTGAGGGTTACTTGCGCTGCTGGATTTTTTCCTGGAGGGAACGGAGGATGTATTTCCCTCCGATTTCACCGCTGTGACCGAAGTTGGGCATCAGGGTGTGGATTAAGCCGTCAATTTTCTCCTCATACAGTGCGGTGTTTTCCAGCAGCTCTGCCACCATCTGGCCAGCCACATCCATTTGATCGGGATCAACACTCTTGCCCAGGCTGTCTCGGAGCGTGATGTCCAGAGGCTCGATACCCAGTTCCTTGTAGTTGGGGTTCATCACCTTCATGGGGGTATTGAGGAACAGAGACGGTTTCCGGGTGGTGAAGGAGAACTCCATGGCGATGGAGGACCAGTCGGTGATCACCAGGTCGGACTGGTATACCGTGTCCCCAGAGGAGAAATCAGTCTGAAACTCGAAGTCTCCGGCAGCCAGTTCTGCGCTGTGCCGGGCTTCAAAGGATTCTACCCGCTGGGGGTACCGCTTGAGCCATTCGGGATGGGGCCGCAGAATTACGCGATAGCCCTTATGGAGGAGCTGCTCCAGCAGCGGGTCAATGCAGAAATCCATAATGTTGTCCTTCTGCCAGGAGGGTCCGATGAGAATCTGTGGCTGCTGGTGGGCGGTGTGATCCATTGCTTCGTAGGCTGCCCGCAGGTGTTCGATGACGCCGTAGCTGGTATCCACCAGGGTTTTCTCTGGCAGCTCTTTCAGCTGTTCTCTGGCGCGGATCTCCTTCATCTGTACCGGTCCGGAACAGAAAATCGTGTCGTAATGATCCAGCGCTTCCTCCCGCAGTACCATATGGGTGCTGGCGAAGCCGTGGAACAAATAGACATACTCAATGTCCTTCTTGATATAGCTGCGCTTGATGTGGAAGGTCTCGATGTCCGGCATGGTCATCAGAACCAGATCGGCCTCCAGCTTCATCATCAGGGTGATCAATCGCTTTTCCCCGATGTAGTAGGGCTTGATCCGGGGCTCCTGCTCTGCGATCTGAAAAATCTGATCGTCGGGATCACTGGTGACGTAGTGGATCACCAGGTTGGAGTAGGTCAGCAGGTATGCTATGGTATCCTGAAAGTACTTATAAAATCCGCTCTTCTCGGAGTAAAAGACAACATGCTTATTGACGATGGAGAAGAACCGCTTGTAGTCGGCCTTTTCCCGCTTGGCATCCGGGTCGTTGGAGAACAATTTCTTTTTTCTGCCCAGATTGTCCAGCTCCGCCAGAGCCTGCTTGCTCTCCTTCAGGGCCTCGTAATCGATGTGCTTTTTGGGGACGATGATTTTGTTGAGCAGGAACTGCTGGAGGATGGTGAACAGGTTGGAGAAGATCCAGTACAGACCTACGCCAGCGGGGACAAAGAACCCTAAAAACAGGGCAATTCCTACAGATAACAGGGTTGTGCCTAACTGTCCCACCATACCCTGCTCAGCCTGGAGCGGGTTCATGCGGTTCTGAGACAGGCAGAGGATGAAGGCTGCCAGTCCGGCGGATATGGGAACCAGCAGTGCCAGCCCCCCGGCGGTAGCGGGGATGTCGCCTAGGTTCAGACCCATCAGGTTTAGATTCAAGGCGTTGATTTGCTCCATCAGACCGGCGGTCATGCCCGGGACGGCCTGGAACGCATCGGTAAACTGACCGGACTGGATGGCCTGAACCACGGTGAGCTGCACTGAGCCTGCGTCTACGTCGCAGCCGGTGAGCTGACCGGTGAGGGCGACCAGCGCGCTGACCAGAGAGTCTGAGGTGTGGAAAATGCTGTTCAGGGGGTGGTAGATCACCTGAATCAGACCGATCAGCAGGATCAGCTGGACAAGGGTCGGGATCAGGTTGGCGAAGGCATTGTACTTTTCTCGTTTGTACAGCTTCTGGGTCTCCTCAGCGATCCGGTCGTGATCTCCGATAAAGTTGGCTTTGATGTGGTTCAGTTCCGGAGTCAGCCGGACGATTTTAATGCCGTTGTTCTGAACCCAGATGGCCACTGGCAGCAGGACAACCTTGGTCACCAGGGTGAACAGCAGGATGGCCAGGGCGTAATTCTCCGCCACATGGTAGCAGAAGTACATGATGTAGCCCAGCGGAACGCCAAGCCAGTTCATTATTGTGCTCATTGGATTGCGTTCCCCCTTCAGTCTTCGGCGGTGATGACCAGCTTAGTGGCTCGTACCGTCTGCATTCGTGTACCGGCTTCCTTATCCTCTTCACTTTCCGGGATATCGGTAAAGGTGAAGTCAACAGTCAGCGTGCCGTCTTCCAACGCACTGACGGGAACGGTAAAGGAGATGTTTTTTCGCCCGCGGGTCTTTTTCATGTTCTGCTGGAAAACCTGTTCACCGGCTACCGAAACTACCATGTTGCTCTCGCTCATCACAGAGCTGTACTCTAAGTTGAACCGAATCTTGCCGCTGTCGGGGGGATTTTGGATGGGAATTACCATCTGAGCGTATCGTCCCTCCATCCGAGTTGTCTTAGTCGCGGCGCTGCGGAAGCCGTGGGTACAGTAGATGTTACCAGTGGCACTGGCGCTGGTGAAGAATAGCTCAGTGCCCAGGGTGTACGGTTTTGCTCCGGAGGAATTCAGAACCTCGTACTGCTTCACCAGCTTCATCTGATCCGTATCGGATGCGTGACCGGTGGATTCGTACTCGCCGGTAATAAAGGTGGCGTTATTGCCGATGTTCAGGTACATTTTCCGGGTTCGAGTGTCTCCCTCCTTGCTGTCAAAGAAGGTCATGCCGGAGCCGACCTTGGAGAAGTCACCGCCGGCAATGGAGTCGATGGTGGCAGGCAAATCTAAGAAGGAGATGGGGGCGCTGCTGACGGAGTAGGGGTCAGTAGCACCGGCGGGCTTGTACAGACAGGCAGCGTACTGGCAGTTTCCATGATCGCCGTGGTCAGCCATAATGATGATGTTGGACTTCTCATAGACGCCATTTTCCTTCATATCATCCAGCATATCGAAGAGAATGTGGAACGCACCTACCGTCTGTTCTTCCATGGAGGTTTTACCATTGCTGCGCGTGCCGTCTGCTCGGAGGGTAAACTGTTCATGAGCACCCATCAGGTGATAGAGTCGGAAGCATTTTTCGTCATCGGTGTAGGTGAAACCGTCGCTGTTCTGATAGTTCTTGTACAGCAGGGCATCGTTTACGATGTACTCATCGTCGTTGATGAACTTGTCAAAATCGCCGGTGTACATCCAGAACCGCCACTTCAGGAAATGGGGGCTGTACTTGTACAGAGTCAGCTTGTATAGTTTTTTGATCAGACCGGGGTAATTGCCTACGCTGCTGGTGGACATCTCCAGGTTATCTACCACATCCTCGGCAGCCTGGGAGACAAAGTGGGATTCAGTAAATAACCGGGTGTCGTAGTTTGCGGCTTTCAGATCCCGGAACACGGTTTCATTTTTCCAGGTGTAGTCGATGTATTCGGCGTAGGTGCCGGTAGTGGTTCTGGGAATGCCGGTCAGGAGCAGAGGCAGCGCTACCGGGGTCCGGGCGCCGGAGGCCATGGCGTCATCGTAGCTGACAAACCCCTGGAGCTGCTCCTTGTACTCGGGGTGGTTCTGCATCAGTTCCTGGAAGTAGACCTCATCCAGAGTATCTACGATAAACACAACGGTGTTGTCCTTTTTCGACAGGGTGTAGATCCCGTCAGTGGTGAGGGTGGCGTTTTCGGTGACGGTGGGGTAGTTAAGGTAGGAGACCACCAGGGAAGCACCCTGCATGAGGATGAGGGCGCAGGAGAGGAAGAGGAACACCGGGCGCATTTTCTTCTCTTTCAGCACCAGCATCAGAATCAGCGGCAGCAGCAGGCACACCAGCCATACGATGGTGTTAACGATGCCGTAGCCGGTGTAGGCGCCCCAGTCCACAGATTTTCCGTTGAGGGTGCCGTAATTCTTGTTCATGAAGCTGCCCTGGACGTAGAGACCCAAGAGGCCGCCGAACATCAGAGCCATGTAAATACTGTGGAGCTTTCCGCGGAGCAGTGTGCCCAGAGTGGTACCCAGGAGAAAGATCATCAATGCAGTCAGTGAGACGCCGGCAATAATATCCTGGAAGTTGAACCAGAGCTGTTCGTAGTTATTAAAAAACAGATCCAGAGGGCCAAAGAGACAGAGTGTAAAGGCCAGGGCAGCCGAAACGGCGGCGGAAAAGCCGAGACGTCGTTTCCAGCCACCGGCAGTTGGTTTGGCAGGTTGTGTGTTTTCCATAATGCAAAAAACCCCTTCCGTTAAAATACTGAATATAGAAGTCTGTTGGGAGTCAGAGCAGGACGCAATGCCTCAAAAAGTTCCCCACGGGAACATCCAATCTGAAAATCAATGTGCTCATTTTAACACGATAGCAGACATATTTCAACAATTTGCCCATGGGAGGCGGTGGCAAAAGTGCTGAAATATGCCGAAAAAATGCCCCGCAGCAGTTCGAAAACGCTGTGGGGCAACGGCTATGATACCAGCTGACCGGAGTCCGGTCGGGATCGGTCAGGGCACCAGTTTTTCAGAGATGTATGTCTGCACTTGCTCCATCTCAATTTCCAGGGCAGTGGCCAACTCACCGAAGAGCAGCAGCTCTGCCTTTTTCAGCAGGGCGGAGTCATTTAGACTGGATTTCTTGCCTAGCTTGATCCGCTTTTTCTGCTCGCAATACAGGCTTTTGGTGAGGCTGGCCAGTTGGAGGCTGTCACCGGACTTGAGGATCTCGTTGCTGCGCTGCTTCTGATCGTTGAAGTTGACGAACTTGACCGGAGTTACGCCGGGCAGTGAATCAATCAGCGTTAACGCATCATCCCGGCTCATCACAGGGCGGATCTTCACCTTGCCATTGTCCCGGGGGGTGTAAAATGTTGCGTCCTTCATATACAGCGGGCAGAGTATGTAGTACATACCTGAAAGTCCATCGAGTTTGGTCTCACCGTTCACGCGGCATACGCCAGCTGTCTCATGCATTACCAAGTCGCCTTCTTTTAGCATAGTAATTCCCCCTTCTCCAGATGTGTAGATATAATTTTTCTCAATCTATTATATCATAAAATAAGAAAAATTATAAGGGTAGTTAAGTAGTCGATTTGACCAAAAATCTTCCAAAAATCCGTGGTCAAAAGAGGCAAAAAAGCATTTTTGTCACAATAATCTATTACATTAACGGGGGAAAGATGGCAAAATAGGTTTAGATTATCAATCAGTAGGATTTTTTAGAGGGACGTGAACCCGTTCAGGAGGGAAAACAATGAACCGTATGAAGTTTGCCTGCCTGGCACAGACCCTTCCCTTTGCGCGCAACGATAAGCTGGAACAGAACGAGGCGGTTTAGCAGGCCCAGGAAAGTCTGGAACACTATAAGCGGGGACTGGAGCAAAAACAGGTGGCCTATGTGGTGGACGAGGCGTATGCACTGGAGGATGGCGCCCCGGTGCTGAAGCTTCGTAAACAGTACCATCATTATAAGGTGGTGCTTATCTGGACTGAGGCGACAGGGGGCAGATCAGGACACGCAGGCGAATGTGGTTCGGTCTGCGCGTTTTGCGGTTCTGGACGGGAAGCGCGGTGCATACATCTGGGTAGTACCTGGGTGTGAGGAGGGAGCCCGGGGTCAGTGTGCTACATCCTGAAAAGACTTATGGCAAAGTGGTTGACTTTTGCAAAAAAAATGCTACAATGTAGGGGAAAAGGCAGGATATGTTCAAACATCCTTCCAATTGTATTGAAATTTGACTAGGTAAAAAGAGGTAATGTATGATGGCATCTGTGAAAGTAGGTATTAACGGCTTTGGTCGTATCGCTAGAGTTGTTCTGCGCAGCCTGGAAACCCGTGAAACCAATATCGAGGTTCGTGCAATTAACGTGCGTAACGCGAACTTGGATCGCATGGTTTACATGCTGACCTATGATTCCGTTTTTGGCCGGTTCCAGGGTGAGATCAAGGCGGTAGACGGCGGTATCTCCATCAATGGTAAGTTTATTAAGGTATTCAGCGAGGATAAGCCAGAAGAAATCAACTGGGCCAGCGTTGGCGCAGAGTACATCATTGAATCCACCGGCAAGTTCCGTACCGTCGAAGGCTGTGAAAAGCACTTCGTCGGCGGCGCAAAGAAGGTCATTCTTTCCGCACCCGGCAAGGGCGACGGAATTCCCACCTTCGTTATGGGCGTAAACAATCAGACTTATGCCCCGGATATGAAGATCCTTTCCAACGCATCCTGCACCACCAACTGCCTGGCACCTCTGGCCAAGGTTATCAACGATAAATTCGGCATCGAAGCTGGTCTCATGTCCACCATCCATGCCGCCACGTCCAAGCAGAAGGCAGTTGACTGCAACGGCGGCGACGACTGGAGAACCGGTCGCAGCGTGTTCAACAACATCATTCCCTCCAGCACCGGCGCAGCGAAAGCCGTGGGGCTGGTCATCCCCGAGCTGAAAGGGAAGCTCACCGGTATGAGCTACCGCATCCCTGCCAACGACGTGTCCGTAGTGGATCTGACTGTAAAGCTCAAGACTCCTACCACCTACGAAGCCATCTGCGCTGCCGTGAAGGAAGCGGCTGAGACCGAAATGCAGGGCATCATCGAGTACAACACCGATGAGCTGGTCTCCAGCGACCTGCGGGGCAACTACAATACCGCTATCTTCGATGAGAAGGCCGGCATCATGATGGGCGAAGACTTCGTCAAGCTGGTGGCTTGGTACGACAACGAATGGGGTTACTCCAACAAGCTCATTGACTTGGTGAGCTATATCGCGGGACAGGACGCAAAATAAGCATTTTCCATATTACATATTAAATAATCACAACCAAACGCACGAAGAACCTCATATGCTTCTCTCGGAAAGACCGCAGGATATTTGCCATATCCCGCGGTCTTCTGTTGGTGCCGAATCGGCATGAAACAACCACCAGCCGAACTGGCGGGCAATAAAAAAGCTTAATAGAACAGGGGAAAAACCTCCTATGCTAAACTAAAGATGGTCTGCCAACCACAAAAGTAAGCATGGGAGGTTTTGTCATGGAAGACATAAATAGTCCACCACATTCAAAATGAAGATGCAAATATCGCCTCATATGAGTGTATCAAGCTTTATGGGATATTGAAAAAGCTGCAAAAAGAAACAGCTCCCGAGTGGGAGACCACAGTAATAATGTGATTGGCGGATCTTTCGATGCCCTCTTAAGAGAGCATCCACCAGTATTTGCCTCTTATAGAGCCTGCACATGCCACCGGTTCAACTGGTGGTTTTGACTTTCCGGCTGTGCAGAGGACAAGGGAAGCCCACGGTGATGCACCCCCCACGCTGGAGTACGGATTGCCTTTTTTGACAAAGTTTGCTATCATAAAAATGTATGTGGGTCGGAAGAAACTCTCATTGACAGCGTGACGGTGCCGCACTATGATAAGGCGAACCCAAAAGAAATCGCAAAAGCAGAACGGGAGGTGGAAGCTATGTCAATTCTGCTGCGGATCGCAAAGTTGGGACTGCGCTTTCTTTACTTATTGTTCCGACCCTTCCCGGTGCGGAATAAAGTAGCGTTCTTCTCCCGTCAGTCCAGCAATATTCCATTGGACTTCCGGATGCTGGCGGAGGAGATCCAAAGACAGTCCCCGGAGACCGAAGTGAAGTTCTTCTGCCGGAAAATGCGGCGGAAGACCAATATTTTAACCTATTCCATTTTTATTTTGAAAAGCCTGTACCATATGGCCACCGCTTCCGTAGCGGTAACCGATACATACTCCATTCAGATGTGCATCCTGGGGCACAAGAAGGAGCAGACCTTCGTGCAGATCTGGCACGCTGTGGGTGCGGTGAAGCAGTTTAGCTACCAGTGTCTGGATCGCCCCGGTGGCCAGTCCAGCGTCTTGGCCAGAGCCATGGATATGCATCGGAACTACGACTATGTGCTGTGTACCTCGGAGGCTACCCGTCAGTTTTACGCGCAGGGGTTCCAAATGCTGCCGGAGCAGATACTGGTCAAGGGAATGCCCCGGGTGGACTACATTCGGGAGCCTGCTCCGGAGCTGCGGGAACGGTTCCTGGAGGAGCGTCCTGAGCTGGCCGGAAAATGGCTGCTCCTCTATCTGCCCACCTTCCGGGAGGGCGTGGCCCGAGGTGCCGCAGCGCTGACCGCTGCTTTTGCCGGGATGGAGGACGTGGCGCTGCTGGTAAAGCCCCACCCCATGAGCCATCTCACCGTGGCACCGGAGCACCAAGTGGGCAAGGGCTGGTCCACCTACGATATGCTCAAGGTGTGTGATGGGATTGTTACCGACTACTCGGCTGCCTCCCTGGAGGCCAGTCTTCTGGACAAACCGGTGTATTTGTATCTGTACGACTACGACGAGTACCAGCAGGAACAGGGACTGAACATCGACCTGTGGCAGGAACTGCCCAACGCATCCTTCCGGGAGGCAGAGGCACTGGTGCAGGCAGTGGCAGAGGAAACCTATGACTGGGCTGCCTTGACGGAGTACCGGAAAAAGTACATCGAGACCGGTGAAAAGAACAATACAGAAGAGATTACTGCATTCCTGCTGGAGCAGATGCCCAGCCGGCTGCGGAGAGAGAAAGAACCTGTGGAGGTATAAGGTATGGCGGGGAGCATCAAGCATACGGTAAAACAGTGGTTGAAAAAGGGAATGTACGATTTCGTCAAGGTGTGCCCGCCGGCACGGAAGCTGGTACGGAATATGCTCTTTCGCTACCGCGGCTGGGTGTATCGGCGGGCGGTGCGGGGCGTTGTCACTGATCCCAACCTGATGGTGTTCTGTGTGTTCTCCGGACGTGGTTATTCCGACTCCCCCCGTGCCCTGTACGAGTATATGGTCAACCGGGAGGAATATCAAAACTACCGCTATGTGTGGGTATTCCAGCAGCCCCAGCGGTTCCGGTGGCTGGAGGAGCAATTCCCCAATACCTCCGTAGTGGCCTGGGCCGGCTCTGCCTATCAGAAGGCCATGGCAGCGGCAAAATACTGGATCTTTAACTACCGGGTCAGCGATCATATCTGGCCCCGAGCCGATCAGGTCTACCTGGAGTGCTGGCACGGCACACCCTTAAAGCGGCTGGGCTACGACCTGGAGACCAACGGCAATGTGATGAACAGCAACAGCGAGATTCGTCAGAAATACGATCTGGATGCGGCAAAGTTTCGCTATATCCTGTCGCCGTCTGCGTTCGCCACGGAGAAATTCACCTCTGCCTGGAACCTGAAAGCCATTGGGAAAGAATCTGCGGTGATTCAGGAGGGGTATCCACGGAACGATTTTCTTCTGAACCACACTGAGGCGGATGTGGAGCGGGTGAAAAAATCCCTTCAAATTACCCCGGAGGCAATCGGTGGGCGGAAGGTGATCCTCTATGCGCCGACCTGGCGGGACAATCAGCACGATTCCAGTACCGGTTACAGCTATCAGCTGGGGGTGGATTTTGACCGGCTCCGTCAAGCGCTGGGAGAGGATGTGATCATCCTTTTCCGGGCGCACTACCTGGTGGCCAGCCAGTTTGACTTCGCCGCCTATGCAGGGTTTGTCTACGATGTGTCCGGCTGGCCCGACATCAACGAGCTTTACATTGTTGCCGATCTGCTGATCACCGACTACTCCTCGGTGTTCTTCGACTACGCTAACCTGAAAAAGCCCATCCTCTTTTATATGTATGATCTGGCAGCCTATCGGGATGACATTCGCGGATTCTATCTGAGCCTGGAGGAGCTGCCCGGCCCCATTGTGGAGACTGAGGCGGAGCTGATTGCCGCCATCCCGGAAGACTTGGCGCGTCCGGCTTACGACGAGAAGTATCAACGGTTCCACCAGCGTTTCAACCATCTGGACGACGGAAACGCCAGCGAGCGGGTGGTCAAACGGCTTCTGGAGGAGTCATAAAGACGCTATGTGAAAATAAATCGCTATAAAACTTGCCATCAGAAGGAAACTGTGCTATAGTATCAGTATCAAGATAATGTAAGTATCAACATAAGAGTGGGGCCGCAGCCCCGCTCTTTTTTGTGTCCGGGGTATCTTGGAATCTGCTCCTACCCTGCCCCCTGGCTCCCGCCAGCCCATGGAAAAAGAGCTGCGCGCAGAGCACACGGAGTTGTGTCAGGGGTTCAGGGGTCGATATTCGGTGCAGTAATATGTTAGAAGGAGTTCTGCTTTTTATGAAGAAGGTTACGGAACTGGCTGCGGAGCTGGCACTGCCTCTGGCAGAGGCGGCTGGCTGTACGCTGTGGGATGTGGAATATGTGCGGGAAGGCGGTACTTGGTATCTCCGAGTGCTGCTGGATGCGGCGGAAGGCGTTTCCATCAATCAGTGCGAGGCGGTGAGCCGTCCCCTCAGTGATGCGCTGGATCAGGCGGACCCCGTCGAGGGCAGCTATGTGCTGGAGGTGGGCAGCGCCGGTGCGGAGCGGGCACTGAAGAAGCCGGAGCACTTTGCCCAGTGCATGGGTCAGGAGATAGACGTAAAGCTCTACCGTGCCAGAGAGGGAAGCAAACTGTTTACTGGTACCCTCACCGGCTATCAGGCAGGCCAGGTGACCATTACCATGGCGGACGGTCAGACGATGACCGTTGACAAGAAAGAGATCGCACAGGTGCGTCTGCACTTGACGTTTTAACAACGACGAGGCAGGTCAGCGTGACCGCGTTGCCCGCGGCGCCATGGATATAATAAAGGAGTGAAGCTGTGACATGGCCAGAAGAACCACAAAGAAGAAAGGGCCGACCCCGGAAGAGGAAGCAAAAGAATTTTTCATGGCCCTGGACATGATTGAGCAGGAAAAGGGCATTTCCAAGACATATATGATGGAAAAAATCACCCAGGCGTTGGTCTCTGCCTACAAGCGAGATCACGAGGGCGCAGAGGAAAACATTGTCGTGCTCACCGATCCGGAGAAAAACTCCGTCCGTATCATCGTCCGTCGGGACGTGGTGGAGGAAGTGACCAATCCGGATACCGAGATCGGACTGGAGGATGCCCGCCGGTTCCTGCCCACCGTACAGTTGGGGGACGTGGTCAGCAGCGAGTTAAAGCCGAAGAATTTTGGCCGCATCGCTGCCCAGACTGCCCGCCAGGTAATCGTCCAAGGCATTCGGGAAGCAGAACGGAACATGGTATACGATGAGTTCGCGGGAAAAACCCAGGAACTGCTTACCGGTGTTGTCACGCGTACCGATCCCCGCAGCGGTGCCCTCCATGTGAAAATCGGCTCTGGCCGGGAGAGTACGGAAGCACTGCTGACTGCAAAAGAACAGGTACCTGGGGAAAGCTATCGGGAGGGAGACCGCGTCAAGATCTACGTGGTGGAGGTTCGCCGCGGTACCCGGGGTACTCAGGTGCTGATTTCCAGAACCCACTACGGTCTGGTTCGCCGTCTGTTCGAGATGGAAGTGCCTGAAATCTACGACGGCGTGGTGGAAATTCGTTCCATCGCTCGTGAGGCTGGCAGCCGTACCAAAATGGCGGTCTGGTCCAACGACGAGGAAGTCGATCCCATCGGTGCCTGCGTCGGTGCTCGAGGCGCCCGGGTCAACGCCGTTGTGGATGAACTCCACGGAGAAAAGGTGGACATCATCAAGTTCAGCGAGGAACCGGCAGAGTTTATCAGCGCTGCACTGTCTCCGTCTGACGTGCTGGATGTGCGCTGCAACCAGGAGCTGAAAACCTGCCGTGTGGTGGTACCCGATGATCAGCTCTCCCTAGCCATCGGCAAGGAGGGGCAGAACGCCCGGCTGGCTGCCAAGCTGACCGGCTACAAAATCGACATCAAGAGCGAATCCAATGCTGACGAACCCGAACTGGAGGAAACCCTCTTTGACGAGGATGCTCTGCATACAGAAGAGGCTCCGGTAACGGAAGGCGTATCTGAGGCCGTGGCGGAAGCAGAAGAAGCAACTGAAGTGGAGGCCGTGGCGGAAGCAGAAGAAGCAACTGAAGTGGAGGCCGTGGCGGAAGCAG
>CALLZZ010000139.1 GCA_937858235.1 uncultured Clostridia bacterium
CTAAATGATGATTTACTCCTCCTGTCAGATATAAACTAAATAATTACCAAAAGGCAGGAAGAATAATGAAAGATAAACTGATTACAGAAATTCAGGCAAGCATGGCGTATTTGCTTAATAATGCGCAACTGGAGGTACTACGGCGGGTGCTTACACACAGCCTCCATAACGTGGAAGTTACGGAACGAAAAACCCTCGATCCGCAGGAAAACGCTGAAAACGGAGGATTACTCGAAGTGTTTATCGCTGCAAAACGCATTGAAGGCTGTTCGGAAAAGTCTCTGAAATATTACAATGCGACCATCTGCAATATGATTGACACAATAAAAAAGCCTGTACGGGAAATCTGCACGGACGACCTACGCGGTTACCTTGCCGACTATCAAAAAGAACGAGGCTCAAGCAAAGTGACGATTGACAATATGCGACGCATTTTCAGCAGCTTCTTCGGGTGGTTGGAAGACGAGGACTACATATTCAAAAGCCCCGTGCGGCGTATCCACAAGGTCAAGACTGAAAAGACACTCAAGGAGACCTTTTCCGATGAGGGTTTGGAACTGCTCCGCGACGCTTGCGAGGAAATCCGCGATTTGGCGATTATTGATCTGCTCGCCTCCACAGGTATGCGCGTCGGCGAACTGGTGCGGCTAAACCGCGAGGACATCAATTTTCATGAGCGAGAGTGCGTGGTGTTCGGCAAGGGTGACAGCGAGCGGGTTGTCTACTTCGATGCCCGGACGAAAATCCACCTTCTGAACTATCTCGACGGACGCAATGACGACAACCCCGCGCTGTTTGTGTCGCTGCCCCTCCCCCGCAAGCGGCTGCTGATAGGCGGCGTGGAAACGCGGCTGCGTGAAATCGGCAAGCGGGCAGATATGCAGAAGGTACATCCGCACAAGTTCAGGCGAACACTGGCAACGCGAGCTATCGACAAGGGAATGCCCATTGAGCAGGTTCAGAGGTTACTTGGTCATGTAAAGATAGATACAACCATGCACTACGCCATGGTCAATCAGACGAACGTCAAAAATTCTCACAGGAAATACATTGGATAAGGAAGCGGACTATATGAGCAACTGGAAAAATTGCACTTTGGCAGATCTTGGCGAAATCATCGGAGGGGCCACGCCGTCCACAAAAAACGAAAGTTATTACGGCGGGGACATCCCGTGGATAACGCCGAAAGACCTATCGACCTTTCATGGGCGTTTTATTTGTCGTGGGGAGCGTAATATAACGACTGACGGCTTGAACACCTGCTCGGCACGGCTTATGCCGCCGCACAGCGTCCTATTTACTTCCCGCGCTCCGATAGGCTATGTGGCGATTGCAGAAAACGAAATCTGCACCAATCAGGGTTTCAAGAGTATTGTCCCAAATGCCGACACAGACTACCTGTTCCTTTATTATCTGCTCGTCCACAACCGCGACAGGATAGAGAATATGGGGAGCGGCACGACTTTCAAAGAGGTTTCCGGTTCTGTGATGAGGGGGATAACCGTTTCTGTGCCGACCGATATAGAGAAGCAAAGGGCAATTGCCCGAATCCTTGGCTCGCTGGACGATAAAATTGAAAACAACGCAGCGATAAATCATCATTTAGCGGAGCCGAGGTTGGCAATGGATAGTTCTCCGGA
>CALLZZ010000140.1 GCA_937858235.1 uncultured Clostridia bacterium
CGGCAGCGGCTCGTCGAAATCGTCCTCCTTGATGCCCGCGACCACGCTGTCCTTGAACAGGGCGTCCATTTCGGCGGCGTCGAAGCCGGTGAGCGACACGTCAAAGCCGCTTGCGCCGATGTCCTTCAACAGGTCGGTCAAAAGCGGGATGTCAAACTCGCCGGATATTTTGTTAAGCGCCACGTTCAGGGCTTTTTCCTTGTTCTCGTCTATGTCCAGCACCACGCAATCCACCTCGTCGTAGCCAAGCGCTGCGAGGACCTTATACCGCTGGTGGCCGCCGACGATGTTGCCCGTCCGGCTGTTCCAGATAATAGGCTCCACATAGCCGAATTCCTCAATGGAGCGGCGCAGCTTCTCATACTCGGCGTCGCCGGGTTTGAGGTCTTTGCGCGGGTTATATGCGGCGGGATTGAGCTTCGCCGCCGGTATTTTTCGTATATCCATGTTCACACCTCCGGCTTGACGGCGTGCTCACCGGTGAAATTTTCCCAACGCTTGACGGTAAGGTCACAGTAGGTCGGCGAAAGCTCCATCGCGTAGCATCGGCGTTCGGTCTGCTCGCAGGCGATGAGCGTTGTGCCGCATCCGGCGAACGGTTCCAAGACCGCGCCGCCACGGTCTGAATGCATTTTGATGCAGCGCCACGGCAGCTCCACCGGGAACATGGCCGGGTGGTCTTTGTTCGCGCGGACGGTGTTGATTTCCCAGATACCGGCGTAGCCCCACTTTTTACGCTCGTCCTTGGTGAGCCGCTTCACGAATTTATAGCTGTGTCCGGCAAACGCGGATACCCAGGCAAATTCCTGGTCGTTATACTCCTCGGTCTCGTTCGCCGCCAGCGCCGTGATGTATTCGTACTGCTGCACGGGTTTGTTGGTGACCAGGTGATACGGATTGACGCCGAAATTCATGCCCTGCTTCTTCCATATCCGAATCCAGATAGGGCGGAAGCCATTGTCGCCGAAGAGCTGTACCGAATACATCTCCGTCGGCTCAATAAACTGCGAGCCGGTGGCGAACAGGTCGCCGATGTTCCAGCACACGATGTCCGCATGACGGCAGATGTTTTTGATGGCGGGGCGCATGGTGTCAAACCACGGCTCGATTCCGGCTTTTTCATATTCCTTGCCCACGCCGTATGGCGGGGACGTTACGGCGCACTGGGCGTGAGCGCCGTCCATGAGACGGACGAAGTCTGCGTCGGAGGTCGAATCGCCGCACAGCAGACGATGATTGCCCAGCAGCCAAATGTCGCCGCGCTTTGTGCGCGTTTCGCCGGACGCCTCGATTGCCGCCTTTTCTTTATCCGCATCGAAATCGTCCTGCACGGCGTCCTTCGAGTAAAACTTGTTGAGAAGCGCGTCCACCTCGTCGGCATCGAAGCCGGCAAGGGACACGTCGAAGGTCGTTGCGTCAAACTCCGCCATGAGCGCGGAGAGCTTCGTCTCGTCCCAGTCGCCCTGTATTTTATTGAGGGCGAGGTTGAGCGCTTTTTCCCGCTGCCCGTCCAGCTCCACGACCACGCAGTCGATTTCCGTCTGACCGAGGTCGAGCAGCACCTTCAAACGCTGATGACCGCCGACCACATTGCCGGTAGTCTTATTCCAAATGACCGGCTCAACGTAACCGAACTGCTCAATGGAACGCTTGAGTTTTTCATATTCCGCGTCGCCGGGCTTCAAATCCCTGCGCGGATTATACGCGGCGGGATTCAAGAGCTCGGCCTTGATTTTCTGTATGTTCAAATCAGCCACCTCTTCTTAACGCGAGCAGGCGCTCCATTGCGTCGTCGTGCGGCGTCGCGCCACGATAATCCGTCGTGCAGTTTTCCCGCACCACCTGATAGATCTGAAACCAGATATTGTTGGCCTGCTTCATAAAATTCTGCGACATCGACACATACGGCGATGGTATTGCGTTACCTGTGGTAGGATGCTTTGCCAAAAAACCGAACTCGTTAATCGCCTGTTCGCACTGAATCCATCGCGCCACACTTTGCGCGTATTGCTCGATGAGCTGGGTGGTGACGAATTGAGCGCAGCCGCGTTCGTTGAGCCACATCCACGTATTATGAAAAACCTCCGCCGCCAGCGTTGTTGAGCCATCTTTTTGCTTTGCTTTCAAATAACCCCTCGGCTCCGGCATCGCCTCGCCCGTGAGATCAGCCGTGTCGGTGAATTCCATCACGGTCAATTTCCTATGGCCGGGGTTTCCGTCTAAAATTTTATCCGCGATAGGCTTCTTTTTTTGTCCGGAACCGAGCCTCGCGCCGCCTCTGCAGGTGCCGTCTTTCGCCATATTCTTCACACTCCTTGCGCGCCGGGGTTATTTCGCCGTTTGAAACCGCGTTTTTCAGCGCGAAGCCCCACGCCGCTGTCCGCTCGAAAAAATTTTAGAGATTTGACCGCCCCAACCCGGTCAATGATTTCTGAAATTAGCACTTAATTTGTTGACTAAATCGCACACAATGAGTATAATATAAATGAACGCAGCGCGATCGAAAGGAGTGAACGATATGCGTGTGTCAACTACCGAACTTAAGACAAACATGGGAAAGTATATCGAGCGCGCCGCTGCCGAGGACATCATCATCACCCGCAACGGAAAGGACGTCGCGCTCCTCACAAACGTCAGGGGCAAAAAGAAAGCCGCGCTCAAGTCCCTGCGCGGCATCATCAAGGGCGCCGACCTCACCCGCAACGAAATCCGCGAGGAAAGGCTGGGCAGGTACAATGAAAATCCTGATTGACACAAACGTCGTCATCGACTACCTCGCCGACCGGACGCCCTTCGCGGATCATGCCGAACAGGTGCTGGCGCTTTGCGAGAGCGGAGAAATCGACGGCTTCATCACGTCCAACGCCGTCACCGACATCTACTATGTCGTGCGCAAGGTGGCCGGGAGAGAAAAAACACTGGAAGCCGTCCGGACGCTCTGTTCCATCGTGGATATCGCGGACGTGGGGAAAGCCGATGTCCTGAACGCGATGGATCTCGACATGGCCGACTATGAGGACGCGCTGGCCGCGCAGTGCGCGAAGCGGATCAAGGCCGATTGCATCGTCACGCGCGATCTTTCCGACTACGCCGATTCCCCGGTCCCGGCGAAAGATCCCGCCGCCTTTCTGGAACAGTTTAAATAAACGAAGAGCCGCCGCGGGGCGGTTTTCTTTATCCCC
>CALLZZ010000141.1 GCA_937858235.1 uncultured Clostridia bacterium
CGTCTCGGTCACACCGCCCTCGTTTACATTATGAGTGGGCCAACCAATTTCCGTGATCCACACCGGTTTTGGCTGTTTGTCACCAAATATATTCCGACAATTGATCAGATTGGATTCTAATCCGCCATTTTCTGGACTGGAGGGATAGCAATATGGGTGCATTGAAACTGCGTCGATGGCATCGTACACCCCGTCGCATGCAACCATCCGGCTCAACCAGGATATATCAGCACTCGAAACGGCGCCACCTATAATCTTGGCATCTGGTCGCACCGCTTTAATGGCACAGCTTGCCTTTACCAACATCCGGCTGTATTGTTCTACTGACAGATGTTGGGGATTTCCCATGCCTCCATTCCACTCGTTCCAAATTTCAAAATACTGAATCTGTGTAAAATGCCGTGCAAGAGTGGCGCAGTAGCGTGCATAACCTTCGATCTGCTCGTCGGTTTCCGGGGCACTACCACCGTACAGCGAATTCCCGTAATCAAGACACAATAGGACATTAATGCCCTTGGCGTAGGCTGACTGAACATAGGTGTCCCATTCGGGAAGGATTTGAATTGTTCCTTTTTCGGTCTCGGCTTCACTCCAACTCATTTCGTCCCGGATCCACTTGACTCCCGCTTCTCTGGCAAGTTCCAAATTGATTTCAACGTTCCCCTTTTTCTGGGCGAAATGCGTACACACTCCTACTTTATCGTCGTTGACGGTCTCCCGATTCTTAGCAAGACTGCGGCTGAATGGGATTTCCGTCTCTTGTATGGTTTTTCCGTCCCTTATGACATCAATTGATAGCGTAAAAGCTCCATACTGTTTGATTGAGCTCAAATCGACCGGAAGTGTCTGTTTTTGAAGCTCCGCTAGCTCAATATCCTGGGTTTTGGTAATCAGCGTAGCGCCGTCCTGATCCCTAACTTGAAAATTAATCGTACACGTGAGCGTTTCTGTCAATTTATTCTGAAATAAAGCGACCAGGTCATAAGGCTCATCGTTGATAAAAATATTTCCAGCTTTTTTGCTCTCACTGGTCGCACTGACTTGTAGCACTTCCATAGCCGCTTTTTTGAGCACGCTGATTTTGGAAAAACATACCCCCTCTGAGCTGGTTCCCATAGAACCTGTCCAGAGAGCGACGCGGAAATCCGCATCGTTAATATGGTTTCCGAGCGGCACATTATTAAGAGCAAATGTATATGTTTTCCACTGGCCTGTGTTTCCGAGCGTAACTATCTCAGCATCCCCTGATCCATAGGAAAGGGAAAATTTTCCTGAACCAACATCCAAGTAATCAACTGAAATGTCCACCTCCCCACTTTCGTCGTAGACATACTGGTCATCCACATCACAGTAAATAAACAATCCGTTATCTTTTCCCGGCACATACCAGCACTCTCGGTCATTCCGGAGGACTTTTTCTACCTTGGAGCCATCATCTCCCGCCCATGCACGGATTCCATCGGTAAAATCAGGGGCTTCATTCAGCGTGGCGGTGACCGCCCCGACAAAATACTTGAGGGCAGTCGGATTCGTATATACCATTCCTGACTCTAATGCAGCTGCCAGAATAGTAGTTGTCTTTTCAATTACGATTGGCGAACCATCCTCATATCGGAACCTTCCTGTATTGTCAGAATCACACGGATCGGACCCATTCAACGTATAATAAATATCCGCACCGGCAACTGGCGAAATTAGGCAGACTTTAGTGCCTGCCTGCACAATTCCGGTAATATTGGCTGTCACTTTTTCTCTGCCCCCGGTAGGTATTTTCAAAACCATAACTTTTGAAAACAGGACTTCCATCTTGGAGGCGCCGCCCCACTGGCTTTCATAGGTGCTCAAACGAAAATCACCATTACCCGTATTGTTTTGGAAAACCAAATCAGTTGGTTTTACGAAGGTATGAGTTTTAACTGTTCCTGTGTCTTGCAACTGCACCTGAGCAGCAGGCTTCCACTGTCCATCTGTGTCAACGTACTGGATAGTGAAAAATCCTGTGCCAGCATCCAAATATTCCACCATAATATCGGCATCCTGGTCGCCATAGAGATAATCGTCATCCACATCACAGTAAACATACGGCGCATAATCCCCGCCGCAACCCCAATAGGATCGACTATCCAGCACTTTGCGGTCAATATTGCCGCTGTTGTCTCCACCCCAGGCGAAAACACCTTGGTCAAAAGGCTGATTGTTCCCAAAATCGGCTGTAACCGGCCCCGTAAAATATTTTAGCTCACATACCTCACTTACCGAGTTGGCCGTTTTGGCGCAGGCTAGGATCGTAACCGAATGTTCAATCCGGATTTTATTAGAATATTTCTGGCCCGACATTCTCGGATCAGAACCATCCTCTGTATAGTAGACCTTGGCCTGTGGATCTTTTGCGGTAAGAGATATATCGGTACCTGCACTCACATTGCCTGTGATGTCTGCCGTCACAGATGGTTCAGCAGGGAGTTTCGAAATGCTAATTTTAGAAAAGCAAACATCTGCTTTGCTTTGTCCCATGTTTTTGGCATACACACCGATTCGTAGAGTGCTTTTATCTTTTCCAAACTGGTCGGTATTGAAAATAAACGAATGTGTTAACCATTTACCAGTGTCTTTCAAATGAACAACAGGAACCGTGCTCGAATATTTGTTATAATCTATTCCAAAATTGCCGATCCCTCTGTCGAGATAAGTCACCGTTACTTTATATTTGAAATCTGCCTCATCAAAAAAAGAGGAATCCGGCATACAGTAAATAAATAATGTATCTTTCTCCAGAGAAGTACTCCAAGCAGGCTGGCCTTCCGCTTCCTCAGCAGTAAAACGAACACCTGAATTGAAGTCTCCAAAGCGATAGGTCATCCCTTGTGCCACATCCTCCTCGGCTGTAGCACCGAATGTTAAGCTGACTTCCTCTACCGAGGAAGCATTAGACACTTGGGCTTGTACTTGCAACGGCGTAACTAAAAACAGCACAAGTAAAGCTAGTGTTATCGACAAGGCTTTGCGACTTACCATATGACGAAATTGACAGTTCATTAATTTACCCTCCTATAATAAACTTGTATAGGGTGAGAATTCCTTTTCCACCTTGCGACTCGGTCCATTTCCCTTTATGGGATTACATTAATGAGCGGGATATTGCGGTTATACGCCGACTTCTCCTTTTGCAGTAGGTTATAGTCTGTGTAGAATGAGAAGTTCAATCATACAAAATCTGAATTAAAGGAGTGTTACGAATGTACATAGTCGGCATCGACATCGGTAAACAGCTCCAGGAAGCGACTATAATTGACGTAAGCGTCAATTCTACCGGCGTCCTCCTCTGAAAAAGGTCGCAATTTTGGG
>CALLZZ010000142.1 GCA_937858235.1 uncultured Clostridia bacterium
GACACATCATAGCCTTTGTACTTTGCATAATTCATCAGGATTACAGCCAGCTGTTCACGGGTAATGGAATTCTCATAACCAAATATACCGTTGCCATAGCCGCTCACGATTTTATTCTCACTCGCCCAAGCTACTGCATCTGTAAAATATTTATCTAATCCTACATCTGTGAAATCATTGGCTGTATTTGCTTTTGGTGAACCTTCAAGTCTGTGTAAAATGGTGACAATCATCCCTCTTGTTGTATCAGCATAAGAACTGGAGGTGGTGTCGTTGTTACCTTTCATTAGTCCAGCATTATAGACATAGTTCACAGCATCGTAGAACCAGTCACTGGATTTAACATCCTCAAAGTTAACAGTTTCTTCAACGTGAAGCTTTTCTTCTTGAGGATCTGTTTCGGTAGTATCTTTAACTATAATAGTCATAACTGGATCTGTGCCTCCATTCATATCAAAGGTTAAAGAATGCTTTCCTTCTTCAAGTGAATCCAAATATGAGGCTTTTATAGTAACAATTCTTCCGCTTATAGTATAATCCTTTCCTTCTCTAAGTGTATAGGAGCCATTTTTGATACTTCTTAGGTTATAGCTGCCACTTTTTAAAGTAACTTTTAGGTCATCCCCTTCATTTTTGTCAAACTCAACTTTAGAATCAGAAAGGGTAGCATTTGTATTGGATGAACTGCCTCCACCGCCGCCTCCGCCGCTGTTGTAAGTCCAGTTGGCGGTCACGGTTACGTCTTTGCCGGGCATGATAAAGGTAGTTGAAGCACTGCCTGGATTGGCAAAGCTCACACCATCGGGAGAAGTCCAGTTGACAAAGGTATAGCCGTCACGGGTTCCTGCATCTATATTAACAGTATCATTCGAATAATAATCTCCCACCCCGGACGTAGGTGCATAACTTCCTTCTACTATAACGCAATAAGTCTTTGCTTGTATGGTAAGCTCACTCTTTTCATGCTTGAGAGTGTAATTCTTCTCTTTCTCAGTCACTAATGTTGCCTCTGTTTTAAAGTCGATATCACTTACCCCTGGGGTATTGCTATCACTTACATTCAGCTTAGGTACTGCCCACGTAGATATGGAGTTATCACTATTATCACCTGCCACAAAACCAATATAGTTTACATAGATAGAATCTGATGTAGGAAGCTCCTCCCCTTGGACCATGACGTAATTAACGAGCCATACCTTTACTTCCTTTTTCTTAATAGAAAAATCAATGGTTTTTGAGCCGCTATAATCTGCGTCCTCCGGTATGGATAAGGTGACAGTATAATCCCCTGCATCGGTAGGGGCTGTTCCACTATCGTAGACGGTAGTATTTCTACCATTATAATGATGGTTCAAAGCTCCTGTAAATCCGCCTGTCTGCGGCTCACCAGTATAGCCCTTCTGTGGATTGCCTGAATATTCAGCATCAGTTCCGTCAATTCCGGTAATACTTACAGGCAGCTTTCCTGCCTTCACAGTAAGTGTAAAGGAACTGTCATTATAGCAATAGCCTCCATTGATTTTGAGTATGATATCTTCCTCAGTACCGGCGGGCTTGCTAGCTGTGTTAAAGATCAATATCCATCTCCAATCAGTGGATGCATCCCTCTTGAGTTCACCCGTCCCTGTAACCAGATTGCCTCCGTTGTCTTCTATCGTATACGTCATATCGCTCATGGGTACATTAGGTAAGATATACTCATTGTTCAGTGTTGACTGATCAGCTTTTACATAAAAGGTATCCGACTGTATTCCGGTATATGTTGCTTTATTTACAGTTACTGTTGTTTTTTCACTTTCTATCGCATCACAGCCTTCCGCCTTTAAATCGCAGTAATATTCATATGTTCCGGGCACAAGATCCGAAGAAATTTTGAAGGTGTTCGCATCAGTCCCAACTGTATGGCTAGTTCCAGATTCTAATATACACCACCATTGATAAGTGATGGGTGCACCGTTGGTAGTGGTAGCCTCAACTGAGATTGTACCGGGACTTTCTCCAGTAACCCCCGTCAGAGATGACGCAGGCTGCTGTGTAATATTGATAGTATGGTCAGCAGCGTATGCTACCTGCAGCAGCATAGTCAGCATAATGCACACCGACAGCAGCAACAGGATTTTGTTGTTTTTTTGTTGTTTTAACATTTGATACTTCCTCCTATATATTGATATTCTTAGTAAAATTCCTATTTCTTTTTCCAATGACCCTCACCACCACCTCCTGCAATTCCAATACCTCTTTATCTTATTTCATTGCTCCATTCTAATAAGACTCTCCTAAAGTCATTTTCATAATTTCGTTATAGGCTAATTCTGCCACTGGTAATCCGTTTTTGTACCAGTGGACAAAGCCGCCGTCTGTGTCTGCACTCCGCCAGATATCCGTGCTTTTCAATGCTCCGAAACGAAAGATATCAAAGCTTTGCTTCATATCAATCGTCACACAGTTCCCTGTGTCAAAGGTCACTCGTAAAACGCCGTTTTCCAGCGGCTCCACCTTGGTAATGGGCCTTCCCTTCATGCCTTCACCTCCTATAAAATATAAAAAAACGCCACTGTACCGTTTCATTGTACAGCAGCGTTTCGTTTTTGTAGTGTGACCATTTGTCACTACTTTTGTATTTAACGCATCATTTAAAAGCTATGCCAGCACCGAAACAGCTCCTGCATCCTTGGGATAGCTGCTGATTTCATTCAACCAGCGCTTTAATCGCTCCATAATAAAAATATGGTTCAAGTGAGGATTTTAGTTTTTTTTAGCCTTTTTACTTAAAAACATAAATCTTTCAGCAAAAGTAGTATGATTATTTGAGTTTCCCCATTTTTTCAAAACTGTAAAAATGAAAAACCAAAAGAGTTAT
>CALLZZ010000143.1 GCA_937858235.1 uncultured Clostridia bacterium
GCTTTTTAGCAAAACACCCAACTACGGGTAATGCCATTCAAAGTCCATATGTGGCAATGGGTCAGAATTACATGAATCAAACCAACCGGTTGTGGATGGAGATATTCCAGATTGTCAAAGAAAACTGCACCGGTGAATATAGCGGCGTTAATCCACAGGACGATGTAATGGAACGTCTGCTCACAGCAAGGCGAGGAAAATAAATAAGATTGGAGAAAAATATGATTACTTATAAAACAGCTGAAAGTGTCTGCATGGGACATCCGGATAAGCTTTGTGACCTCATTGCTGATAATATTCTGGATGCTTGTATGCGTAAGGATAAAGCTTCTCGTGTGGCCTGTGAGGTTATGGCTACTAAAGGCAAAATTATCGTAGCGGGCGAAATCACCTGCAGCGGTAAAGTGGATATCCGTTTCATCGTAAAAAATGTACTTCGAGAGGTCGGATATAATCCCTGGAAGTTCGTAGTATTTGTATTCGTACATCAGCAAAGTGCGGACATTGCGGCAGGTGTAGATACTGCACTTGAAGTGAGAAATGGTATTACTGACCCGTATGGTTCTATCGGAGCCGGAGATCAAGGCACGGTTTACGGTTACGCAACAAACGAAACCAGTAAGAACCTACCCCTCCCGTTGATACTTTCCCATCGTATCGTAAAGCGTATTGATGACTGTCGCAAAGGAAAACTCATTAAAGGAATTCTGCCGGATGGCAAAGCACAGGTTACAGTAGAATATGAGGACGGTAAGCCAAGACGTGTTAAGACGATTGTAGTTTCAGTCCAGCATGATAAGAACAAAACCCAGGAAGAATTGAAAGCAGATATCCATAATAATGTACTATGGCAGTGCTTTGAGGATTTTCCATTTGATGATGGTACTGAAATCCTTATTAACCCTTCGGGTAGATTTGTTGAAGGTGGTCCTGCTGCTGACACAGGATTGACCGGAAGAAAAATCATGGTTGACACCTATGGCGGTCTTGCCTCCCACGGCGGAGGCGCCCTTTGTGGCAAGGACCCGACTAAGGTTGACCGAAGTGGTGCCTACATGGCACGGTACATTGCGAAGAATATTGTTTGGAGCGGTCTTGCAGAAAAATGTGAGGTCGCTCTTTCTTATGCCATAGGAAGGGCAAATCCTGTGGCGGTCGATGTTACCTCCTTTGGTACAGGTAAGGTCACTGATGATCAGCTTACCAATATTGTGCAGGAAGTGTTTAACCTCAGACCTGCCGCAATCATTGAAAAACTACACTTAAGAAATGCCATCTATTCCGATACGGCAGTTTACGGGCATTTTAATTCAAGTTTGTTTCCGTGGGAGAATGTCAATATGTACACGAATATAAGAAAGGCGGCTGAATTATATGCAGATAGAAAAACTGAAAACTGAGCTATTGATTCCAGCCGATTATAATCCTCGTAAAGACTTGAAACCGGGTGACCCAGAATATGAAAAGCTAAAACGCTCCATGGAACAATTCGGCTATGTTGAACCCGTTATATGGAATAAGACCACATCTCATGTTGTCGGTGGCCATCAGCGTTTGAAGGTGCTACTTGATATGGGTATCACTGAAGTTGAGTGTGTGGTTATCGAGATGAACGAGGAAAAAGAAAAGGCACTCAATATCGCTCTCAATAAAATAAGCGGTGACTGGGATAAAGACAAATTGATGCTCTTAATTGCCGACCTGCAAGGGGCTGACTTTGACGTATCCCTCACCGGATTTGAGCCTGCTGAACTGGATGCATTGTTTAAGGATTCACTTAAGGATGGTATTCATGAAGATGACTTCGATGTAGATGCAGAACTGCAAAAGCCTGCACTCACCAAGCAAGGAGATGTATGGAAGCTTGGACAGCACAGGCTTGTCTGCGGTGATTCCACCAAGGCTGACACTTTCACACTACTGATGGACGGGAAACTCGCAAACCTTGTGGTAACCGACCCTCCGTACAACGTCAACTATGAAGGATCAGCGGGCAAAATCAAAAACGATAACATGGACAATGAAGCGTTTTATACATTCTTGCTCTCGGCTTTTCAAAACACTGAAGTAGCAATGGCGAAGGATGCTTCTATTTATGTGTTCCATGCAGATACTGAAGGTTTGAATTTCAGAAAGGCATTTTCAGATGCCGGCTTCTATCTCTCAGGCACTTGCATTTGGAAAAAGCAGTCCCTTGTTCTCGGTCGCTCCCCTTATCAATGGCAGCATGAGCCTGTTCTTTTTGGTTGGAAGAAGTCCGGCAAGCACAACTGGTATGCCGATAGAAAACAAACTACTATATGGGAATTTGAAAAGCCAAAGAAAAATGCTGACCATCCGACAATGAAACCGGTAGCATTGGTAGCCTATCCAATTTTAAATAGCAGTTTGTCAAATTGTATTGTACTCGATCCCTTTGGCGGAAGTGGTTCTACCCTTATCGCCTGTGAGCAAACGGACAGGATATGCTATACCATCGAACTGGATGAAAAATACTGTGATGTCATTGTAAAGAGATATATTGAGCAAGTCGGAAGCGCAGATGGTGTATTTCTTTTGAGAGAAGGCTCTGAAATCCGATATAGTGATCTGCTGGAGGTGAGTGCCGATGATGCATAAACTTACCCTCGGCTCACTGTTTGACGGCAGCGGTGGTTTTCCTTTGGGTGGTCTGCTCTGTGGTATCAAGCCGTTATGGGCATCCGAAATTGAGCCGTTTCCTTTACGGGTTACAACAAAAAGGCTGCCTTTTATGAAACACTACGGTGATGTCTCTTGCTTGGATGGTGGCAAGATTGAACCGGTTGATATAATTACATTTGGCTCACCTTGTCAGGATATGTCAGTGGCGGGTAAGCGTGATGGCTTGGACGGAGAACGTTCAAGTCTTTTTTATGATGCCATTCGAATTGTAAAAGAAATGAGGTGTGCTA
>CALLZZ010000144.1 GCA_937858235.1 uncultured Clostridia bacterium
CGGTAGCCGTTGCGCAGCAGCAGCTTTCCGCACTCCGTTAAGACGGTTCCTTTCAGACAGACTTTGTCAAGACTTTTTTCGATATTCCCTTCATCCGTGACAAATTTCATTGTTCAGTGCTGCCCGTCAGAGCCGGAAAAGCCTGATTCTGCGGCCTTTTCTATCATTCTGCGGAGCTTCGTTTCATAGCTTTCTTTTGCCCCTTCGGACGGTTTCAGCCTGACAGTGTAAAGGACGTTTCCGATCCTCTGAACCATGATTCCTTCATTTTCTTCCATGGATTTCACTTCCTCTCTCTTGTTCAATTCTCGTTCGATAGCGATCAATTTCACCTCCGATCTGCTCCAGCAGAGCCGGAGCCTCGCTTGCCTGACAGTCCCAAATACAGTCCAGCAGATAATCGACCCGGTCGGTATTCTGCAATGCCTCACAGAACAGCGGATGCCAGTTCTCATCCTTTCTGTCTGGCAGATATTGATTCTTCCAGTCCCACAGGAGATGAAGATAGTCGCAGAGAACGGCCCAACTCTCGTTGAGCCGTTCTCGGTTTTTCTCATCCTCTGATTTTTCCAGCTGAACGGGTTTCACCGGACAGAAGGAAATGTCACCGATTCCGAAATCAGCAGCCAGCTTCTCCGCAGCTTCTTTCGCGTCCAGGCCGAACAGTTTGGACACGAAATCGATCACGTCGCCATGTTCAAGACACCCGAAGCAATAGAAACCGTCATCATAAACCTTGAAGCTGGGCGAATCATCCGCATGAAACGGACACTGGGCAAATCCCCCCTTGTTCAGCTTGATGCCGTAAAACTCCACGGCTTGCTTTGTTGATATGCTGCTTTTTACAGCATCAAAAATTGAAATTGTATCACCCCCTGAAAATAGAAAAAGGACAACCGTTTCATCGGCTGCCTAATCTGATTGATTGCGGACAAGAGGACAAGAAGTTTTATGGTCTCATCGCTGAGGTCCTTTTCGCTTCCAGTCTTCCTTGCGCTTTTGGCCCGGCTCCATTTCCGACTGCCCATGTTCCGATTCCTGTTGTTTTGCTGGAAACAGCTTGTCAAAAAATTCTTTTATCTTCTCCGGGAACTTCTGTAATGATTCCAAATACGGTCTGGTGAGCTCCACAAGGCGGTCATACTTCTCGGTAATTTCTGCAAGCTTTTCTTCCAGACGGCTCACGGAGGCAGAAAGCGAACTGACGCGCCGGGAGTAATACCCGATTTTGTCGTTGAGCCTTCCGATCTCGCCCCGGGAGGAAATACCTTCCTGTGCCAGCGAGGTCAGTGCCTGGTAATCTTCCTTTGAGACGGTGTATTTACCGGTCAGTCCTTTCTTACCCATCGTCTCAATTTCGTTGAAAGATTTTGCAATTCCTTCGTTTTTCTTGTAAGTGATCTGTGTTTCGGACAGCTTTTTCTCCACAGCAGACAGCTTGCTTTCCTGTTCCTCAGCCGAGGTCTGAATGGTCTCGAGTCTTGCCTGATCCTGCTGAATTTGATATTCCAGGCTTGTCAGGTGTTCGGCTGTGCTGCCGCGCGAACCGCGCTCAACATCAACAAATCCGGCAGCCCTCATGTGATCGAGCAGGTCATCCTGAAGGATGCTGTACGATTTCACAAATACAGGCTTGCCGGATTTGTTCAGCACCGGCTCTCCGCGTTCGTTGAGCATCGGCACCGTGTTCTTCCATTTTTTCGAGTGCGAGACCTGACGTATCACCTCCCGGACAGTGCCTCGCAATGCTTCGTCCTTACATCGTTTCGACCAGCGGATCTCCTTATCGACTGTCGGGATCGCCACCACATGAAGATGGTAGTGATACACCGGCTTGCCAAGACGTTCAGAGACCTCCCTGTTGATCTCGTCAGAGTGCATGACGGCGGAAACGATGTTGTCCTCTCCGTAGAAATCGCAGCAGAATCGGTAGGCTTCTTCGTAGAACTTTCTGGCGTATTCATAGCCTCCGTGTTCCTCAAAATACTCCGTGTTCACGTCGATGACCATCTCGTTGAACAGTGTCGCGTCTGCCTTGAGACCTCTTGTGGAGATTTTCCCATCGGAGAGCAGTTTGTCAAAATACTCGCTGTAGGTCAGACCGTCCGTTGACTTGAAACTCACGTTGAACGGTATGCGTTCAGGCTCCACGTTGAGATTTGCGTAGGATTCATTCTTCCTCTCATTGTGTCTTTCCGCTTTGCCGATCTTTGCAGCGGAGAGCTTTTCAACTCTTGCCACGCTCATATTTTTTCTCGCCATAAACATCCTCCTTCCTCGACGCGAGAAACAGGCTGCGGGGCCGTTACGCGCTTTTTCAAAGTGCGTAACCCACTATGACACTTTCAGCTTTGCCGAAAGATGCCTGTGGGCAAGGCGCTTCGCCCTTGACCCGATGGGGCCTGCGGCCCTCAACCTGCACATGCGCTGCCGCCCTGTACCCGGCCAAGGCGTTCCCCCTTGACGCCCTCAATCCTCGCTGTCCTCCGGCAAACGCCACAGCCAGGCGAACCCGGATTTGAATGACTCAACTCCGAGCGTTCGCTTGGCTTTCTTTGCCGTCGATTTGCTGATGCCGGCTTCGCGCAGCTTCGTCTCGCACACCGATGCCGCCAGATCGTTGTGCTGCATCAGAAGCGCGCGGATGAGCCTGATCGCCTCCTGCATTTTCACATCGGGTCTGCCGCCCGGCTGAGAAAAGCCGGAAAGCAGCTCATCCGCTGTCAGCTCGATTTCCTCGAGAAAGGCAATGCCGTCCTCTCCGATAGAGAACTTGATTGCGGCTCCCGTGGGAGCGAGGTTCGCTTTCTGCTGAACCAGGATTCTGCAGTTTTCATCGGTCTTGTCTCTTCCAATGAGAAGCGAACTCCTCACGGCGCCGACAATATCGATAGAGCCGGGTGTGCGGTAAATCGCCTTGATTCCGAACATCTTGTTCAGGTGGTTGATGATGACGATAGCGCAGCCGGTCTCCTTCGCTACTCGGATCAGGTGATTGAAGCGCGGTCTGACTTCGTTTGCGGCGTTGATCTGACAGTCACCGATATACGAGGACAGGGGATCGAGGATCAACATCTTCGCACCGGTATCTTTGATCGCGGCTTCTATCCTGTCATCATCAAAGGAAATCGGTTTGACCTTTTCACTGATAAAAAGCAGCTTTTCTCTGTCGCCTTTGGCTTTGATAAAACGGGGAACGACAGTATCCGCCGCATCATCTTCCGTCGTTTGATAGATGACATTCATCGGCTCCGGCGGCGACTCAGGTTCCGCAAAAGGTAAGGGCGCTCCACGGGTGAGCAGGGCCGCAATGGTCAGCATGAACGTGCTTTTTCCATCGCCGGGGTCGCCCTGCAGGAGCGTTACTTTGCTGAAAGGGATGAACGGATACCACAGCCAGGAAATCTCTTTTGGCTCGATCTCACTGGCACGGATCAGTTCGAAGTCCTTCAGCGTCTTGTTTGGCAGACTGACTGTCTGCAAGTTTCCTTTGGTCATAAATACCTTCCTTCCATCGCTTTTGATTTGTTTTTGCTTGTGCGGTCTTTCCTCAGCGCATAGGCACCATCTCCTTTCCGTGCTGGCCGGGAAATAGAAAAGCCCCGGAACGGTAGAGAGATTTACCGTTCCGGGGCATAAAAATAGCACTCAAGCTTTTACACCTGGGTGCTATCCTTTATTCTGGATTTTGCTGTTTAATTTCTTCTTCTAAAGCCTTCAGTCGTTGTTCTCTTTTTGCTTTACTCGAGAGCTCGCATTCCCACACCACAATGACTTTCCATCCCGATTTCTCAAGCTGTTCTCTCTCTTCCGCATCGCGTTTGGCGTTACGCTGTTGTTTTGCTGACCAAAAATCCACATTGCTCTTGGGCGTTCGAGCAGCTTTACACCCAATGTGGTTATGCCAAAAGCAACCGTGAACAAATACTACAGTCTTATAACGAGGAAGAACAATATCGGGATGCCCGGGATATCGTTTATCGTTTTTTCGATAGCGAAATCCTTTAGAAAACAGATACTTTCGAACGATCATTTCCGGGCCAGTGTTCTCATGTTTTACCGCAGACATAATTTCGCTACGTTTTGAATTACTAAATTTATCAGACAAGAATCCATCTCCAATAACAATTCATATCTGAAACTCGCGTTGAAGTCTTTCACTCAGACTTGAAAGCGATGTAACGATCCCTAAGTTCGTATAATCAAAGCTCTGGGTTAGACTGTCCCACTGCATAAAGCCAAGCAAATGCTCACAATTCTCATTGTTTACAATGTTTATTATTTGAGAAAGGTGCTGCTCGGTTGATAATATTTGCGCCAGTCTTGGACTCGCACCGTTATTAATGTTTACGAGAAGCCCGAACTTTGCATTGGAGACGAGACAATATCCCACCAGTTGCGACCACTCTTTAAGTCCGGCAGCGTTCATAAGCTTAACTTCGAGAATCAGTAATTCGAATTTAACTCCATTCGTAACTAACGCGAAGATGTCAAGATTTAGCGGGGGAACTCTTTGTGCGAATTCTCTGGCGCATTCACATTCGCGAGGATGTTCTGAGATGATGCGCTGAAGATTGGTTTTTAGTTCTCCAATTCCCCAAAATACATACAATTCTTGATGAGTACTCGCCCTAAAATTACTTTTAAGTTGATCTTCTATAAATCGCTGTATTTCCGGATAATAAGAGACTTCGTTCCGCCCGTTAGGCATTTCTAAGGTCCTCCTCGGTTATCTGCCTGACAAGCAGTTTGTATTGGTTATCAGGATCTCTGCTTACCAGCCTTTCGTAAACCCTTGGATTTGCCGCGCCAATAAGTGTACCCTTTCCGTTACCGGCTATAACAAGTGGTGTCAACAGGTCAGGTCTTCGCACTGAGACCGAACAATTAGGGTCGTCATTTACGTGTTTCTCGATTATCTGCATGTATCCTTTCGGACGTTTTCCGAAAAGCTCGTCATCGTGTGCTATTACATAGGCGATAGCTTGCATTATTTCAGAAATCGGATAACCGTTAGAAGCTGAATCTCCGTAGATGAGTGTGTTAGCATCATCGTTATACATCCGGAGAAACGAGGAGACCGAGATATTTGACTCGTTGTATTCTCTTTGAGATAAGAGGTCGTCCGAATCTATGATCTCATCAATCCTTGTTATGCTCTCCTTGCAAAGAATCGGGAAGGGATTGATATACTTACCAGGATGAGCCAAAAACGGGCATAAGGCTTCATACGGCGCATGTTCGCAACCCAATACCGCGCAGAAATGCCGAAAATGCAAATAATGCCCGCCTCTTATCTGTTCAGGCAACCTTGCATCGTTCTCTGCAGGGTGTACTGTCGATGTTGTAACATGGATTTCTCGGGTTTCGCAGATTTCCGCTTCATGCGTTTCCCGCTGGAGTCTTCGGTTTTCGTTCTGAGTTTCAGCTTTCGTGCGGAACGCGAAAGCTCCGAATCTTGCATATTGATCAAGTAAAATGCGTAACTTGAATCCCTTGTTCCATTGCTGATAATACGGATCACTGGTGCAATGGATGTTTGGATGATTCCAGTTGACCTGATCGGGGATACAGTTAATACTGTACAACAATCTGCACAACTCGCAAACGAACTTAAAATTGTAACCTTTGATTTCAAAGGATAGAATCTGATGTTCGGCAGAAAACCTACGTTGTGATTTTGCCATGCTACCGATAGTGTCTGCAAGTCCGGCTACAAATCTACGCTTCAAATTGTCGTCTGTCAAAGCTCGGGTGAGTACTCCTATATCTGCAACGCCCCTTATTTCGCCCTCACAGGGTATTCCATATCTCGTTAAGTCTTCTTTGACGTTTGTTGTGTCACCTTCGCAAAGGATTACCCAATTACCACCCGGAGTAGTTTCGTATGAAACGGAAAGGTTGTAAATTGCGCGAAACATTTGACCGACTTTTCTAAGAATGTCACTCGCTATTTGACCTGCACGTGCTGGATTTTCAAGATAAGAACCCCATTTTTTATATGGCAGGCGAATTCTGAAAACGTCCTCTGCGTTTCCGAAAACGCCACCTCCGATAATTAGTCCAAGAAGATACGCTCTATCCGAATCCATTTTTCTCTCTCCTTACTCGTCTTTGTCAATGAAGACTTGTTCCATTATTGCCGTGGCCACAGCCCTGGCAAGATTAACAGGAACAGCATTACCGATTACTTTATACATAGCGGTAATGTTCTTGGGAGTATCGGTGATAAACACGAAATCGTCAGGGAATGTTTGGATTCTTGCCACTTCACGAACTGTAAATCGTCTGTCTTCAGTAGGATGAATGATGCCGCAGTTTTCAGGTTGCGCGGAAGCTGTCATTGTTCCGCATATTTCATCCCTTGAAAATCTTCGATAAAAGTTCGGGGAATGGTATCTTCGCATATCGTCTCGGATTCGTTTGAATCTCGGAGCTAAATGCTCGTATGGAACGTCTTTCCACGAACCTCCCTCTGGAATGTGAGCTATCATATCCAAAGCTTGCGGAGAAAAACTCCAGTCTACATTGTTCGGCGTTCCTTCTGGAACATTCAGGATACATCTTAACGCGAGATGTTCCTTGCTTTGCTTTTGTGGAAATACGAAAGTCTTGTTTAAGTCTTTGCGTATACCTACGAATAGCACTCTCTGCCTATTTTGCGGAACTCCGTAGTCTGAAGCATTGACCAACTGATATACGACATTGTAACCAACATCACTCATTGAAGAAAGATCGTCAACAATGACATCGACCAAATTTCTCCCATCGATATACTTTGTAGAAAGAAGTCCTTTTACATTTTCGAACAAAATAACCTTAGGCATTTTGGTGCGGATAATGCGGAGGCATTCTTTGTATAGCATACCTCTTGAATCGTGAACACCTTTACGATTACCAGCGTTCGAGAATGGCTGACAGGGGAATCCTGCAGTGATAATGTCAGCGTTAGGAATATCGTCCTCGCTCACGGTTAGAATATCGCGACCATCGATTTCTCCGAGGTTGAGTTTATAGACCGCTTGAGCATCGGAGTCGAAGTCGTTTGCCCACACTATATTGAATCCAGCCGCCTTGAAACCACAGTCAAGACCACCACAGCCAGAAAACAGAGAGACTAATCTCGGTGATTGTGACTTTGTTTCGCTTTTATTAGTTTGTACGGCAGCGCTCGATTCTACAATCGAATTCGATGTGTTGTTGATATACGAATCAATATCACAAGCGCGTATTCTCCAAGAACGGTTACTAACCTTGGAAGCCTGGAGCGAGCCGTTGCTTATTAATCTACGAACCGTCTTCTCTGAAAGCTTCAGATATGTTGCCGTTTGGGACACGGTTAATAACTCTGTGTTCATTGTTTCTTGCCTCATTTTCAAACAATTTTCTGTTATCATACCACATCTCTACGGAAAAAACAAGACAGTTCGGGAAAGCTCAAGTAATAGAAGGTCATGGATGGACATTACGCCCATAGTAAAATATACGGAAGCCAAATCAGCGCATAGCATAGTTGTTTGTTTTTATCAAAAGAGGAAGCTGCCATCATTGGTAGCCCCCTCTTTTGATACGCGATTAGCTAAAAATCAAGTTATTTACAACTTCCTCGGCACGGTTGCGGATGTTATTCATCCTGCGCACCCATTCCATCTGATCACTGGCTTTGAGCTGTTCGGTTACACCCTCGCGCTCCTTCATCTGGCTGATAAGTCGATCAAGCATCTCATTTGCCTCCCTGTCCACCCTGACAAGATAATCATAGAGCTTTCCTTCCGCCTGAAGCTCGCAGTACAAAGGTTTCTTGTATTCCCGAATATATCGCAGATGCCGCTGCCCGAAAATGCCTGACGTCTTTTGCTCCGACCCCTCGTCAAACGCCGGAACCAGTACCTCGGTTTCTTCCTCCCAATCTCCGACCTCCTGATGAACGATTGCTTTTCTGTATTCGATTGCCATTTTGAAACTCCTTGTATTATAGAGTAGTAGTTTATAAAGCCCCTCTCCAAGGGCTGTGCTACACTGTAAGGGATGCTGTGGATTGGTTGATTACTCCTACCATCAGATGGTTTCGGAAAGGTTCCAACCACAGCCCTTTGCAGTTTTTGTTAATCAGTTAAATACCGCCAGACGGTTTATGTGGAACAAGGCTACAAAGCAAAGCGTTCTGTGGATGCAGCATCACAATTTTACCGTTGGGGGTCTTGTAATGATTTCTGTTGGAATCGACGTTGCCAAGGACAAGCACGATTGCTTCATCATCAACGCAGAGGGTGAAGTCCTCGCGGACGTATTCACCATTCCAAACAGCATGGATGGTTTTCATCGCCTGCTGCAAAGGATTCGAGACTGCGCCTCACCTCAAGACAAAATAAAGGTAGGGCTTGAGGCAACCGGACATTACAGTTACAACATCCTCGGGTTTCTTCTTGACAACGGTCTTCCCACCTATGTCCTGAACCCCTTGCACACCAATCTTTACCGGAAAAGCCTCAGCCTCAGGAAGACGAAGACCGACCGGGTCGATGCGCGAACGATTGCAGCTATGCTTTTGTCCGATGTGAGTCTCAAGCCCTACACAGACACAGCATACCACAACGAGGAGCTAAAGTCACTGACGAGATACCGTTTTGACAAAGTGAAAGAACGTGGCCGGCTCAAGC
>CALLZZ010000145.1 GCA_937858235.1 uncultured Clostridia bacterium
GAACCCGCCACAAATGCCGTCCGTCGGCACGAATCCAGGCACCGTGCTCCGGGTACTGCGTGAGCACACTGAGCTGGGCTGCGGTGAGCTTTTCTGCGTACTCAGCCAGCGCCTGCTCTACCAGTTGGCTGGTATCCACCCGTTGAAGATCCACCGACAGCACGCCGGCAGAGGCTTTGCTGGCCTCCACCAAATCTTCGGTGAGAGTTTTCAGACGTTGGCTCTTTCGATCCAGAACATCCAGGTAGCTCTGAGCGGTTTCGTTGTCCAGTTGGAGCTTTTTCAGCAGATCTACATAGTTGATAATGCTGGTAAGAGGGGTTTTCAAATCGTGACTCACATTGGTGATCAATTCCGTGCGGAATCGGTCGCTGCGAATCCGCTGATCTACAGCCTTCTGCATCCCTTTGGAGATGGCGTTGAGGTTTTCACCGTGGGTCTTTAGATCAATGGGTATTTTATCCGTGTCCGTCACATAGCTGAGGTTTCCCTCAGCCAGCGCTTTCCCGCCCGTCCAAATGTTCTTCCAGCCCTTGAGCCACCATAGCAGAGCCAACAGGGCGACGACTGCCATGAGGAAAGCAAGGAAAAGGAAGAAGGTGCTGCCGTTAGAACCAGACAGGAAGCAGAGAAAGGCGTAAAGGAGGAGAAAGACGAAAGCGGTGCCGAAAGACTTGGTGTTGAGGGGGATCTGCCGGCACAGGCTCCCACAGCGACGACAGATTCGGTAGATCAGCGTGCGCTGGAGGAAGGAGTGATCCTTGAGCTGGACAGCCAGGGTGGTACAAAGCGGGAGTCCCAAAGCGCCGCCTAGGGCAGCCAGACCGGTGAGGGTGACGAAGAACAGGGGATACTGCTCGATGTGCTGGGAGAAGGGGGTAAAAACCGCTTTCAGAATCTGGATGCTAATGGAGAGGTAGCTGGAGCAGAGAATCAATTCCAGTACCAGCAGTAGATCGTAGGGGCAGCGGTGGAGGCGGGAGAGAAAGATCCCTTGGGTATCCCGTTTGTGGCCTACGGCGACCATAAGCCAGCAGAAGGTTAACAGGCAGAGCACTCCACAGACGATGGCACCGATGGCCAGGGGGAGAATTAACACGGAGTAGCGGCTGGAATTCTCTTGGAAGTCCAGTAAACCGTCCTGTGCCTTTAAATCGGAAGAGATAACCCATTCCAGCACATATTCCGAAGGAGCGGTGCCATTCTTTACAATAAACGTTTTAGGTTTGCTGCGGATATAGTCTTGATTGTAGGAAATCGTCCCTTTAATCGTCTCCTGTCCATCTGATTCTGAGGAGGTGGAGCTTTCTTCGTATTCTACATAGTCGCTCTCGGCGCTGGAGTAGACGTTATCATAGATTTGAGAGACCGCAGCGGTAATGTTCTGCCCTTCCAGGTTATCCAGCAGCACCTTGCCATCCATGGAGAGAATCCGATAGCGGAAGTTGGTGTTGGATTGATTCAGCGCCTTGGACAACCGTTTGTAGTCCTGCTTGCCCAGATAGGTCAGGTCATCCTTGTGTTGATCCAGCGTGAACAGATTCCAGGCATTGGTTTGACACTCGCTGGCAGCAGCACTCCCGGCGATGTCCTCATAGCTTCCGTTGCTGCCGTAGTGGCGCTCGAATTGGTAGGCCAAGGTGCCGAATCCGACGTAGCCGCCCAGCAGCAGGCAGCATAGCACCACACAAATCCCTTTAGCCCAAGGGTTGCGCAGTAGAAATTTCCTCATGGGTGCCCATTCCTTTCTTGGGAGCAGGTGATTAGGTCTGCTCCATTTTGTAGCCCAGCCCCCACACCACCTTGAGATGGCGGGGGTGAGCGGGATCAATTTCGATCTTTTCCCTTAGGTGACGAATGTGGACGGCTACGGTATTCTCGCTGCCCAAAGCGGTGTCGTTCCAGACCCGTTCGTAGATCTGCGTCATAGAGAATACCTGACCGGGATGGCTCATCAGCAGCCGGAGGATGTTAAATTCCAGCGGCGTCAGATTTACCGGCTCACCATCTACCACCACCGCTTTGGCGCCGTCGTCCAGGGTCACGGGATCCACCGCCAGCAGATCAGGGGAGCTGGAAATGCCACCCAGCCGGGTGTAGCGTCGGAGGTGGGAGCGAACCCGAGCGATGACCTCCAGGGGGTTAAATGGTTTGGTAATGTAGTCGTCTGCACCGATGTTCAGACCCAAAATCTTGTCTGTGTCCTCGCTCTTGGCGGTGAGGAAGAGGATGGGGACGTTGCTCCGGGAGCGCAGCTGAGCGGTAGCGGCAATCCCATCCATACCTGGCATCATGATGTCCATCAGAACCAGGTTGAAGTCGTGTTTCCCGAACAGCTCCACGGCTTCCTGGCCGCTGCCGGCGCCGGTGACTGCGTAGCCCTCACCGGTCAGGTAGATGGTCAGCGCCGAGACAATATCATGGTCATCGTCGCATACGAGAATGTGGTACATGAAAAAGGGCCCCTTTCAAATTACTTCCTTATCATAACACGGATCAATTAAGATGCAAGGCGGAAACCTTTAAGAAAGCCTTAACGGATTTGGAATACTTTCGCAAGAGAGTGAGGAAATCTTCCTCTTTTTGTATCGAAAGTGCCAGGATACGTGAAAAAGAGTCTTGCTGGAGGCATGGAATGCTGCGACCCATCTTGCGCTCCAGCGGAAAAAACGGTATCATTTTGGAACAATTTCAAAAGGAGGTAGGCGTTGTGAGTAAGAAAAGCGTTCTTATTTATTACGACTTTGAGGATCAGACTGCTGCCCTCACCGATGCCCAGGTGGGACGTGTGATTCGGATGGTTTTAGCATACGAGAAGCGGGGAGAGCTGCTGGAAGAGGTGGATTGCGAGGTGTTGATGGCGTTTCGTTTTTTGAGGCCAACCTTGGATAGCAACCGGCGAAAATATGAGAGTATGTGCATCAGAAACCGGAAAAATCTAGGTTTGGAGAGCCAGTCGTTACCAGTGGGTACCAGTGGTGCCTATAAGGATAAGGATAAAGAGAAGGATAAAGAGAAAGAAAAAGAACAGGATCAGAAAGGAAAGATAGATCAGAGCAAGAGAATCTGGAAGCTTTACCAAACGGAGCGGGAGCAATCAGGCATAAAAAACACCCCCCGGTAAAAACCGGGGGGTGCGGAAATATTCCGTTGGTCTATCTCCGAAGAGAATGACCTAGTTAATTACCCTAAGGGATTAGGAGAAATCGCGGCTCCAGATGGAAGCCAGAGCGGGACCGCCGCCTACGCACAGGGATGCGCAGCCGAGCTTGTAATCGGAACGGATCATCTCGTACACCAGGGTGACGATGATACGCAGAGCGGTGCAACCAACGGGATGGCCCAGAGCGATACCGGAGCCGAACTTGTTCATCTTGTTCCAATCGACGATCATGCCCTGTTCTGCCAGCATCTTTTCTACGCCCAGAACCTGTGCGGAGAATGCTTCGTTGACTTCGAAGTAATCGATATCTTCGAACTTAACGCCAGCCTTTTTCAGAGCCTTGGGGATTGCCACTGCGGGGCCGAGGCCCATCACTTCAGGAGCTACGCCTTCAGCAGCGCAATGCAGCAGCTTAGCCATGGGCTTCTTGCCCAGTTCCTGGCACTTTTCCCAGCTCATCAGGATAACAGCAGCAGCTGCATCGTTGATGCCGGAAGCGTTAGCAGCAGTGATGACGCCGCCCTTCTTGAAAGCGGGCTTCAACTTTGCCAGAGTTTCCAGGGTGCAGTTACGGATGGGATGTTCGTCGTCAGTGATGACTTTGTCGCCCTTACGGGTGTGCAGAACGACGGGAACGATCTCGTCCTTGAAGGAACCATCTTCAATGGCTTTGCAAGCCAGGTTGTGAGAACGGACAGCAACAGCGTCGCATTCTTCACGGGTAATGCCATACTTTTCAGCAACGTTCTCTGCGGTCAGACCCATGTGGCCGCCGGACAGTTCGTCAATCAGACCGTCATGCAGCATGTTATCATAGATCTTGCCATCGCCCATACGATAGCCCATACGAGCCTTGTCCAGGACGTAGGGAGCGTTGGTCATGGATTCAACACCGATAACCATAGCGACGTCTTCTTTGCCCAGCTGGATGTTGCAGGAAGCGATGTCCAGAGCACGCATACCAGATGCGCAGTTCTGGTTCACGACACATGCGTTAGAAGTTTCGCAGAAGCCCAGTCTCATGGAGACCTGACGAGCTGCCAGGGAGCCTTCCATAGCGGTGAAGCATTCGCCCATGACGATTTCTTCGATGATCTTTGCATCGATGTCAGCGCGCTTGATAGCTTCAGCACCAGCGGTGATAGCGAGTTCGCGAGCACGAACGTCCTTGAACTGACCCATGTTTTTACCAATGGGGGTACGGCATGCACTTACGATGACTACATCTCTCGGATTCATAGTGTAACCTCCTGAAATATTAAAATGTTGTTGTGTGATATAAAGAAAAACTACACGAAGCGGCAATCCGTTCCAAACGAATTACCATGGTCATTATATACACTTTGTTACAAGTTTGTCAAGGAAAATGCCATCAAAACTATCACGAATTTACGTCTAAATTGTAAATTACGTAGAAAATAACGACCCATCCGAAAGAAGGAGGGGGGGTGGAGGGGCATTTTCCTGAAAATCCCCGGTTTTCAGGTGTGATTCCAAGAAAAATGGGGAAAAGAATCGCAGCCCTTGGAGGCTGGGAAAAAAGGGCGTGAGAAGAATGAATATCCAACGGATTTCCATTCTAATTCCTAATTACCTCTGCGATATCAGCCTCAGCTTTGAAGGGGAAATGTCTGTCGGTATCGTGCTGCGCCAGACCCGGGAGACTGGTGCAGAAAGCAGTGTGCTCCCACAGGATAGGCAGGAGCACACTGGGGAGTTTGGTTGGGTTCCGGAGGGGAACCCTTGGCGCAAGGGCAGTTCAGTTGCCCGGAGCAAGTGTAAATGACGAATGGAGTACCCCCAAATTAGGGTACCCGCAGAAAGTGGAATGCAAATCAGGCATTGACGATTTCTGCGGTATCCATTGCGATCATCAGTTCTTCGTTGGTGGGGATGACCAGCAGCTTTACGGTAGCGCCGTCAGCGGTAACGTCCCGCTCTTCGCCACGGAAGTCGTTCTTAGCAACATCCATTTTGATGCCCATGTAGTCCAGGCCCTCTACCATCTTGGCACGGAGGGAGGCGGAGTTTTCACCCACGCCGGCGGTGAATACCACCACGTCTACGCCGCCCATAGCAGCTGCGTAAGCGCCGATGTATTTCTTCACGTCATAGACGAATACGTCGATGGCCAGCTGTGCACGGACGTTGCCTGCGTCGGCTGCGTTGTCCAGATCACGGAAGTCGGAGGAAACGCCGGAAATGCCCAGGACGCCGGATTTTTTGTTGAGAATGGTCATCATTTCGTCGATGGACAGGTTGTGCTTCTTCATAATGAATTCCATCACGCCTGCGTCCATATCGCCAGCACGGGTGCCCATGGGCAGACCAGCCAGGGGAGTCAGACCCATGGTGGTGTCGATGCACTTACCGTTCTGAACGGCAGCCACGGAGGAGCCGTTGCCCAGGTGGCAGGTGATGATTTTCAGATCCTCGATCTTCTTGCCCAGGATGGTGGCGGCACGGGCAGAGACAAAGCGGTGAGAGGTGCCGTGGAAGCCGTAGCGACGCATCTTATCCTCTTCGTAGTACTCGTAGGGGATGGGATAGGTGTAGGCCACCGGAGGCATGGTCTGATGGAAGGCGGTATCAAATACGGCTACCTGAGGCACCTTGTCGCCCAGAGCGGCCTTGCAGGCGTTGATGCCGATGATGTTGGCGGGGTTGTGCAGGGGAGCCAGGGGATTACAGGTTTCGATGGCCTGCATGACCTGGTCGTCGAGCAGGACGGAGGAGGCAAAGGCTTCGCCGCCATGGACGACGCGGTGTCCCACTGCGTCGATCTCACCCATGGAGGCGATGACGCCATTGGCAGGATCCACGAGTGCGTTCAGCACGGTCTGGATGGCTTCGGAATGGGTCGGCATTGCTACGTCGATGGCATCCAGCTTGGTCTTGCCCGCCACCTGAGGCTTGTAGGTAAACTTGCCGTCGATGCCGATGCGTTCGCACAGGCCCTTGGCCAGCAGATCACCGGTGGCGGGATCCAGCAGCTGATATTTGAGGGAGGAGCTGCCTGCATTGATAACCAGAACGTTCATAACTGAAATATCTCCTTTTTCATCTATAAATCTTTCTAATTGCTTGCAGCGTGAAACGCTGTAGTGTTATGATAAACACAACCTAGATTATAGTACGATTCAAACAAAAGGACAATGGTTTTTTTGCGGATCTCGGAAAGCACCAAGCAGGGGACACCGGCGGCGGCAGACTTTGTGGAAAAAGGAAAGTTCAGACATGAAAATTATCGGTATCATTGGGGAGTTCGATCCCTTTCATCGGGGCCATGCCCATCTCATCGCCCAGGTGCGCCGAGCGTATCCAGACAGCCCTGTGGTTTGCGCCATGAGTGGCGCCTTTACGCAGCGGGGTGGAGCGGCCATTGCCTCGAAATACGCCCGGGCCGAGATGGCGCTCCGATGCGGCGTGGATCTGGTTTTAGAGCTGCCGGTTCAGTGGGCTGTGGCCTCAGCGGAGCGCTTTGCCCAGGGCGGTGTAGCACTGCTGGCGGCAGCAGGAGCGGACTGCTTGGCCTTCGGCAGTGAGGCAGGAGAGTTGGCTGGCCTGAGCTGGGCGGCAGAGGTGCTGGACAGTGAGGCGTTTTCTGTGGCGCTACAGCCCTATCTCAAGCAGGGGCTTCCCTTCGCTGCTGCCCGTCAAAGGGCGCTGGAGGATGTAATCGGGGTGGAGGCCGCAGTGCTGGAGCAGCCCAATAACCTGTTAGGAATTGAGTACCTGCGAGCCATACACCGCCTTGCACCGGGGATGGAAGCGATCACCTTCCCCCGGGTGGGGGCATCCCACCACAGTCAGAGTGGGTTCGGTGGATTCCAGTCCGCCTCTGCCCTGCGGCACCTGCTCCTCAACGGTGGGCTGGAGCCGGCCTGTGCCGGGATGCCCCAGCCGGCTCAGGAGGTTTTACGGCGGGAGTGGCGCGCCAATCGGTGTCCGGCGGCGCTGGAGCACAACACCCGGGGGCTATTCACCCGGCTGCGCACCATGACGGCTGAGGAGTTTGCCGCCCTGCCCGACTGCGGCGAGGGGTTGGAAAATCGGCTGCTCGGGGCGGTGGGGGAGAGCGTCACCCTCTCGGAGTGCTATGACCGGGTGAAAAGTAAGCGCTACGCCCATGCTCGGGTGCGGCGGCTGATCCTGTGGGCCTACCTGGGTCTGACTACCGGGGATCGACCGAAAGCCCTGCCGTACCTCCGGGTACTGGGGCTGACTCAGGCGGGCAGAGTCATTCTGCGCCGAGCCAAGGAGCAAAATTGCCTGCCCGTTGTGACCAAGCCGGCTGCCGTGAAGGGATTAGCGGAAGCCTGCCAGCGTCAGTTTGCCATCGACGCCCGGGTGGAAGCGTTATGGGAGCTGTGCCTGCCCCAACTGTCTCCCGCTGCCAGCGAGTGGCGCGCCACGCCCTTCCTTGCAATGGGAAAGCAAAAACAGGGCTGACAGAAATCCTGTCAGCCCTGTTTATTTATGTTGTATGTTTTGTGTTAATTGCTAACGCGATGAGTGCAGCAAATGCAAGAGAGGCCCTTTGGTGCGGTGCAGGAGCTGCCAGGACGTCCCTGTCAGGCAGCGGGAACGTCCTGCCCCAGAATGGCTTTGGCCAGATCCAGAACCCGGTTCAGCTTGTGCTCTCCGCGCTGGATGTTCCGGGAGATGGTGGAGACATTGATGTGTAGCTGGGCGCTGATCTGGCGGTAATTCCGCTGCTGGACGTAGTATAGCTCCAGGCACTGGGCTTCCCGGGCGGTGATATCCTCCCGCATAGTGCGAACCAGGGCGCGTTGGAGGCGGCTGAGCATGAATTCTCGCTCGGGATCTAGAATCGCTCCGATGTAGACGGCAATGTTGTGGGCGTAAGCGGCACCACGGCGGTAGTTGGTTTTGGGGGTGCACTTCTGTTCGTTCATAATGGTTCCTCCTGATCTCGATGATATGATGATTGACGCTAGAGCTGAGGCGTGTCCTTTAACTCAGCGGCGGTAAAGCGACGATGCCGGAAGTAATCCGTGGCAAAGACATCCAGGCAGTCAGGGCAGAGCACTTGCTCCTCAATTAAATATAACTCGTCGTCCCGATACAGCTCGCAGCCGCACAGACTACAGCAGCAGACCGGTGGAATGAGTTGGGCGTCCTGGGGAAGTAGGTGGAAATTGGATGGCATCTATGATCCCTTCTTTTTTTGCAAAATAATTGAAAAAACCCTTGACAATGTTGGGCCAGTTTGGTATTATAAACAGGCTAAATCATGAGGCCGACACGCTGGTGTAGCTCAGTTGGTAGAGCAGCTGATTTGTAATCAGCAGGTCGGGGGTTCAAGTCCGTCCACCAGCTCCACGTTCTGATAGCGGTTGGCTTGGTTTTAGATACAATTTTAATATGGAGGATTACCCAAGTGGCTAAAGGGGGCAGACTGTAAATCTGTTGGCGTCCGCCTACTGTGGTTCGAATCCACAATCCTCCACCAAAGACGACATCATTCCGATGTCGTCTTTTTTTATCCAATTCAGGTTAAACTGCATCTATACCCACACTCCACTTGTGCTCAGTGTAAAACAGGGTTCGACAATCCTCAACGAGTTTCCTCTGGAACGTGCCCTATGATAGAGAGCGGTGACGTCAGTCACAGATGCGTTCCAATGGTTGGCACCGTCCCGCACAACACGTCAGGAAGGGGGACGGTGCACTCCAATTGGTGATACAAAGGGTGCGCAAAAGGGGAAATCTGGTTGACAATGAGTATATTACCACCAAATGGGGAAAACGTCAAGGGCGAAACCTGTCGATGTTGCGCGAAAAACCGATTGGTGATAGAATAAAACCCAGATGGTTACATTAATGGGACTATGGAGGTGGACTGGGATGGAGAAACAGGAGACGCTGGGACAACGCCTCCGCCAAATCATGGATGAGCGCGGGCTAAAATATGGGGCGTTCGGGAAGCTGCTGGACATGCGGCCCCAGACCTTGAACCGGTATGTGTTGGATCAGCGTGATCCAAAGGCCGAGGTGATTATAGAGATGGCCGGGAAGCTGGGGGTGGATGCCCTATGGCTCCTAGGGTACGATGTGCCCCGGGAACGTCCTGCGAACCCCACCCAGGAGCGGGGAAGCCGGATGGTTCCCATTCTGGAGGCAATCCACGGTACCTGCCCCAACTTCGAGGAGCAGGAGACGGTGGGCTATGCCGCCGCCGACGTCCATGAGGAAGGTGGATACTTCTACCTGCGGATGGCAGGGGACGGGATGATCAACGCCGGGATTTATGCGGGGGATCTGGTGCTGCTGCGGAAGCAGGAGAGTGCGAAAACCGGTCAGATCGTCGCCTGTCTGGTGGGGCAGGAGGATGCGGAGCTAAAGCGGTACTCCCAGCAGGGAGAGCTGGTGATTCTCCAGTCGGAGAACCCAAGCAGTGCACCCCGCATTGTGCCTATGGAGGCGTTTATTACTGGAGCTGCCCGGATTTTTGGGGTGGCGATACAATTGGTTCGGAACCTGCGAGGGAGCGAACCTGTGGGATAACAGCGGAAATCAAATGAGAGCAAAGGAGTGTTTCATTATGGCAATTCCGGAACGAAAGGAACTGAACCCCGCCTTTACCTGGGCACTGGAGGATCTGTACAGCTGCGATGAGGCGTGGCAGGAGGATTTTGAGTGGAATAAGGATTACCTGAAGATTGTAAAGGCCTATGAAGGTCGTCTGGGGGAGAGTGCAAAGCTGTTGCTGCGCTACTTGCAGCTGAACGATGAGATCAGCGTGGTGTTCAACAAGCTGGTCAACTACGCCTTCCGGCGGGCGGACGAGGACACCCAGGACTCCGGTCCCCAGGCCATGTGTGCCCAGCTTATGAGCTTCCTCACTCAGCTGAGTACCGCGTCCTCCTTCGAGAACAACGAGATTCTGGCCATCCCGGACGAGACCCTGGAGCAGTGCTACAAAGAACTGCCGGAGTTAGAGGTGTATCGCCGGTACCTGGACACGATCCGCCGGCGGAAGGAGCACATTCTGTCTCCGGCAGAAGAAAAGCTGCTGGCCATGGCGGGAGAGCTGTCGGATAACCCGGACAACATTTTCTCCATGCTCAACGATGCGGATCTGCGGTTCCCCGATGCAGTGGATCAGGCGGGAGAACGCCACACCCTGACCCACGGCACCTATATTCCCATGATGCACAGCAGTGACCGAACCCTGCGGAAGTCCGCCTTTGAGAACCTGTATGAAGTCTACGGCCAGTATAAAAACACCCTGGCAGCCACCCTGGCGGCGCAAGCCAAGCAGCAGTGGTTCTTTGCCCAGGCCCGGAACTACCCCTCTGCTCTGGCGGGTGCGCTGGACGGCACTGAAGTCCCCGAAGCGGTCTACCACAACCTCATCGCTGCGGTACGGGAGAACCTGCCCAAGATGTACCGATACGTCCAGCTGCGGAAAAAGCTGTTGGGGGTAGAGGAACTGCATTTCTACGACCTGTACGCCGACATGGTGGGGGACGTGGAGATGAACTACACCTTCGACCAGGCCAAAGAGATTGCCTTGAAGGCAATGGAGCCCTTGGGGAGTGACTACTGCAATATATTAAAAGAAGGGTTTGGGGAACGCTGGATCGATGTATATGAGAACTTGGGGAAGCGCTCCGGCGCCTACAGTGCTGGAACCAGAGTACACCCCTTTGTGCTGCTGAACTACCACGACACCCTGAACGATGTGTTTACCCTGGTTCACGAGATGGGTCACGCCATCCACTCCGATCTGTCCAACTGGAACCAGCCGGTGGTGTACTCCGACTATGTGATTTTCGTGGCAGAGGTAGCCTCTACCTGTAACGAAGCGCTGCTGATGGAGTACCTGCTTAAGATAACCACGGACAAGAAGAAACGGGCGTATCTGATTAACTACTTCCTGGAGCAGTTCCGAACCACCCTGTATCGTCAGACCATGTTTGCGGAGTTCGAGGAAAAAATCAACCAGCTGGCTCAGGAGGGTCAGGGCATTACGGCGGATGTGTGCTGTGAGCTGTACCGTCAGTTGAATGGGGACTACTTTGGGCCGGACATCGTGGTGGACGATGCCATCGCTCTGGAGTGGGCAAGAATCCCACACTTTTATTACAATTACTATGTGTACCAATATGCAACCGGTTACGCCGCCGCCATCGCCCTGAGCAGGCGGATTTTGAAGGAGGGAAAACCGGCGGTTGAGGACTACTTGAAGTTCCTCCGAAGCGGCAGTTCTCTGCCTCCTATCGAGCTGCTGAAGCTGGCCGGTGTGGACATGTCCACGACCGATCCTATCCAGCAGGCACTGGCGTTGTTTGAAGAGCTCATCGGTGAGCTGGAGACCCTGCTGGAGGCAGAGTAAACCCCCCGAAACAGGAAAAACGACGAAGTTGTACCTTGTGAGAATGGTACAGCTTCGTCGCCTTTTTTGTTACTTTGCGCTGCTTTGTCTTGCATTGTGTTGGGGTTCGTCATCAATCCGCACCATTTGCAGTGCGCCCTCCAACAGCCGATTGATTAGTTCGTTTCGAGAGCGATTGGTTTCTGCGGCGAGATCGTCCAGCCTGATTAACAACTCATCCGGGAGGCGCACGGTGATGTCTTATGTCCGTCGTTGCCTTTCAGGGCGTTTTTACGGGTAATCCGTATTGCGTTTGCCATCGTAATACACCTCTGAACCATAGTTTATCTAAAATCTTCCATGTTGCATAAAACATATTATACAACACAAATTCCTAGCATATTTTACTTTTATTCTAATTCATACAAGCTTCGACAAATTTTCACAGAAACGTTTGCTATAATGCAAATGCGGACAGGAAATCCGGACGTACTTCTCTTTCTCCTTTTTTTCTCTTTCTCTTTCCACATTAATTTTTTTTGAGAAGCACAAAAGCTGTACCGAATAGCTGACAATTCGGTACAGCTCCTGTTCGGGCCAGATCAGCGTTGGTTGCTGCGTCTCCAAATATGCATTCTTTCTGCTTCTGCGATCAACTGATCCCGGAAGTCGGGATGGGCAATGGATACCAGTCCCTCCGCTCTCTGCCAGGAACTAAGTCCCTTTAGGTCGATCATGCCGTATTCGGTGACCACATACTGGATGTTGGCTCGGGTATCGGTAATGATAGAGCCGTTGGCTAGGGTAGGACGAATCCGGGAACACACGGTTCCATCTTTGGATTGGTAAGTGGAGGATAGGCAGATGAAGCTCTTGCCGCCCTTGGAGAGGTAAGCGCCAAGAACAAAGTCTAACTGTCCGCCTGCGCCGGAGATGTTCCGGATTCCGGAGGATTCTGCATTTACCTGACCGAACAAGTCGATTTCCACAGCGTTGTTGATGGATATGAAGTTGTCCAACGCCGCGATGGTGCGGATGTCGTTGACGTACTCCACGTCTGCTACCATGCAGGCTGGGTTGTCATCCAAGAAGTCGTATACCTTCTTAGTGCCTGCCCCAAAGGTGTACACCTGGCGGCCAGGATCGAGAGACTTCTTCTGACCCGTGATTTTCCCGGCTAGGGTCAGGTCCACGAAAGCATCTACATACATCTCGGTGTGAACCCCCAGATCCTTCAGGTCTGATTCCACAATCAGGGAGCCTACGGCGTTCGGCATACCCCCGATACCCAACTGCAAGCAAGCACCGTTTGGAATCTGATCAACAATCATTCGTGCCACAGTTTGATCAATCTCCGTGATTTTACTAGTTGGCATGGTCCCGATGGGCGGGTTATCCCCCTCAACAATCATGCCCACCTGACTGATGTGCACTCCTTCACGGATGCCGCCCAGGCAGCGGGGCATATTTTCATTCACTTCAACAATGACCACTTCTGCCGACTCACACAGGGTAAGCAGGTGGGATGCGTTGGGACCAAAGTTAAAATATCCATGGCTGTCCATAGGCGCTACCTGAGCCATAAACACCCGATAGGGACGCTCCCGACAGTACCGGGGCACTTCGGAGTACCGGACGGGAATGTAATAGCAAAATCCCTTGTCCACGGCTTTGCGATCTACGCCGGTCATGTGGAGGCTGTTCCAGGTAAAGTGCTCCGCCGGGTTCGGAATGCGGAACAGCTCCGGCTCCCAGGGCAGGATGCCGCCGCGGAGATTCACATCGTGGAGGGTCTGAAGCCGCTCTGCCAGGGGTTTGTCCAGAGCCACCGGCGTACAGGTGACGTAGCCAAAATCGACCCAGTCACCGTCCCGGACACATTTGACAGCTTCTTCTGGCTTGGTGAGTTTTTGGTTGTAAAGAGCTTGGTAATCCATAAGTATTCCTCCTGATATAAGATCAAATCGTATTGCATGTTCTATTATAATACAAATCCAACCAATGGAAAAGAGGTGGCGCAGGAAGACATCCAGTCTCCTGCCACTTTTGCGGTGGATAGGGTGCGGTTACTGTGATCCCGCTAATTCGTTGCGGGAAACGCAAAAGCGCCGAACAGTATGTCCGACGCTTGAAAGCTTGTTTGGATGAGTCCGGCAGGGGAACCCCTGAGAAAGAAGTCATTACTTCTTGTTGGAACGTCTCCAGATCTTCATCTTTTCAGCCTCTGCGATCAGTTCGTCGTGGAACTGAGGATGAGCGATGTTAATCAGACCCTCAGCTCTCTGCCAGGTGGTGAGACCCTTCAGGTTAATCATGCCGTTTTCGGTGACGATGTACTGACCGTTGGAACGGGTGCAGGTAGCGATGGAGCCATTCTCCAGAGTGGGACGAATCCGGGATTTCAGCTGACCTTCCTTGTCCTTAAAGGTGGAGGAGATGCAGATGAAGCTCTTGCCGCCGTCGGACAGGTAAGCGCCCATGACGAAGTCCATCTGTCCGCCAGCACCAGAGATGTTCTTTGTACCGGAGGATTCTGCGTTAATCTGACCAAACAGGTCGATGTCGATGGCGCTGTTGATGGAGATGAAATTGCTCAGGGAAGAGATGGTGCCGATGTCATTGACGTAGTCCACCGGAGCGTTCATGCATTCGGGGTTGTCGTTGATGAAATCGTACAGCTTCTGGGTGCCTGCGCCAAAGGCATATACCTGACGGCCAGGATTCAGTTCCTTGTACTTACCGGTGATCTTGCCAGCCATGGTCAGGTCAACAAAAGCGTCAACATACATCTCGGTGTGGACGCCCAGATCCTTCAGGTCGGACTTAGCGATCATAGCACCGATGGTGTTGGGCATACCGCCGATACCCAGCTGGAGGCAGGCGTGGTTGGGGATCATAGGAACGACCTGCTTTGCAACGGCCAGATCCACTTCGGTGGGTGCGCCACCGGCAGGGAGCTGTGCCATGGGGATATCCTTGCATTCCACGATTTTGGTGACCTTGGAGATGTGGATTCCGGTGTGGTAGCCGCCCAGGCAGCGAGGCATATTCTCGTTGACCTCAATGATGATCTCTTCTGCACGGTTGCAGATTTCGATCAGGTGGGAGGCGTTAGGGCCGAAATTGAAGTAACCATGCTCATCCATGGGAGTGCATTGTACGAAAAAGACGCGGTCAGGGTTCTCGATTTCACGGCAGTACTTAGGCAGTTCAGAGTAACGAACAGGTGCATAGTAACAGAAGCCCTTGGAGATGGCTTTGCGTTCGATGCCACTCATGTGCCAGCTGTTCCAAGTGAAGTGATCCTTTGCGTCGGGCATGTCGAACATCTCGGGCTTCCACATCAGGATGCCGCCGCGGAACTGCACGTCATGCAGGGTCTTCAGATGCTCAGTCATTGCATGATCGCAGGCTTTGGGAGTATTGTTCACCCAGCCCCAGGCAACCCAGTCACCGTTGCGGACGCATTTGACAGCTTCTTCGGGGGTAGTCAGTTTACTCTGATACAGTACTTCATAATCCATTAGTAGGTCCTCCTGTGTCTCTGAATGTTTGTTTTTTTTGATCAGGTCAGTATTCCAGACGGTTCTCGGCACAGCAGGGTTTAAAAAAGCGCCGTTATTATCCAGCGTGTGAGAACCAAAGAAACCACCTGAGACATAACATAGACTATCTCCGTACATTATAATACACTTTTGCACAATGCGAAAGAGGTGTTTGTGATCTTTTTCACTAAATGGTTGAAATTTTCAACTCGGGAAGGAACTTGACGGAAAAGGAGGAGGTTTTTAAAGAGCCAGCCAAATTTTGCTATACTACCGATAACAGAGTGAAACTGGCCAGCTGGGGTAATCCTAATGAGGTAAACCACAGAGGGGATGGTCGGTCTGAGACAGCAGCCTGGAACCGAACTTAGCCAGGCTCCATCATAGGGAGGGTATATAAATTTATGCAGATATTTACCTTGTCGGGAAACGATTTTTTTGATCGGGTTTCCTACCCCGTGCTCCTGACACGGGATCAGACAGTAACATATTTTAATCAGGCCGCGGCAGATTTGTTCCAGCTGCAACAAAATCCCCTGAAGGAGGGCGCCCCGATTCCGGAACCCCTGCGCATTCTGGAAGGAGCGGGGATTTCCGCCCAGAAACTGGATGGTGAGGAGTGGGTGATTACCAGCCGCGAGGTGGACGCCGGTACCTTGTACCTCCTGCGTCAGGAGCGGGACAGTGATGAGATCTCCCGTGCCCGGCTCCATCAGGTGGCCGAGCGGATGCGGATGCCGATGACGTCTATGACCGCCGCGATCCAGGTGTTAGAGCGGAATCTGGTGGAAACCGAGCGGATGCGCAATGAGCGCTACCTGGCACTGCTCCAGAAGAGCTACTATCGGATGCTGCGACTGGCTGGCAATCTGGAGGCCATCTGCCAGCTGGAAGATGGGTGGAGCGATAAGTGGTATACCCCTCAGGTCTTTGATCTGGCAGGGCTGTGCCGGCAGATCGTGCGGGAGACGGATATCCTCATCGAGTCTGCCGGAGCAAAGCTGTGCTATCAGGAGGATATGTCCAGTATCCTAATCAATGGCGACGAACATCTGTTGACCACCCTGATCTATCACTTGCTCACCAATGCTCTGCGCAGTCTTGGCGGCGAGGTTGGCGAGATCAGCCTAAAGCTGGTTCGTCACGGAAGTCAGGCTATGGTTATGGTCCAGGACAGCGGAAACGGTATGAATGATCGGGAGCTGATCGCCGCCTTTGATCCGGAGCTGAACGAAGCGGATCTCAAACCGTTAGGGCTGGGGCTGCCCATCTGCCGCAAGATTGCCACCCTCCATGGCGGCGCGCTGATGCTGACCTCCGGTAAGATGGGAACCAGGGTGACCCTCTCACTCCCCGTCACCGATGGAAGGGGTGCTGCCCCGCTCCGCAGCCGGGCGGTTGACTTTAGCGGTGGATTTCCCCCTGCTTTGGTGGCTATGAGCGATGTGCTGCCAGAGGACTTCTTCGCCTCAGAAGAACATTGAGGCACGATACAAAAGAAGGGCGCGTTCCTTAGTGGAATGCCCCTCTTTTTTGTGCGTATATTCAGTATTCCATGGCCTGAGCCGCCACAAAATCGGCCTTGGTCAGACTCATTAAATCGTCCCGGGTAGGAGATGTCAACGCAGCGACCCGGTCGCTCTGGGCGGAAATCAATCGCTCAAAAAGATTTCGCACCTCCCGGGCGTTGCCAAAGTTTGCGTCCCGATTCTGGAACAGCTCCTCAAAAAAGGAAGGAGTAAACGCCGTTAGTGCTTCGTCCGGCTGGTACCCGTTTTTCTCGCACAAGGATTGGAAAATCTGGTTCAGCTGAGGCCCTGTGTAGTCCTCAAAGTAGAAATACTTGTTGAAACGGGACTCTAACCCCGGATTGGACTGCAAGAACCGCGCCATAGGTCCTGAGTACCCGGCGACCACCACCATCAGTTCGTCCCGGTGATCCTCCATGGCCTTCAGAATGGTGTCGATGGCCTCGCGCCCAAAGTCGTTGGCGCCGTCCCCTGGTGCCAGAGAGTAGGCTTCATCGATAAACAGAACGCCTCCCATAGCCGATTGGATCACTTTTTGGGTCTGAATCGCGGTCTGCCCCACAAACCCGGCCACCAGTCCTGACCGATCTACCTCGATCAGCTGACCCTTGGGCAGAACCCCAATGGCCTGATACAAACCTGCCAGCAGCCGTGCCACTGTGGTTTTCCCCGTGCCCGGGTTGCCCAAAAACACCAAATGCAGGCTGATAGGCGGTACGGGAAGGGACTGCTCTTGCCGCAGCTTCCGGATTTTCATCAGGTTGATCAGACTCCGGACGTCTTTTTTTACATTGTCCAGTCCGCACAGCGCATCCAGCTCTGCCAACAGTTCCTCTGCCGTGGGCTTTGGCTTCTCTTCCGATTCTGCATTTGCTGGCTGCCCAGCTGCCGCAGTATTCTGTCCGGCGTCATGCTCTGCCCCTGCCGGGCTTACAGGCACTGGGGTGCCTTCTGCGATGGCTTTGAGCTGAGCCTCGCAGTTTGTTACATAGTCTTCCACCTCCGGCGTGATGGGTCCACCTGCCGCCGCGAACAGACGCAGCAACAGTCCGCACAGATCTGCAAATTGTGCGCCGCGCCGCCGGCTGCCACCCTGATCCTGAGC
>CALLZZ010000146.1 GCA_937858235.1 uncultured Clostridia bacterium
CAGTAGTTATCATACTTTTTTTCCTTTCACACAGAAAACCGATAGGAACGCGTTTCTGTGTGAAAGGAAAAAAAGTATGATAACTACTGCTGCAATTCTGGTTCAGGCTAAGGAAGCACAGCATGTGCTGAGCGTCACAGATGCCAAAGTAAGGAACACCGCACTACAGCATATGGCAGAGGAGTTGCTCGCGAATTCCGACGCAATTTTGACAGCCAACGCTGCCGACTTAAAAGCGTCTGAGGGCAACATCTCTACCGTCATGATGGATCGGCTTTTGCTGACGCAGGAACGGATTCAAGGCATGGCGGACGGAGTATTGGCGTTAATCCAATTACCCGATCCGGTTGGACAGGTTCGCAGACAAACCGTTCACAGCAACGGTATGATTATTGAGCAAACCGCTGTTCCTATGGGGGTTGTGGCCATCATCTACGAAAGCCGTCCAAACGTCACCAGCGATGCAGCAGCTCTTTGCCTGAAGAGTGGTAACGTATGTGTGCTGCGGAGCGGCAAAAACGCTTGGCGCAGCGCTAACGCTATTGTTCAGGCACTGCGCGTTGGGCTGAAGAAAGCTGGACTTCCGGATGCTTGCGTTAATTTGATTGAGGATACTACGCACAACAGCGCTACAGAGCTCATGACCGCAGTGGGTTATATTGACCTACTGATTCCGCGGGGCGGTGCCGGCTTGATTCGCTCCTGCACCCAAAATGCAAAGGTTCCCTGCATACAAACTGGAACTGGAATCTGTCATATCTATGTAGATGCTTCCGCCAATCTAAATCAAGCCTTGGACATTATCGAAAATGCAAAAGCAAGCCGCCCCAGTGTGTGTAACGCAGAAGAGGTTTGCCTGGTTCATCGAGACATCGCCCCCAGCTTTCTCCCAAAACTGGCCGAGCGTCTCAATTCTGCCCGCAGTTCTGCCGGCAAAACGCCTGTGGAATTGCGGTTGGATCCCGTTGCCGCTCAGATTATTTCCGGCACCCCGGCTGACCCCGATGATTTCGATACTGAGTTTTTAGACTACATTCTAGCGGTCAAGGTAGTGAATGGTGTGGACGAAGCCATTGCTCACATTTCCACTCACTCCACAGGTCATAGCGAGTCTATATTGACTCAGGATGCAGCAGCCGCAAAGATGTTTACCGATTCTGTGGATTCTGCCGCAGTCTACGTCAACGCCTCCACCCGGTTTACAGACGGCGGCGAATTCGGGTTGGGATGCGAGATGGGAATTTCTACGCAAAAACTCCATGCCCGCGGTCCTATGGGGTTGGAAGAGTTATGCACCACCAAATATATTATCCACGGAATAGGCAATATCCGTTAATCCATCTATAAATGTAAAATTACGCCCCGATTGCAACCGAAACAGGATTGCAATCGGGGCGTATTATTTTTGTGCTGTTTTAGATGCTCCCAATCAAACCGGCTTCCCAGCCAGCACCTCTAGATAATCCTTGTAGTTTTCTTTTAACAGCTCCGGTGTATCCAAGCCATAAGGGCACTTAGACGCACACTGTCTGCATCCTGTGCAATCCTCAACTTTTTTCATCCGCGCCTGTCCTGCCTCATCCAGCCAGTTGGCACTGGGACTGCGCCGCAACAGCAGACTCATACGGGCACAGTTGCTGATCTCGATCCCTACGGGACAGGGCATACAATACCCACAGCTCCGGCAGAAACTGCCAGAAAGCAATGCTCTATCCTTTTCGATCAACTGCTTAATATCGTCATCCATTACAGGAGAGAAATCCACATAAGACAAAAATTCATCCAGTTCACTTTCCTGCTGAATCCCCCAAATGGGCAGCACATTGTCAAACTGTCCCATCCAAGCACAGGCTGCTGCACTGTTGGCAATCAGTCCGCCGGCCAAACCCTTCATAGCGATAAAGCCCATGTTATGCTCCTTCGCCATCTCCACTACGCTCAAGTCATCATCAGATGCCAGATAGCTGAAGGGGAACTGAATGGTCTCATATAGTCCGCTTTCAATTGCTTCCTTCGCTACATGAAGGCGATGACTTGTCAGTCCAATATGACGGATTTTTCCAGCTTCTTTTGCCTCCAACATTACCTCATATAAACCAGTACCGTCCCCCAGCCCCGGGCAGAAGGACGGGTTATGGAACTGATAAATATCAATATATCCTAAATAGGAAAGGCTAATTTCCAAATCCTTCTTCAGGGCTTCCACACTTTTCGCCTCACTTTTGGTGGCGATATAGATCTTTTCGCGCATGTGCCCGAAGGCCGCTGAAATCTTTGATTCGCTGTCGCTGTACATCCTGGCCGTATCAAAAAATCGAATACCACCCTGGTAGGCTTTTTGCAGCAAGGCAACCGCGTTCTCTTCTGAAATGCGCTGAATCGGCAGCGCTCCAAACCCGTTCTGTGAAATCGCAATTCCTGTAGAACCCAAAGTAACTTGCAACATATGTCCCACCCCTTTCGGTCTGTTCAGTATAGCAAGACGTCAAATGTCTGTCAACTTTTGCTTCAGTGCCATTTATCATAATAAAAACGACTCGAAAAATATCGTTTCGAGTCGTTGCGGTCAATCACCAACCGACAAGAATAAATTCTAGCAGATGTCATGTAAGAAAGAAATAATCGGCCAGAAACACAATGTTTCCAACCGATTATATGGCGGAGAAGAAGGGATTTGAATTATATGCCATGGATAAAATATTGGTAAATGCCAAGAGCCTTGAATGGCTTCTGCAGCATAGATAGTACAAACACTCCTCTATGGCTACCGCTTACGACATTCAGTACATTCTGAACTCCAGCAAATAGTTAATCAGCTTCAGCAAATGACGGCCGGCGGTGGGTCCAATATTTACATTCATACTTTTTCAATGATGTTAAAGGTTATTGGCGGACTGCTGATGCGACCATATGTATTCGGAACGAAGTCCCAGAAGATATTACGGAATACTTTGATTCCCTTTGGTAAAGCTGTCAGGGCACAAAAATGCTTGACCACAACAACCAGGGCACGCCGTATAATTCTTTAAGTACCGACCAAACTAACCGTGACTCAATGTGAATAGCTCGATCCTCTATCGTTTGGCTCAAAGTTTCACTTCACGAAGTTTTGAGGACAGCTTACGTCACGGCAGGAGTATCAACGACGCCGGCAACATCATCAATAATTCAGGAGGCATCGTGATGAAAGAAAAAACATCCGTGGGCAGCTATCCAAATGTGCAGGCGTCGACCGGAAGCAAAGTACCTACCTCCGGTATTACGCGCCTCAAAACGCCGACAAGGAAGTGCTTGGCCCCAACATTAACTGAATAGACAGTCTATTCCAAAGTGCCATACCAATACTATTTCTGAGATAAGGGTGATTAGAAGTGTCCAAAGAAAGCGCATATTTTCAAATCAGCAATATTACTGGAAATCACGACTCGAAAGAATTGAAGAGGAAACTGGATGCCTTTCACGGCGTGCTGTCGGTCAGCGTCAATGCTGAAAAGAATACACTGGCGGTTGCAGGTGAGTCCCG
>CALLZZ010000147.1 GCA_937858235.1 uncultured Clostridia bacterium
ATACCAATATTCGGCCTTGGAGGAGATTCCATCCCCTAACAAGGCTGTTTTTGTTTCATCCGAGAGTGATTTGATACCATTTTTTACAGCCTCCAACCTTCCTACCATAAACGCTTGGTCCCCCGGATACAGATGAGCGTATGTCTCCATGATGACCGCGACGGTATCGCCCAAACGTTTTGCTACCGCCGCCACGCTGGCGCCGAGCTTTATTAAAAGCGCCGCATGGCTGTGCCGCAGATCGTGGATCCTGATATGCTCCAGGCCGGCCTGATCCGCGAGCTTGTCCAGCTCCTTATTCAATGTGCCTTTCCCAAAGTAAAATATCCGATCCTCCGGCTGCAGTCCATAGAGCCGTGTGATGTAATCATTCAAATCGTTGATTACAAAGCCGGGCATTTGAACCATACGATAGCTGTTGTCCGTTTTAGGATCTGTCGATTTTTCAGATCCTTTATACGTTTTATTTACCTTCAGCGATCTTATAATAACATCCACGGGGCAAAGGGAGAGACATTCCCCGACACGAAGGCCACCCCAAAATAGGATTTCAAGGGCAACCTTTTTAGCGACGTTCTTTTCAAAAGCAATAGCAGAATTGAACTGGTCGACAGTCCATATTTTCATTTCGTCAGCTTTTTTCTTCCCCATGCTGCCGGCAACTTTGAAGGGATTTTGATTCAGATGATAATACCTGACAGCATAGTTCATAATGGCGCTGAATTGCGCGTTGATCGTGCGAAGATATGTAGGCGCAAATTTAACGGACCCATCCGCGCCCTTTTCGTTCATGAGCTTCGATTGCCAACGCCGGATGGAGGCGGGATCAATTTTGTTGACCGGAGTTTCTCCAAAATAGGGAAGGATGTGTCGATCAATAATATTTTCCTTTGTCTGCATCGTGCTTTCTTTGACCCGAGTGGAAAGGTCTTTCAGATAGAGCTTGACCATGGCAGACAATACCATATCGCATGTTTTGGACTCCTGCGAGACAAAATCGTGTTCCCAAGCTTTAGCTTCCCCTTGCTTTTTGAACCCGCGCTTTACTTTCCTGTCATGCTTACCGGCCCAGTTAATATATCGTATTGAGACATACCAGGTGTTGTTCTTTGAGTCCTTGTAGACCGGCATACCATCTTCCCCCTCTAAACCTTTGCTCCGCAGTTAGGGCAGAATTTATCGGTTTTCTGAAGCTTTGCTCCGCAGCTCGAACAAAAATTTTTCTTTGGCTTCGTATCCGGCTCCGCAGGTTCGTTCAGTTCCTGCCCTTTAATCTGGTCATCCTCATTATCACGGCCGGAAAGAGCGTTTCCAAAAGCGATTTGCCATTCTAACGCCTTTGATATAAGATACTGATATGTTTTACCATCATTCGTGGTAATGGTGAGTTTATGATTAAATCTGAATTTGTCGATACTGGCGCTTCTTATGTCTTTTAGATAAATTTCATAATCATAATTACCCTTTGTTAAATTAACCCAAATGCCTATAGCTAATATCTTTGCCATACTGTGTTTGCAGTATATAAATCGTTTATTGGTCAATATGCAACGGCCTGGGTTTTTTGAAAATCCATGTTTTGATAGAGGATTTGCAACGCCTTCCATCAGAACTTTTTCTTCCATAAAGCAATCCTCCTTACCGACAAGCCAGAATTATTCTACTAAAGCTATTAAAGCAACTAATTCTATAGAAAAATGTTCCATACTGTCATCATTTCAATTATAATATAACCAGTACACGTGTATGAATATCGCTAAGCGGGTGATACATGTGGGAGATAGAAAAGATGGGCTGAAAGCCATCGAAATCCGTAAATTGCTGAGGCTAACTCAGAAGATGACAGAGGGCGAAGTCCGACGGGTTATTTTTTATGCTGAGAAACTACAAACTCAGCATACTCGCGGACCTTCTTAATTTCTTCTGCGGATAAGCTGCTGACTATCCCCAGGAGCTCCTGCTGTGCCGGTGTGAGAGACTGCTCATTTTGAGCAGTCTCTTTTTTTATGTCCGTTTTTCCAGAGATGTAGTCAAATGTTGTGTGTAAACATTTTGCAAGGATAATTAGATCACCATCAGAAGGCTTAGATTTTCCTTTTGCCCAATCGTTGAAAATTACAGGCTTTTTCCCAATTTGTTTTGCAAGGAATGCCTTCTTAATGCCACTTTGCTCAATCAGTAAGTTCAGCCTGTCAAAATCAAACAAATTGAACACACCCAATCTGTAAAAAATCACGAATCTTATTTTTATCAGATATTTGCATTGAAATCTAATAAAAATAAGACTACTATATATTTGCGCCGCATTAGTGGTAATAACGATAAAAGGGGGATTAAAAAGTAATGGAAAGATCAATTGAAAGCTTTGCGATTAGCCATTCACCAAAAGCGGAGGAAGCACCAGAAATCTAACCTATGCGGAAGCAACGGATGCACTGGATATCACACATGAAAAGCTTGGGGAAAAAGCAGTGATAAAAGCAGATTAAAATTTACGAGAGATCGCGTCCGCAAAATCCGCCAAAATAGTGCTCGTCTGCTGAAGAACAGTTTTATTTAGGGTCTTATCTTCTGGTTCGGCATCTGACATTTGAATAAGATACGCGGTACGGTCATAGTATCGCTGAACCATGTCGCGTAGTTCCTTTTGCAAATCTTTATCCATAAGAATATCAAATCCTTCAATTCACTTATTCACTTCTGGCTTGTCCGTCCGGCCCATCAGGTAGTCAACAGAGCAATCAAGGTAGTCGGCAATAAGAGCAAGGCTATCAGCAGCGATCATACGATCATGGCGCAAATTTGACATCGTATTAGTACCGAGGCCAATTTCAGACAGCATTACCTTGAGCGGAATTTTCTTTGCTTTTGCCTGAGCCTTTACTCTATTCGCTATATTTAGCGAATTATACAATACTTCGTTATTCATTTGTGCAATACTCCAAATCGCTAAAAATAGTGAATTAACTCTTGAAAATCGCTAAATTTAGGGATAACATATGAGTGTACCGTTTTTGTAGATACGAGAAAGGGGCAATATACATGGCTACACTCATTGAGAAAATCCAAAGGGACAAGCTGACCAACGAGCACCAAGTCGCTACGCTGAAAAACGAAATTGCAAATCAGGAGAATGATATCCGCCAAATTGCTGCGAAAGCCGATGCAGCAGAACTGATTCGGTTGCTGCCGGACAAGCTCAAAGATTTAGAGGTTCGGCTCCAATGGCTCCATGAGGCGCAGGAGAAGCAGAGCACATTGGCTTACTACCTAAAAGGCGAATAAGATCGCTGCCTTTGGATTTTCCAAACTTACTTTTATTCTACCACACAAAAACACATAAGTGAACTACAAATGTTAAAAAGCGGGAGGTGAGATAATGACAAAATATGAAGTTCCGGTTTGGGCAAAAGAGGTACGTAAAACGATGATTGACCTTGACATGAGTGTCAAGGAGCTTGCTGAGGGAGTCGGCCGGGACCGGACAAATGTTTCCCGTGTGCTCAATGGCGCACTGATGAACGACACGTTAAAAAGGGACATCATTTCGTTCATTGAAAGCAAAAAGAAAATGGCATCTTAACCTCTTTACAATTTTACCGCCGAAGGGGGGAACGCGAAATGGGATATTACCCGACGAAGGCGGCCGACA
>CALLZZ010000148.1 GCA_937858235.1 uncultured Clostridia bacterium
CGGAGACCTTCCAGTCGAGGAACCGCACAATCTGATCCTGCTCGGCACGGGGAGGAACGGGAATTGGTACGTTCCTTAGTTCGTTGTAAGAAAGCGTCAAACGAATCCCCGTCCCCATGCCATGGAACATTTTTCGAGAATCCATCGCCTTGAAGTAATAGCAATAATACATAGGATTGATTGCTTCGTTTCTGGCTCTCAAAGAAATGTATGCGGATGTAATAATCCCATCGTTTTTTACAATTGCGATTCTCTGTGACACAAAGTCATAATTCAGATTCAAACAATTGATGACAATATCTCCGGTATTAACCAGCGTGTATTTTGAATATGTATCAATCAAAGAAGGTGTCAGGTCGTACTCAGGTTTATCAACGATCGAACCATAAGTGAATTTAAGTGCGTTCCTCCTCGTAAAATCTGTGTTTTTCTCTTTTTGCTCTTGAAAAAGTGATCCGAGGCGATGAGAATTCCACCTGCTCGTATACTCTAACAGTTCCATTACTCCAGTCCCTCCACGATCTCATCCATGACTCCGTCGGACTCTTTTTCAAGTTCCGCGAGTGATGCAAGGATGTCCTTCATGTCACGGAGTTCAACCGGCTTGTAGAAGTACTTCGTGAAGCTGATCTCGTAGCCGATTCTGGTCTTACTTTCGTCGACATAGGCGTCCGGCGCATAGGGTTTGACTTCCTTTTCGATGAACGCGTCAATGCCGCCTTCGTAGTTGAACGGGATATTTTCCGAGTCGCGCAGGTTTGGATCGGATTCGCCTTCGACTTCCTTCGCGTTCGGATCAACCTCAGTTATGAAAGGACGGATCTTCTTGAGCTGAGTTTTCTTGAGTCCAGCCGCCTTGGCGAACGCATCCCAGTCGTCGAGCGGTGTGCCTGCCGGAACACTCGCGATGGCTTCTCGGACGGAATCCAGCTCCGACTGCTTCTTGAACGTGTCGTCCGGGATCTTCCGTTCCGGGAATACGCGCAGACGTAACGGACGCTCGACAGTCACATTCCAGTAGCCAAATTCGCTGTTGTCGAAGATCATGCTGACGTCACTTTCCTCCATGTCGAGGAAGATGCGGACTATTTCCTTACGGATCTCTGGCGTGAACTCGCAGTTCTTGTTGCCCATGTTCTTGCATAGCGGGCTCTTCATGTTCGTTGCGTCAATGAGCTGAATCTTACCTTTGCGGTGTTCTTCCTTCTTATTGGAAAGCACCCAGATGTATGTACCAATGCCGGTGTTGTAGAACATGTTGTCGGGCAGGGCGATGATTGCCTCTACCAGATCGCGTTCGATCATATACCGGCGGGCATTGCTTTCGCCGCTGCCTGCGTCTCCAGTGAACAGGGACGAGCCGTTATGTACTTCTATAATCCTGCTGCCGAGTTCCGTATCGGTTTTCATCTTCGACACATTATTAAGGAGGAACAGGAGCTGTCCGTCGCTGGTGCGTGGCAGCATCTTCATTTCCTCACCGTCAGGCAGATATGTGTTAAAACGGGTATCGAGGATTTCCTTCTTGCCCTTCTTATCCTCCTCGCCGCCATTGCTCATCTTGTCTGCGTCTGTCTTCCAGCTCTTTCCGTATGGCGGATTGGAAAGCATGAAGTCGAACTGCCGTGATGGATTGCCGTCCAACGACAGCGTTGACCCATAGAATATGTGCTCGGCTTCCTCGCCATCGCCTTTCAGGAGCATGTCCGCTTTGCAGATAGCATAAGTCTCCGGATTGATCTCCTGACCGAACAGGTGGATGGAGACGTTCTTTCCGCGGCGGCCTGCGAGTGTCAGAAGCCGTGACTGTGCCACGGTAAGCATTCCGCCTGTGCCACAGGCTCCGTCATAGCAGGAGTACGAGGCATCCAGAATCTTGTCCTCCACCGGATAGAAGGCAAGATCGGCCATGAGCTCTACGACGTCACGAGGCGTCCAGTGTTCTCCGGCTTCCTCGTTGTTCTCCTCGTTGAAGCGGCGGATGAGCTCCTCAAAGATGGTTCCCATGCCGTGGTTATCGAGTCCGGGAAGCTTCACGATCTTTCTTTCTGCATCTTTGTAGACAGGATTCGGGCTGAGGTTGATGTCTGATGATGTGAATTTCTCGATGACTGCGCCAAGAATGTCCGCGTCAACCATCGTCTTGATCTGGTCACGGAATTTAAACTTGTCGAGGATCTCCTGCACATTCGGCGAAAAGCCATCCAGATATGCTGTGAAATCCGCCTGCAGCGTCTGCTTTTTCCCCTTGGCGGTCAGATCCTTGAGCAGAAACGGGGATGCGTTGCAGAATGCCTGCCCGGCAGTGTTGCAGAGTGCTGGCCACTGGTTGTCGATCTTCGCAGCGTCCAGCTGCTTCTTCATCTTGAGGACGTCCTGCTTTGTCCCTTCCAGCATTGCGTCAAGACGGCGGATAACCGTCATCGGCAGGATAACATCACGATACTTGCCGCGCACATACACGTCGCGCAGGCAATCGTCTGCGATTCCCCATATAAAACTGACTATCGAGTTGTACTCCTGATTGTCCATTGACTTTCTCCTTCACGCCGTTGCCTCGTCGCAGCGGCGTTTTTCTTTATTATGTATTACCGACTGTCCGATAATCCGGACTCTGCCGATCAGTTTTCGCTTTTGTCTTTATCGCTGCTTTCTTCCGCAGCTCCACCGGATCGAATCCAGTCGTCGACCTCGCTCAGTTTGAATTTCCAGAGCCGTCCGACCTTGTATGCAGGCATGTTGCGCTTGTTGATCCATTGCATTATGCTTTCGCGGCCCACTCCGAGGTATTCCTGCACTTCCTTCATCGTTGACCATTTTTCTATGTTCTTATCCACGTGTGTCTCCTTCGTCCGACGTATGGAACGTCACCTGAATCCT
>CALLZZ010000149.1 GCA_937858235.1 uncultured Clostridia bacterium
TCCTGGACAAAAAACAATGTCAATTTTCAGACAGATTCCCTTAGCATTAACACTTTCCCCACCTGGTTATTTCATTCCAGGTGCGCAAAAAGTCCGGGGATCCATCGTCTGGGTGGATCCCCGGGCCTTAGACTTTCCCTATCGGCCGGATCTTCCGAACTTCTCCGAAAGATCCGGCCTGGTTTTTACGATCTTATTCAAAACTATGCGACTGTTCCGATTGTGCGCGGGGCCTTCTCGCCGTTCAAATAGAATCCCGCGCTGTCGCCCGGTTTGCCGGCGGCGGCGAACTTGAAGAAGTAATCGCCGCCCTTCTGGAAGACCGATACGACGCGGAACACCGACCCGTTCCCACAGACGAACGTGGGCTTCACGGAAGCGGTGACCTTAAACTGATACGTCCTGCCGGCCTTTACCGTGAGCCTGCTGCCCGTATCCAGCTTAACCGGCTGGACGGCGGGCACCTGTTTCTTGAGAAGGACATACTGCGAGGTATGGTCGATCACGATGCTGGCATATCCGTCCTGGTCCACGATGTATGCGGAATTCTCGAGGATTTCCAGCTTGCCGGTCTCTGAATTGTAGGAATACAGGTACGCCGTCTGTCCCGGCAGAAAGCCCTGGTTGCTCAGGCGCACCCTCACAGTCGCGGGCGCGGGCAGAATTTCGTTAGCGGCGAAGGTGAGCAGGGCACCTCTCTCGGAGGCCGGAAGCGCGCGGCTCACCGCCGGGTCCAGGCTCGAAGTCTTGACGTTCAGCGCGAGGTCCAAGCCTTTGAGCTCCTCGCCCGAATCCGCCAGCGTACCGCCTTGGAAGGTCCAGCTGTAGGCAAGCACGCCGGTCAACGCGTCCTTTACGCTGACGATCACGTCTTTTTCGGCCTGCTTCGCGGCTTCCAGAACCGCCGCTTCAAGGCCGATGCGCACCTGCGCGCGGTCTGCCATGGCGTAGGCGATCTCGGAGGGGGCCGTCAGGGTCATCTGCACCTTCTGGACCGCCGGGTCCTTCAGCGCGTTCACCAGGGCGGAAGTCGGCGCAGTGACGACGATCTGAGTGAGTTTCTGGGCGGTACCGGCCGCGGCCTGAAATGCGCTTTCCGGAACGGTCACGCCGAAAGAAGCCTTGCCGTCCGATACGGTTGGTGCGGCGTCGGGCACGGTCGTCACGGTCATTGTGGTTCCGCCGTTCTGCTGTGTGATCGTAGTAGTGCTGTTACTCTCGACCGGAGCAGTCTTGGTGCCGCTTCCGCCGCCGGTATAGGTGAAGATGGCGGTAACGGAAACGTCGCTGGCAGGCATGGTGAAGACGGTGGATGCGCTGTCCGCGTCGGCAAACGTGCCGCCGACCGAGGTCCATCTGCTGAATTTATAGTTGCTGCGGGCCGCGGCGTTCAGGGAAATTTCCGCGCCGGCAGCATAGCGGCCGCTGGTTCCCACAGAGATGCTTCCGCCCGTGCCTGCTAAGATGTTCAGGGTGTACAGGATGGGCTCCTCCGGCCCCGAAACGGTGATGTCGATGTCTCCGGAAACACCGCCGCTTGTCGCGGTGATGGTAGCCGTGCCGGCCGCGATCGCCGTGATCACGCCATATTCGTCCACCGTAGCGACGGTTTCGTCGCTGCTTTCCCACACAACATCTGCACCCTCCATCGGCTGACCGTACTGGTCGTTCACCACGGCGTCCGCCGACGCGGTTTCACCCGCCTTAAAGGTTGTGTCAGGTACCGTTACCGTTACGGATTCGGCCGCCGGCGTGGTATCGAGGAAGGTCTTGTCTGTCAGGATCAGGTCCCCGAATTCCTCCGCGTGTTTGCCTAAACCGATACCTCCCATATAGCTCAGCCATCCCACGCGTCCGGAAGCGTCCCCGTCGTTGTCATTGATAAGGAACGCAAAGCCGATGTCGGTACCGATACCGTCTGCGGTCCCCACCTTCGGCTGTTGACCGGCGGGAAGAATATCGGACCATTTCAAGGCGATCTCATAGGTGGTGGTTTTGGCCGCCTCGTCGCGCTTGTTGACGCAACGGTCGGTCGCGGGATTTTCCGGGAGTATGCCTTTGTCTTCGAGGGCCAGCCCGCCGGATCCATCCCTGGAATTGACCGCGGCGATAAAGCGGGTACCGCCGCCGGTGTATCCGGCCGTTCTGCCAGGGTCAATGGAGAACTGCATGCTGTCAGATCCCCAAGAACTGAGGACGTCGCTTTCCTGAAAATGAATATCGTCCTTCACGACCACGCTGAGATAAAGATTTTCGTCATCCCATTTTACACGGCCGATTGCGCTGCAGTCGTCTTCCCCTTTCCATGGACGTCCCGCGCCGTAATTGGTCGCCGCATTTTCCCCGAGCACAATCGGAACCGCGCCCGCCCATTCCTCACTGTCGACAACGCCGTCGATCGTGATCGGCAAAGCGGCCTTTACCGCGGTCAGATTATTGACGGTCCTCTCAAACTCTCGTTCGTAGCCGTCCTCGCGGACCACGGTAAAATCATACGGAGTCAGTTCATACAGTTTAAGAACCGATCCGGGAAGCCTGATGACGGTGCTGCCGCCCGCTGGGATTTCTCTGAACGGGTATTGGCCAGCAGCCGCCTCCGGGCCTGTCACTTCAATATACCCCGCGGGGACGGAGGCTGTTTCATCGCCGTTTGTCAGCTTGACAGCCACCTCCCAGCCGGTGCCGGCGTTGTTGAGCACAGGACAGACCTCGGCTTCAAACGGTGTTTCGGTCTGAGCCTTGACTGAGATCGTCTTGTATGACGTTTCTCCCGATACCGGTGTGATTCTGATCTCTGAATTGTAGGTAACCGAGTCTTCGCTCACATGAAAGGTTAGTGTATCGGACGCTGCACCCGCCTCGAACGCGCTGCCGGATGTCAGGGTCCATCCGTCGGGTAGCTGCACATCATAATGGCCGGAAAGGGCCTGCGCACCGGCGGAACGGTCGATCGCGACACTCAGGGTGTCGCCGGGCTGAACCTGATGCACGCGGGTATCCGTTGTGAAGCGTACGGCATTGGGATCAACCGGTTGCTGATAGACGCGCACCCAGTCAACGTACATGTGGCTTTCTTCGCCGTACCGTTCGAAGCCGTAGCCTTCGGGGAACGAATGGTCGGATAGCGCGTTGTTGATCATGAAATAGTTGCCTTTCGTCCAGGAATACGTCAGGGTGGGATGCTGGTAAACCTGCTGGTTGTCAAAATAGTAATAGGTTGTCTCTTCGGTGATGAGCACACCATAGGTATGGAAGCCCATCGTGATGTTGCCCTTCTGCCCGTATTGCTCCTCCGCCTTGACGCTGGTGCCGAGATTGATGCCGGATTGTGGGTGGTCATTCCCCCATGCGTGGGCGGCAATACTGTACCTGTCCGGCCACGCCATGTACCCTTCGATGACATCCAGCTCGTCGCAGGGCTCATCCGACCCGAGGTTCTCCTGATTGGAAAGTGTCCAGAACGCGGGCCACAGGCCGGGATGGGCGTCCGTATAGAACCGTGCCTCGAAATACTGGTTGACATAACCGTCCGTCTTGATCCCGTTGCCGTTCTTGTCAACTGAAGCCAGAAAACCGGTGTAATATTTCCGGCCGTAGGGATCCGTCAGATTTTCATCGCGGGCTGTGGTGATCTGCAGATAGTCATCCTTCTGGGAGAACGGGTTGTGCGTTCCCTCATAGTCGGCGAACTGGGCTCCGCCATAATCTTTGAAATCCGGCTTATGGGAGATATAGGTGGTCTTGGCGCCGTTCTGGTCCAGTCCTTCCCGCGAAATGGTAGGCATGGTTCTGAAATCATCCGCAAAGATCTGCTCCATTCCCATATTTTGAATCTGGGATGGCATCGGCGCGTTGTCAAGACCCGATCCCGCGTTCTGCCCGCCTTTGTTGTAGAAGGCAAGGTAGTTGTCGATA
>CALLZZ010000150.1 GCA_937858235.1 uncultured Clostridia bacterium
TGCATCAAGCTCACTCTCCTCTCTCCATCTTCCAGCTGGGTCTCATCCGTCCGAATGCTTCCTGTGCAATGTACATCAGCGCTGCGCAGGCAATCATCATGCCAACTCCGGGACTTGATTGCCCGGTACATGCCAGCGTAATCCCGGATGTTCCGGCGGCAACCCCCAGCATGAGGCTAGCTGTGCCTGTGGTAGACAGACAGATTCTTTTGTTCATTTTCGATCCTCCAATGCTTTTTTAACGTCTTCACACGCTTCATAAAGCTTTGCTATTGCGTCTGCGGCTGATAGTAACAACTCATCTGTTCCTTGTATTTCACGCCCTAGATTATCTCCAATTGCGTATGTAATACCGTAGTATGTAAGTTTTCCAATCAGTTCAGGAACCGTCATGCTTCCTCCTTCCCCCTCACTGCGGTAAGCCTTTGATATACGGAGCCGACTTGGCTTGAACAAGTCCGCCCATACTCATGAGCGCATCCTTGTTCTTCTCAATACGCTGGTTCACCTCATCAACTGTTTCGCCTGTAACGGCAGCTATATCCTCTGCGGTAAAACACTCATGCTGATGAAATTCTCTTGAGAGCGCCAGTCTTGCGCCTATGGTAGCCCCCCTTCTACTGAGGCCGTTTTGCACCCCGCTTCGAATAATCGCTTTTACCATAGAGACGGTAACGCCGAATTTGGCATAACGCTGAGCAATCATTTTTGCTTCGTTCATTTATGCGCTTCCTTTCTCTGTATTTTCTTTTGACTGTTGGTACATCCACTCATCTAGCGCTCTCCGGCTAACTTTGCGGCAACCGTTAATCTTGACGCCGGGCGCATATCCCGCGTTGATCCAGCTCCGATATGTGGTGGTGCTTACATCAACCAACTCCGCGGTCTCTTCCACGCTAAGCCCGATTTTCCCGTTGTCTTGTATTGGTTGGAAATGGTCCAACTGCGCAGATAACGCATCAACCTTTTCGATCAGTTTTTCCAGTAGAATCTCTATTGCCATTTCCAGCTCACCTCCCCCCCTTCCAGCTTTCAGGTCACGCCTGTCAGCTTACGTCTTTTTCTTCACTTAGGTCGATGCCAACGCTACCAAACATGTTGTCTGTTCACGAATCATTCTTTTCTTATTTACAGATCGTTTGCAGCGTATAGCACTATACATTGTTGACGCGTCACAACATATTGTGTATACTAACTTTTGTAAATGAGAAAGTTTTCCATTGACACATTAATCGCGGCACAAATTCTTGCAAAGTTCGTTGCCGTTAATCGCGGTTCTACCATTTCCATTCCTCCCGGAAAGAGCACTTGCCCGAAATGCAAAGGCGAAATTGACCTAAACCTCAACTTCAATTGACATATCTCCCAGATCTTTGGCTAGGTCGCCTACCAGCGAACTAGCCTTTTTCAGTGCATCATTCACGGCTTCCAGCTTTTCGAGCGCTTCATCTATTCCTTGAACTACAACCTGTACGTTAATCGTTACATCTGCCACTACTCTCTCACCTCCATTCCTTCCCGCCGCCCTCGCTGGGCAGCGGTTTTTTGCTGGTCACGATGCGTCTTGCTGCTGCTCTAGGCTAGCATTAGCCTTCAAGCCGAGAATGACGCCATATACTACTAGCTGCTCATCTCTGCTCAGGCTGTCAATTTTCTTTCCACCCATGATTCCGGATTCCAGCAATGCCTCTCTGCTTTTAGTTGCGTTGGTGTCCATATCCTCACCCCCTTGAGTTTATACGCTCATAATACCAGCGCAAAGTGAGCGCATAAACCCCTTCAGTGCAAATTGTGCGCATTGTTTGAGTTGACACACTCACTTGTATAGTGTATTGTTATTACAATAGGAGGTGAAGCTTTGATTTCTGATAGAATAAAAATGGTGCGTATGAAGTCTGGATTATCTCAGGCAGCATTTGGCGAACGTCTTGGTGTAAGCAGAGACGTCGTAAACAATGTGGAAAACGATAGGCTAAAGAAACCTGAACAAAAAGAGTCGTTATATAGATTAATCTGTCGTGAATTCTCTGTAAAGGAAACCTGGCTCCGCACTGGAGAGGGGGAAATGCTTCTCCCAGAGCCGAAGGATGTTACAGCAGAGGTGGCTGAGCGCCTCAAGCTCAACGACTTTGAAGCGCTGATCCTGCGGGCCTATATGGATTTGCCGCAAGAGCTTCGGAATAACTTCTGCGCCGGAATGTACGACAATCTGTTCAAGGCGAAAAAAAACCCAGCCCTAGAAAAACCTGAAACGGGTAAACAAGCGGAAACATCTTGGGAGCGAGATGCACGATTGCTCAACGAGGAGGCAGATGCTGTGAAAAAGGTAGGGGAAGCGTTATCAGCTTCACAGCATACAAAAAACGCCTGACTAGATAACAATAAAAGAGAAAGATGGGACTGAAAAATGGGGATTGGAGATATTTTCAAAGCGAAGGAAAACGCATTTCTTCAGGAAAAAGTTGCGGAATTAGAGGCATTACTTACACCTGAAATGCGTGATTTTCAGGTGGTCCAACGAAAACTGGAAGCCGCAAAGCGCGAACTTGAGTATCAGCAAGTTGAATTAAATCACCGTCAGAAATTATCTGATGACTTACTTGCACAGTCTAAAGGCGAGCTGGAATCCGTAAGTGCAGAGCTTGCCCGTCAAAAGAAGTTATTGTTGGAAACGAATGAAGAAGTGTTACTTCAAAGCTTCGGGCTGTATTCGCCACAATATGATTTCGCTTCCTCTGATCAATATAAAGAGCGGTTGGATAAAATCAGAAAACAGCAGAAGGAAATGATCAAATCAGGTAGAGCAGCATCCGGATCAACCTCGTGGACTTTAAATGGAAGTGCGGCAAAGGGTAGTAAGATGGTCAAAGATATGCAGATGCTTCTGCTTCGGGCTTTCAATAGCGAATGCGATGAAGCTATTTCCAAAGTCCGCTACAGTAATATTGATACCTCCGAAAAACGAATTACCAAATCAAGGGATGCCATTTCTAAGCTCGGCGGCATGATGTCTATTGCTATATCGCAGAGATACTATCTCCTCAAACTTGACGAATTGCATCTAGCCTATGAATATCAAGTTAAAAAACAAGATGAGAAGGAAGAACAACGCCGTATTCGAGAGGAACTTCGTGAACAGGCAAAATTGGAAAAGGAAATTGCCGAAGCACGGAAAAATATTGAAAAAGAGCAGAAGCACTATCAAAATGCCCTCTCTAAACTTAATTCTCAAATCGAACATTGTAGCGCCGAAGAAAAAGACGCACTTGAAAGTAAGCGCGCCGAAATTTCCGCTCAAATCGAGAAGCTTGATAATGATATGAAGCAAGTAGATTACAGAGAGGCAAATCAGAAAGCTGGGTATGTGTACGTCATTTCTAATATAGGCTCCTTTGGAGAGAATGTGTACAAAATAGGTATGACCCGCAGGCTTGAGCCGATGGATAGAGTAAACGAACTCGGAGATGCCTCTGTTCCATTTTCTTTTGATGTCCATGCAATGATTTTTTCAGACGATGCTCCTAAATTAGAAGCCGCTCTTCACAGAGTATTTGAAGATCGCAAGGTGAATATGGTTAATACACGCAGAGAATTTTTCCGTGCGACATTAGAAGAAATAGAAAAAGCAGTAAAAGAGAACTATGACAAAACTGTAGAATTCCACAGAGTTGCGCCTGCGGAACAGTACAGGCAATCTTTGTTGATGCATGACACTGCTTCCGCCTTATAATGGTAAATTCCCAAACATTTACGAATTTAATTGCTTGGCCAGACCCTCTCAGAAAACGAAGAACCGCCCCGGTGCAGAAACATCGGGGCGGAAATACTAGGAAGGAGCATATTTTTTAATGGCAACAAAAAAGAAAGCTGCAAACGGGTCTGGGTCGATACGGAAGCGATCCGATGGTCGATGGGA
>CALLZZ010000151.1 GCA_937858235.1 uncultured Clostridia bacterium
TGAAGGAAATTGAAGATATGAGAAGCGGCAAGCTCCCGAAGCACCCGCAGAGCGTCCAGGATTTTATGATAGAAACTTGCGATATGATAGAAATGGGCGGCGAGGATTGGGCCGGGTACACCATGCCGGACGAAATAAAAGGGTTAGTGTCGCCTGAATTTCTGCAATTTTTAAAACAGGAGCTAAAAGCCGCATTGCCGGATTTTCTTTTTGAGAATGAGGAAGATTGGATAAACCTTTCCAGTACGGGGGGATGGTTTAAGGCTTTCCGGGCGGCGACACAACGGGCAAACTTGCCGGAACTGTCCCGACATTACAACTCTTTGCCGTGGTATGACAGTGATCTTTTTGAAGCTGAAATTATAGATATGGCAATCGAACAGGGTATCATAACACCGCTTTCATAGAAAAAGCCGCCCAGGACGCGCAGAGCGTCCGGGCGGTTCTTTTATATCCGTACTGTTAAACCCGGCAAGGAAATGTTTTCGTCAATGCCGACTAAAAACCAATCGGCGGCTTTTTCTATTCGTGTCGGTATCCATTTCCCGTCTATCAGCACATCTAAAGTTTCGCCGCAATGTAAGCCGCCATAGTATTCTTCCAGGCCGAAACGAATATCAATTCTTTCCTGCTGAAAGTCATATACTAAAACGCCTTGTTTGTCCCTTGCCATTGATAATCCCCCTTATTTGTCGCCGTAGTGCGAACGACAGGCCGCAAGTATGAGCTTTTCGTTTTCTATCCGGTACACAAGGCGGTTAGCGTCATCTATGCGGCGCGACCACCACCCGGACAGATCACCCCGGAGCGGTTCAGGTTTTCCTATCCCTTCATAACCGCTTCGCTCAATGTCCTTTATAAGCTGATTTACCCGTTTCAGCGTTTTTTTATCCTGATTTTGCCAATATAAATAATCTTCCCAGGCGTTTTCCGTCCATAACATTTCCATAGGCGGCTATTCCTCTATGAGATCATGCGGGGTCAGCTTGCCCTCGTTGGCGGCCTGGACAGCTCTCCGCAAAAACTTCATGTTGGCCTCACAGAAAAACGGGTCAATATTTGTCGTAATTTCAAAGGGAATACCGCCCTGCCGCACCGCTTGACTGACAAAGATATTAACTGCCGATGAAAAATTCATACCCAGGGTGTTAAACAGTTTTTCGCCCTGCTCTTTTAAAGTATCGTCAATCCTGATATTTACCTGTGCCATAATAAACACTCCTTTCTGATAATATTATATAGTGTTTCCTATACATTGTCAATCAATACATAGCAAAATGTAGAAAATTATTTTTGCCAAAATTAACCGCGGCAGAACACGGGGGCAGTTATGATGATTTTTGCTCCGTACAGCCCCGTATTTGGCTTGTACGGCGTTTTAAGACCGGGGTAAGGCTTCTATACTCGGCGGGTGATTTTAAAGCGTCCTGGGGGCTTGTACGCGGTCAAAAAAATAAAAAGGAACCACGCCACCACCGGCCCGGCTCCTGAAACGGATATACACACAAAATATATGTATCTTTTATGTGTATAAAATGTATGTATTAAAGTCTTTACTTTGAAGGGGAAAAGGGTTATAATTCCTCTTGTGGGTGGCTCACTTCATTGCTTATTATCCCGCCCCCTTAGGGGGGAAAGGGACAAGCCCTTTCCGTTCCGGCTTTTCTTTTGCCTGTATTATGGCCGGTTAGATCGGGTTTTATACATAGAAATGTCGGGCGCGTTTTTGCCATATAGAAGGGTTTATATATCCCCGTCGCCTGTGTTTGATCGAGTGCGCCGTTAAAACTTGTCAAGGGTGCATAGCACCGCCAGGGGCGGCTTGCCCTTGATAAGTTTTATAAGGCGTGCTATACACAGGCCGGGCGGCGGGGTATATATCCTTTGAGCCTGCCCCCCTTTCCATGATTGGAAAGGGGCGGGGGGGATAGGTTGACTTTCAGAGGTTTTGTATAGTTTTATTTTCTCTCTCTCCTTCAGGACCGGCGGAGCCGGTTATTTCCGGCGAAGCCGGAAGGAGTGAGGGAGAGAATGAAAAGAGGTTTTTTATGGCGGTATCGGTTTTAAATCGAACGGAGCTTATACGGGAAGAATTTGCAGAAAAAAATGATATATTAGCGGAATGTGGGGAATGGTTGTCCCCCTGGGATTTCTATGATCTTTTGTTTGAGGGAATACAGGACGGGGAGCGTGTCATGGTGATCGAGGCCGGGAAGCGTTTTGTTTCTTTGCCGTTGGAGCAGATGTTAGAATTTTCGTTGGGGCGGGATGATGTATATATCAGCCCGGCAATTTATTACCAAAACCGTTATAAATCGTCGTTTTTAGATAAATTATTTGCAATAGCGGTTGATATTGACAATGTGTACCCGCGTATGTTGTCGCGGTTAATGCGGAGCGTGAGCAACGGGGAGTACCCTATACCGACTATGATAACGAATAGTGGGAACGGGGTGCATTTTTACTATGTGTTTACCGAGCCGGTTCGGACGTATCGGAATGTGCGCGACGCGGCGCGGGATTTATACGATGCTTTACATGCTTTTTTTGGTGAAGGATTGGCTTTGACACAGAAGCATTGGATAGGACAGCCTTACCGGGTAGTAGGCGGCTTGACGAAAGCCGGAGATACTACGACGGCATACTTGACAGGTGATAAATGGACACCGGAACAGCTTGCGACGGCTTGTAATTCTGTTTGGAAGGTTGAGGCCCCGGCTGATCGGAGCGGCCCGGCTACGGATAAAATGCGGAGCTTTGCGGCTTATCTTGCGGAGCTTAAAGGCGTAACCGTTCCGGATTTTGAGAGTTTCAATGAAACGCATGATTTTATACGCCAGAATCGGACGTTTGCCAAGGTACGGCCAGACGGCAATTTTATAAATGATTCCCCCAGATGTACGCCGAAGTGGTACGAGGAAACACGTTCCAGGGTGTTAGAAGAAACCCAGGAGGGCCACCGTTATAGCTCCTTAATGGCCTTGTGCGTGATTGCTTGTAAGTGTGGCGTATCGAAGGGAAATGTTGAAAGCGATATTGACATGATTTCTATGTTGTGGCGGCAGGATAAGGGGCGTTGGAGGACACCGTTTAACCGTCAGAATATTCCATCAGCGTTACGACTGTATAGGCCGGAGTATCTGAAAGTGCGTCGGGAAACCCTGGAGGACTGGTTAGGGTGGAAATTCCCTAAAAATAGCTGTAAACGAAACGGCAGGAGCCAGGCTGAGCATTTAGACCGTGTTGCCCTGGGAAAGAAAAATAACTCTGTTTTTCGTTTGGAAGCGTATTTTCGCAAGAACCCGGACGCAAGCCAGCGTCAGGCGGCCAGGGAAACGGGAATGAGCCGAAATACTATTGCAAAGTATTATTTATGGGCGAAATCGCTTATAAAATAAGGCTTTGCTTTATACACATAAAATATATGTATAATTCATACACATCATTTATATGTATTAAATATACACATGAATGATGTGTATTATTTATGTGTATATTTAATTGACAATGCGGGAATACTATGCTAAGATATACACATGAAACATACACATCATTTATACATACTTTTAGTGTGTATAAATGATGTGTAGGAAAGGAATTGTTATGAGCGAGATAATAGCTATTGCCAATCAAAAAGGCGGCGTTGCAAAGACGATAACGACCCATAATATTGCCGTTGGGTTAGCTATGCGAGGCAAAAAGGTTTTAATGGTAGACCTGGACAGTCAGGCAAGTTTGACGATCAGCGCGGGAATGGAGCCGAGCGACACAGCAGACAATTCAATAGTATCTGTCTTGACCGATGAACCAGGGCGCAAGCGTGATATAAGGGAGTGTATTCACCCGGTAGAAGTTGGAGAGAAAGGGCAATTTCCGCAGGAATATTGTTATATCATTCCTTCTATTATTGACCTTGCAGACCTTGAATGGAAAATGTTTGCCAGGGTGAGCCGCGAATTGATTTTAAGGCGCGCCCTTGAGCCGATCAAGAAAGACTATGATTATATTGTTATCGACTGTCCCCCGCAGCTTTCTATTTTGACGATCAATGCGCTTTCCTGTGCCAACGGCGTAATTATTCCGGTAAAGACTGATTATTTGTCTTATAGGGGGTTGACCCATCTTAACGATACCATAGCCAGTATTCAGACGTTGACAAATCCAGGCTTGAAAGTGTACGGAGTGGTAGCGACTTTTTACGAGAGCCGGACGAAGAACGGGACGGCTATTCTTATGGAGCTTAACCGGGAATACAACCTAATCGGGATTATCCCTAAAACGGTTTTACCGGCGCAGGGCGTTTATAAAGGGCTGTCCGTCGTGGAGCTTGCCCCCAAGCATAAAATGGCCCATGCGTACATGGATATTGTTGATATGATAATATCCGGGAAATATGAGCGAAAGGGGGATATAAACGATGTCGAAAAATGACGATTTTTCCGAGCAGTTACGAGAGCGTGAGGAACGCCGGAAGCATAGCATTGTCGGCAGTATGATAAACTCACCGCCGTTACAGCCGGAACAGGCCCCAGGCGTTGTTACGGCTGAACCAGGGGAAAATAAAAAGCCCCCTGAAAATCCGGGGGCGGCTGTAGCCGTCAAGAAAACAGAAACGCGGAGCCGACGCAAGCAGATACTTCTGCAACCGACTATACATGATCGGGCCGAGGCAAAGTGCAAAGAGCTTGATATTTCCATGAACGAGGTAATCAATCAGCTTTTGCAGAACTGGTTAGACATGGATTGACATACACACAAAATATGTGTATGATTTATACACACCAAATATACACATAAAATATGTGTATATTTTCTAAAACCGTCTGGAATTTTCAGGCGGTTTTTAGTCAGGTATATATTCGGCAATATCCGAGAGCCGACAATTTAAGATTTGGCATAACCGATTTAGCGTATAGGTTGAAACCGGCATGTTTTTTTGTAAGCGTTGTACCGTTGCATTACTCATGCCGTTTTTAAAACGGAGCGTGTATGTTGTCGCTCCTTTTTCTTTCATGGTTTTCCATAGTGGGGCGTAGACGATCACTAAATTATCCCCCCTTTACACGTTTTATTATGGTTGCTATAATAGCCATATGGATATGGCCATTAACGAGCCATACAAACGTAAGGAGGATTAACATGGATTACGAGGCCGCATATAAAATTTTATTCAATGGTATTACAGACGCGCTTACCGAGCTTGACAAGGCGAACGAAAAAAGCCCGGAAATGATAAGGGCAGAAATGCTATTGCAAAGCGCACAAAGAAAAACCGAGGAAATGTATATTGAGGGAGAATAGGGGGGAGTATGGCAGAAAATGAAAGTAGGATAGAACAGCAGGTAAAAGACAGGGTAAAGGCTTTCAACCGACAAAGGATAGCCCCCATGATAGCCATAGGGTTTTTGATTATTGCATTTTCTCATTTACCACTGATAGCAGGATATGAACTCCCGCCTTTCTATTTCGCTATGATCTGTCCTTTAGGCTTCTTTTTTTTATTAGTAACCTTTGTTCTGTCTTTTCGGCAAGCGGTTATCATATTTTCATTATCAATATTTTTTTTAGCCGTTTTCCTCTTTTTGAAACAAATATGCCCGGCGTTCTTCTTTATGTCGGCCCTGGTGAGTGCCGGAGCATTTGCAGTTTCGCAGAAGATCGCCAGGGACTTCATTAAGACGGCCACCGAGGAAGTCAGCACAACAGACCGCTTGAAGCTCGAAGCGGCCACAGATTATTTGACACAGCTTCTTAACCGGGACGGATTAGAACAGGCCGTAGAAACCGCTTGGGCGTTCTGTAAACGGAATAAAAAGCATGTCGGCTTTATTATGGCCGACATTGATTATTTTAAAAGTTACAACGATGTATTAGGCCATTTAGAGGGCGACAAAATTTTGCGGAAAATTGCAGAATGTATAGAGACTTGTTTCAAGCGGCAGACCGATATTATGAGCCGGTTCGGCGGCGATGAATTTATTATTTTTGTGTCGGGCATTGACGACGATCAAATATTAGAAATGGCGAAAGCTCTTTCCTCAACTATTTATAGTTTGCAAATTGAAGCCGCCGACCAACATAATGCTTTTAAATTTTTGACCGTCAGTATGGGAATTGCAACGAGCGATCTACAGGCGCATGATTTGTCAATCGACCTTTACAGGCAAGTTGACAAGGCTCTATATCGCGCGAAAGCGAGGGGCCGGAACTGTATTTCATTCAACGGAAAAATTATAAAGACGGAGCCGGAACCAATAGGGGAGGCATGTATTGAAACAAAATAAAGCCATAAAAAAGGACAGGCTTAAAAACCCGTCCTTTTTTATGGCTGATAATTTTTGAAATTAACTTTTCAAAAATTATGTTTCTGATGTATTATTTTGATTTTTCAGAAGCAAAGAAACACCCTGAATATTAACTAACTCTTTCAAGAGCTTTTCAAATTCTTCTGGGGGAAGGTTCTCACCGTTTAAATATTTCTCTGCAAGTGCGCCGTTTTGAATTAGGCGGCGTGTCCTGTTTTTACGGTCTTTTTCTTTTTCACGGTTTACAATAGCTTGTCGCTGTGCTTTCAGTTGCGACATTTTTTCATCTATTTTTTTTAGCTTTTCACTGTCAACAGTAGCCATAGAATACCCCGCCTTTTTAATATAATTTCGCATTAACGGGAGCGAAACCCCGGCACATTCTGAACTGTATGTTTGCCTTGATAGTCAAACATTTTCCGGCGCGTTATTGGCGTTGCGCCTCAATTACATTATGCGGTCAATGTACCTTCCCGCATAGCGCATTTTCCAATCCGCAAAAGAAAAAAACAACGGTTTTTTTCTTTTACTTCTTTCCAAATGCGGTGATATTCGCCGCCATACACTTTCCATAATTATATCAGTAAAAACTTGCTAACGCAAGCATTTACTGATATAATATTCGCAGTAATGGCGGGCGGCGAACATCACGAAGTGCGCACTTATACATTGCTTCGCAATGTGTGCGGCGGGGGCGTTGCCCCTGCACCCTACAAGGAGTTAGCACCCCTTGACCCGCAATCATGGGGGCGTTGCCCCCAAACCCCCACACTCGCCGTGTGGCAGAGGGCGCAGTATTGTTATACTGCACCCTTGCGGGCGAGTGTGTCGCTTCACACAGTCAAGTGACGGGTAGTATTTTTTCTGCCGCAGGCGCAACACAGAAAAAATCTCCACCCTTAAACACTTGACAATGTTCCGCTTCTTTTCGATTTACTCACCGTGAGTAAATCGAAGGACGGGAGAGCGAACGAAAAGCAAGTGCGAAAGGGAGCTTTTACATGAAGATCATACGAAAAATAGCATACCTGTTTTATCATATTCTTACCGTTGCATTGACACTATGGACGGTTGCCGGAATTGTCAATGTTTACGGGGTTTATAAAATCTATCAGGCATTTAAAGATTTAGGCATGACTGGAATATTACATACAAAATGGAGCCTGTATCTTTTGATATGGATTGTTGTATTGCTTGCCGTCAAAGAAATCCATTATTTGTTATATAAGTTTTCACAAGAAGATTAGAATTTACTCACCGTGAGGACGGGACAGCAATAAAGGGAAAGGAGCGACGGCCAAGAATGGCGATATATCATTGTAGCGTGAAAGTTATCGGGCGCAATTCGGGCCGTTCGTCAGTCGGAGCGGCGGCATACCGCGCCGGGGATAAATTGAAAAATGAGTATGACGGAATAACGCACGATTACACCCGAAAAACGGGAATAGCTTATAGTGAAATTATGTTACCGGAAAATGCCCCGGCTGAATATAAAGACCGTCAAACTTTGTGGAACGCAGTAGAGAAGGCCGAGAAAAGAAAAGACGCACAGACAGCGCGGGAAATTGAGGTTGCCTTACCTGTAGAGTTAAACAGAGAAGAACAAATAAAATTACTCCGGGATTTTGTGAAGGAGAATTTTATAAACCGTGGGATGTGTGCCGACATAGCCATACATGATAAAGAGGACGGGAACCCACATTCACATATCATGTTGACCACCCGCACCGTAGACAAGGACGGTTTTCAAAAGAAAGACCGTTCCTGGAATGATACAAAAGTGTTAGAGAGTTGGCGGGAACAATGGGCGGCTTTCTGCAATCGGGAACTTGAAAAAAAAAATATCCCTGACCGGATAGACCATAGGACATTACAAGCGCAGGGAATAGAACGGGAGCCGACCATACATAAAGGCACAGAAGCCACCCAAATGGAAAGGCGGGGCAAGCAGAGCGAAAGAGGCAAACACAATGAGGAAGTGAGGGCGCGGAATATGTCATATACAAAAGATTTTGAAGAACTGGAACGCATGGTAAACGAGCTAAGGCAACAGCAAATCCAGACACAACAGGCCAGCGAGGAACAGGCCCGCGAGGAAGCCCGCAAGGAAGAACAGGCCCGGAAAGAGGAACAGGCCCGCAGGGAAGAACAGGAAAAACGAGAACGGGAAAGACAGCGCGGCGACGGTTCGGGCCGTGAGGAACACGCGGAAACAAAGCCAGATACCGAGGCGCGCCGAAGGACGCTAAAGGAGCTTGCCGAGCTTGCCGCAGAACGGCAGACAGAACAACAGGCCAAGACCAAGCCGGCCGGCGGCGCCGGCGGGACGGATGGAGCAGAAGGGGAAGCCTACGAGCGAGAGCATATAGCCGGGCGGTTACGTTCTTTAAGAGCCGATTATATAACCCTGGATAAAGAGATACGCGGCCATTCAGAAGAGAACGCCACGAAGCGAGAGGAACAACGGAAAACGGAGAGCCGCGCCGAACAGATAACAGAACGGGCGGGGGCCATCGAGCGCATGGCCCGCAGGGTTGCCGATCTGCGAGAGGAACGGGCGCAGTTAGGAGTATTCAAAGGCAAAGAGAAAAAAGAGCTTGACGGGCAGATACAGAGCCTTTCCCGTTCCCAGGAGCAAGCTATACAGTCTTTCAAAAACGATTTTAAGATAGAGCCGAGCCAGGCCCAGGAAGCGGCAAGGAAGCTAAGAGAGAGAGCCAGGGAACAGGCGCAGGGCATGAAGGGTATGGCAGAGTGGCAAAAGTCAGTAGAGGCCCAAAAAGATTTACAGGGCAGGTTACAAGCTATCGAAATCGAGTATAAAACAGAAAAGGCCCTTGCCGATCTTCGCCCGGACAGCCGAGAGATACACGCCCTTGCGAGCCAGACGGACAGCCGGGCGACGCAGAGGCAGAGCATGAAAGAACGCATAGCGACGAGCCAAGCAGACAGCAAGTTAAATAATATCAGCATCGAGGACTATAAAAAAATCGTTCAGCGTGTTGACCCAGGCAAGGCCCAACAGATAGTAGACCACATAAAGGCCCATAGGCCGGAGCTGACGCAGGGCCGCGACAGCCACACACGCGGCGGCATGGGCGGTATGCAGAGATAGGGAGGTATAAAGATGGATTTAGGAACAAGCGTTGCAAAGGCCGTTTTAACCATTGTCCGGTTTATTTTCAAACCCGTTATGAAATTCCTGATTTTTACGGGACTCATTTTTCCGGCATTGGTAGCAATCTTTCACGAAATATTCAGCACAAAAACGCCAGTACCCGGCTATATATGGGTGATTGCCTGGGGACTTTGCATTTATTTTCTTGCACAAAACATGGTCAGGCTGATAACAAAAGACCGCACCTTCAATTTTCTAAAGCTGATTTTTGGACAGCAGCAGAGCCGGAAGGAACGGGCGGCCACCAATCCGACGATACCGAAGGAGTTGGCCGCGAACAATCCATGCGGCGTTGTTTTCGGCAGGAAGGGCGGCGGGTATGTAGTGAAGCCGGAAACCCTTGACGGGCATATCCTTTGTGTTGGCGGCGTTGGAAGCGGAAAAAGCTCATGCCTTGCTATTCCGTCTTTGCTTTCCTGGAATGAGCGTATTTTTGCGATTGATATTAAGGGCGAATTATACGAAAAGACCAAGCATAAACGGCCAAACGTGAAGGTTTTTAACCCCCTGTCTGACAGTTCCCCCGGCTATAATCCGTATTATCTTTTAGCCGACAGCCGGAACAAAGCCCAGGACGCGCGGGAAATCGCGCTTGCCATCATGCCGACCCCGAAGGACGCAAAAGACCCGTTTTGGATTGAGGGCGCACAAAACATTTTCACCGGCGCGATACTGCATTTTTATAACCAGGGATATTCTTTCATAGACACGGTAACGGCGGTTCAGACCACCCCAATAGAACAGCTTATAACGGAGATCCACCAGAGCGACACCGTAGAGGCCCGCATGTATGTAAATCAGCTTGTAGGGATTGACATTAAAACCCTTGCGGGAGTAGCCACCGAATTAGCGAACAGAATTATTATATTTGCCACCGACCCGGACATAAAAGCCTGTTTTTCAAAGTCTTACACCATAAGCCCGGCAGACTTAGAGCATGGGGAAGATGTTTTTATCAATATCCCGGAACACCTGATAGACCAATGGAAAGGGATTTTAACCCTTATCGTCAATCAGTTTCTAAAGCATTTTGAACGTCGGCCAGATCAACAGGGCAACCCGGTTTTATTCCTTCTTGACGAGGCCCCACGCCTGGGAAAAATCGAGGCCATAGTAAACGGTTTGGCAACTTTGCGAAGCAAGCGCGTTACCGTTACTTTGTTGATACAGAGCCTTGCACAGCTTGATATGATATACGGCCAGGACACCCGGAAGGTTATAGCGGACACTTGCGCATATAAGGCCATTTTAAACGCCTTAGACGCGGACACACAGGAATATTTCTCCCGCCTTGTCGGAACATACGACAAGATGAAAAAGAGCCAGAACGCCAATTTTGAACAGTATACGGGCATGGGAAAAGGCACCGGCGAGAGCAGAACCACCGAAGATAAGCGCATTATAAAGCCGGAGGATTTTGCAAAGCTCCAGGATATAGTTTTATTAAATCCTTTCAATGGATTTTGCCGGATAGACAAAGCCCCGTATTACAAAGACCCGGCTTTTAAAATTTAGTCAATTTGCCTTTTTTTCTGTCCTTCAGCGCGGCTGATCGACGCGGCAGGAAAGGCAAATTGCACAAAAGAAGCCATTCAGGAAGCAAAGAGAAAGGAGTTGATACCATGCCCAGGAAGGAACGGGCCGAGGAAATTCCAAATGCCGAAACGAGAGCCGCCATGAAGGAAATTGAAGATATGAGAAGCGGCAAGCTCC
>CALLZZ010000152.1 GCA_937858235.1 uncultured Clostridia bacterium
AGTCAAAATGAGAAAATGCAGACTGAATTCATCTCCTCGGTTTCCCACGAGCTTCGAACCCCCCTCACCGCCATCAACGGCTGGAGTGAAACCCTCCTGTCCGGCGAGGTTCACGACCAGGAGAGCTTTCACAAGGGATTATCCATCATCGTCAGTGAAGGCCACCGTCTGTCTAAAATGGTGGAGGAGCTGTTGGAGTTCTCCCGAATCGAGGATGGACGTTTTACCCTCAACGTGGAGCCGGTGGACATCAAGGCTGAGTTCGAGGACGCCGTATTTACCTACCGGCAGCTGTATCGAAAAAAGACCATTCGTCTGATCTACACCCCCTGTGAGGAGGAGTTCCCACCCATTCCCGGTGATCCTGAACGACTGCGTCAGGTCTTCTCCAACCTCCTGGACAACGCCGCTAAACACGGCGGCAGCAATCAGGTCATTGAGGCTGGCATTACCCGGTCGGAGGATCAGGTGGCGATCTACATCCGGGATCACGGTCCCGGGGTCGCAGAAAAGGATCTGCCGCACGTCAAGGAAAAATTTTATAAGGGTTCTTCGAAAGCCCGGGGCAATGGCATTGGCTTGGCTGTCTGCGATGAGATTATCGCCCGCCTAAATGGTCACTTGGACATCAGCAACGCAGAGGGCGGTGGCTGTTTGGTCACCATTCATCTGCCTATGTCCAACCCTACTACCCACGACCTCTAAGGCCATACCCTATCATTTATATAGAAGGAGATCTCCCAACTATGGCAAAACAACCTGATCGCACCCCTCAACCCACAGATTTTCGCACTACCATCGGCGGTCAGGCGCTGATCGAAGGCATTCTCATGCGCGGCCCGGAAAAACAGGCCATCGTAATTCGGAAGCCAGACGGGGAACTGGAAACCAAAGTGGATGACCTCCATCTCATCAAGGAGCGCCATCCCAGCTTAGGACTCCCCTTCCTCCGCGGCTCCGTCAACTTTCTAGACTCCATGGTCAAGGGTGTGCAAGCTCTGATGTATTCCGCTGAATTCTTTCCCGAGGATGAGGAAGAGGATGCGGCACCCTCTAAGTTTGAGGCATGGCTGGAGAAAACCCTGGGCAGTGAACGCTTTATGAAAGCGCTGATCGCCTTCGCCGTGGTGCTGGGCGTTGGGTTTTCCGTCTGCCTGTTTATCCTGCTCCCCGCCTTTGTCGGCGGGCTCCTGCAAAAGGTGATCTCCAGCTATCTGGTCTGCAACCTGCTGGAGGGTGCCCTTCGTATCTTGATTTTCTTACTCTACCTGTTCCTCTGCTCCAAGCAGAAGGATATTAAGCGGGTATTCGCCTACCATGGCGCGGAGCACAAAACCATCTTCTGCTACGAACGGGGCCTGGAGCTGACGGTGGAACACGTCCGGGACATGCCCCGATACCATCCCCGCTGCGGCACCAGCTTTCTGTTTGTGGTACTGGTTCTGTCCATCCTCCTGTTCTCAGTGGTTCAGGTGAAGAGCATCCTGCTCCAGATGGTCATTAAACTGCTTCTGCTCCCTGTCCTGGTCAGCATTACCTACGAAATCAACCGCTATGTGGGGCGTCACGATACCGCCCTAACCCGCTTGGTTACTGCGCCCGGACTGTGGCTGCAAAGCTTTACCACCAACGAACCAGATGATTCTATGATTGAAGTGGGTATTGCATCTCTGAAAGCGGTTTTGCCCCAGCAAAGGGGCCAGGACGCCTGGTAAACAGGCGTCTGTAACTACATGCAAAGATGGAGTGACACAAATGGCAAGGACATATAACGATTTGTATTTAGATACCCGGCACCGATTGCGAAAGGCCGGTATTGAATCTGCTCAGCTGGAGGCACGTGAGCTGTTATGCTATGCCACTGGGAAGAGCCGGGAGGATTTTTTTCGGGACAGCATTCTTTATGCCCCCCGCCCAGTCGAACAGCAGCTGGAGGAATTGCTCTCCCGCCGCCTGGACGGAGAGCCGGTGGCTTACATCATCGGCGAGTGGAACTTTTACGGGATGACCCTGGATATCGACCACACCGTTCTGATCCCCCGCCCCGACACCGAGATCATCGCCGCCCGCGCCATCGAATTGGCAAAGATGGCTGGTGAACACTGCCGGGTGCTGGATCTGTGCGCCGGCAGCGGCTGTATCGGTCTGGCGGTGGCACAGCACGCGGAAAACTGCCGCGTTGTGCTAGCAGACCTCTCTGAGGACGCCATCCAGATCTGCCGTGACAACACCCGCCGCAACAACCTCCAGAACCGGGTCAGCTGCGTCCAAGTGGACGCCCGGGAGAATCCTCCCGATCTGCTCTGGGATTTCAACTTGATTGTCTGTAATCCTCCCTACATCCGCTCCAGCGACATCTCCAGCTTGGATGCCTCGGTGCGGAATTACGAGCCCATTTTGGCTCTGGACGGCGGACTGGACGGTCTGGACTTCTATCACAGCATCTCAAAAAATTGGAAGTCCGCCCTGCGCCGTACCGGCACCATCCTCTTTGAGGTGGGGTACGATCAGGCCGAGGACGTATCCGCAATCCTCTCAGAAAACGGGTACCACAATATCTCCCACCATCAGGATTACAACGGCATCCTCCGGGGCATTGAGGCAACCCTCTGAGTTCCCTTCGCAAACAATCCCGCTTACTCCAATAGGGTGGTTGAACATGGACTCCCACTTTAGTTGCAGCTGAAGCACAGCAAAGGAAGTATATTATGGCAGCAAGTAAGAAAAATTTCACTAAGGGTACCCCCGCACCCGCCAGCGATAAGGAAAAGGCTCTGGCCACCGCCATCGCTCAGATCGAACGGACTTACGGGAAGGGCTCTATTATGCGCATGAGCGACCGGCCTACTGTCGAAATCGCCGCCGTCCCCACCGGATCACTGGCGTTGGATATCGCTCTGGGAATCGGTGGGCTCCCCCGCGGACGTATCATCGAAATTTACGGACCGGAATCCTCCGGCAAAACTACTCTAGCACTCCACGTCGTCGCTCAAGCCCAGAAGCTGGGCGGTGAAGTGGCTTACATTGATGCCGAACACGCACTGGACCCCATCTATGCCCAGGCTTTGGGGGTGGACATCAACTCCATGCTCATCTCCCAGCCTGACACCGGTGAACAGGGTCTGGAGATCACGGAACAACTGGTTCGTTCCGGCGCCGTTGACCTGGTCGTTGTGGACTCGGTAGCCGCCCTGGTTCCCCGAGCCGAAATTGAGGGGGAGATGGGGGACAGCTTTGTAGGTGTCCACGCCCGCCTTATGAGTCAGGCACTTCGGAAACTGGCAGGCTGTATCTCCAAAACCAACTGTATCGTGATCTTTATCAACCAGCTCCGGCAAAAAATCGGCACCCCCTACGGGAATCCCGAGGTCACTACCGGTGGTCGTGCCTTGAAGTTTTACTCTTCCGTCCGTATCGACGTGCGGCGGACACAGACCTTGAAGGTAGGCGATCAGATGATCGGCAACCGCACCCGGGCAAAGGTAGCCAAAAACAAGGTGGCTCCTCCCTTCCGGGAAGCCGAGTTTGACATTATGTATGGGGAAGGCATCTCCCAGGAGGGCGAGCTGGTAGACCTGGGCGTTGATCTGGGGCTGGTGGAAAAATCCGGCAGCTGGTTCTCTATGGGGGAAACCCGTCTGGGGCAGGGCCGTGACAACGCCAAGCAGTATTTTAAGGATCACCCAGAGGAAGCCAAGCAGTTGGATGCAGAAATCCGCGCCAACGCCCATAAGCTGATCAGCAAACCAGCTAAATCCTCCAAATCCAAGAAATCCGCTGCTAGCCAGGAAACGGATGTGGACCCTGTGGATGCAGATCTGGAGCCTTTGGATACTATCGACGTCCCTGCCGAGGACTTTGAAGGCTGATGGCAAGAATCACAAAACTGGAGCCTTCGAAGCACATTGGCGGTCGGTTTCTGGTCTTTTTTGAGGATGCGGAACAGAGTTTGCTAAAAGTAACAGAGGACGAAGTGCTGCACTTCGCCCTCTTTACTGGCAAAGAACTGGATGCCCCCACCCTCACTGCACTGACTCAAGCCGCACAGCGGAGCAATGCCCGTGCCACCGCCGCCCGCATCATCGGCGCCCGCCCCCTCTCCAAGGGAGAGCTGATTCGCCGCCTGATGGAGAAGGGATCGGATCGGGACTGCGCCCAGGCCGCCGCCGACTGGCTGGAGGACATCGGTGCCATCAACGAACCGGAATACGCCAACATGCTGGCACGTCACTACGCCGCTAAGGGCTATGGTGTGCGAAAAATTCAGGACGAATTCTTCAAGCGCCGCGTCCCTCGGGACTGCTGGTCTCAGGCACTGGAGGCGCTGGAGGCACCGGATGACGTAATCGACGGGTTGATCGAAAAAAAACTCCGGGGCAAGGTTCCAGATCGGAAAGAGCTAAGTCGGGTTTCCGCCTTTCTGGCACGCCGCGGCTTCTCCTGGAGCGAGATTCGGGAGGGGTTGGCACGCTACGGCGCTACCCTGGAGGAATGCTAATTGATCTCACTGGAGGTACTATTTTGAAGCACTACAAAGTTGCCTTTCTCTCGTTAGGCTGCGATAAAAACCGTATCAACTGCGAACAGATGATGTATCTGACCCAAGCCGCCGGACATCAGCTGCTGATGGAACCGGAGGGGGCAGACGTATGCGTCATCAACACCTGTGGGTTCATCGACGCGGCCAAGGAAGAGGCCATCGCCACCATTCTGCGGGTGGCCGCTCTGAAAGAGACCGGGCAGGTGCGGAAAATTCTGGTTTCCGGCTGCTTGGCACAGCGCTACCAGTCGGACATTAAGGATTCCCTCCCCGAGGTGGACGGAATCCTGGGTACCGGCAGCTACACTGATATTGTATCAGCCATTCACGATGTGATGGGAGATCGGACCCCGGACTATCAGGGGGACATCAACCAAGCCGATGATGATGGTCAACGGGTCCTGTCCACCCCAGATTACGTGGCCTATTTGAAAATCGCTGAGGGGTGCAGTAATTGCTGTGCCTTCTGCGTGATCCCAAAGCTCAGAGGCCGCTACCGCAGCCGTACCATGGAATCCATTTTGCTGGAAGCCAAGGCCCTCTCCGAAAATGGGGTTCAGGAGCTGATCGTCATCGCCCAGGACATCACTCGCTACGGCACCGATCTCTATGGTCAACGCCGTCTGCCGGAACTGCTCCGTCAGCTGTGTCGGCTGGACTTCCACTGGATTCGCCTCCACTATTTGTATCCGGATGATCTCACCGATGAACTTATCGACGTCATCGCCTCTGAGCCAAAAATCCTCCACTATCTGGACATTCCCCTCCAGCACTGCAACGACCGGATTCTACAGGCCATGTGCCGCAGGGGTACCAAGGCGGAAATCTCAACGCTGCTGGATAAACTCCGCACCAAAATCCCCGACGTCGTATTTCGCACCGCTCTGATCACCGGCCTCCCCGGGGAGACCGACGCAGAATTTGAAGAGCTGTGTGCGTTCCTCCGCCAGCAGAAGCTGGTACGGGCCGGTGTGTTCCAATACTCCCCTGAAGAAGGTACCGCTGCCGCCGGACTGCCCGATCAGGTAGACCCGGAGCTGGCCGCCCACCGTCTGGATCTGCTGGTAGACTTGCAGAGCGACGTGATGGATGAATACAATGAGAGTCGTCTGGGAGAAACGGTAGAAGTGCTCTGTGAGGGGTTCGATGCCGAGATGGGCTGCTTCGTCGGTCGCACCTACGCCGACTCTCCTGACATTGACGGCCACATCTATTTTACTGCCGCTGGCACGCTCCCACCGGGAACCTTTGTTAATGTCCGATTGACGGACACGGTGGATGGTGATATGATGGGTGAAATTGACACTGTAGAGGATGAACAATGTGAATACCGCCAATAAAATTACACTGTTTCGGGTTCTGCTGATCCCTGTTTTTCTGATCGTACTGTATATCGACTTTCCTTTCCACGATCTGGCCGCCCTGGGCATTTTTATTCTCGCCTGCCTCAGTGATTTCTTAGACGGGTACATTGCCCGCCACCACAATCAAGTCACTGACTTCGGTAAGTTTATGGATCCCATTGCCGATAAGGTCCTGGTCATCGCCGCCATGATTATATTCGTCAGCTGGCAACGGATGCCTGCCTGGATTCTGGTCGTCGTCATTGCGCGGGAGTTGGGAGTCTCCGCCCTACGCCTCATCGCAGTGGACAATGGTCGGGTCATTGCCGCCGGCTGGTCCGGCAAGGTCAAGACCGCCTCCACCATGGTCTGCATCTGCTTGATACTGGCGCTGAACCTGCCGACTTTGGATTTGATCTGCAATGGTGTGATTCTGGTCACCACCGCCTACTCCGGCTTGGAATATTTCATTAAAAACTGGGATATTCTCAGCGGGAAGAAGTGATTTTGTTTCGCTCTTGACAGCGTTTCGCCCAAATGATACTATACTATTCATATGAGTCTTTTGCTATGATCGGGAAGAGTAGCGCAGCAGTGCCAGTCAGCGAGGGATGGCCACCGGTTGTAAGCCGTCCTCTGGATTCCTCTGTGTGAAGTGCGCCCGGGAGCATGGGAGTAACGTCCCCGGTCAGGCCCCGATACCAGCCTTCTTTGAGTCATAAATGAGAGTGGAACCGCGAAGCAATTTTCGCCTCTTGCAATATCTTGCAGGAGGCGTTTTTTCGTCTGCTCCACCCAATTTCAGGAGGAATCACCCTATGAAAATATTCAACTCCATGTCCCGTCAGAAGGAGGAATTTGTCCCCATCGAACCGGGTAAGGTGCGCATGTACGCCTGCGGCCCCACCGTCTACAACCTCATCCACGTGGGTAACGCCCGTCCCATCATCCTCTTCGACGTGCTGCGCCGCTATCTGGAGTACCGCGACTACCAGGTGACCTTCGTTCAGAACTTCACCGACGTAGACGATAAAATCATCAAGCGTGCCAACGAAGAAGGCATCACCTCTCAGGAGGTAGCGGAAAAGTATATTCAGGAGTACTTTACCGATGCCGAGGGTCTGGGTGTTCGCGCTGCCACCATTCATCCCAAGGCCACAGAAAACATGGAGCAGATCATCGCCATGGTTCAGACCCTCATTGAGAGGGGGTATGCCTATCCCGTAGAAAACGGCGACGTATATTACCGCACCCTAAAATTCCAGGGCTACGGGAAGCTGTCTCATCAGCCCATCGAAGATCTCCAGTCTGGCGCACGGATCGCCGTAGGCGACGTGAAAGAAAATCCTCTGGATTTCGCCCTGTGGAAATCCGCCAAGCCCGGTGAACCTGCCTGGGATTCCCCCTGGGGTCCCGGTCGTCCCGGCTGGCACATTGAGTGCTCCGCCATGTCCAACCGCTATCTGGGCAAGACCATTGACATTCACTGCGGCGGCGAAGACCTCCAGTTCCCCCACCACGAAAATGAAATCGCTCAGTCCGAGGCTGCAAACAACTGTGAATTTGTTCACTACTGGATGCACAACGGCTTCCTCAACATCGATAACCGGAAGATGTCCAAGTCTCTGGGTAACTTCTTTACCGTCCGCGAGGCCGCAGCAGCTTACGGCTACGAAACCATCCGGCTGTTCATGCTCTCCGCTCACTACCGCACTCCCCTGAACTACTCTGCCGAGATTCTCCAGCAGGCACAGAATTCTCTGGATCGGCTCTACTCCGCTGCCGACAACCTGAAATATCTGGTGGAAAACGGCGGGGAAGGTGCGCTCAACCAGGCAGAAACTGATGTGATCGCCACCTTTGGTGGTTATCGGGAACGGTTTGACGCCGCGATGGACGACGACTTCAACACCGCCAACGCAGTCTCCGTCCTCTTTGAGCTGGTACGTGCCGTTAATAGTGCTACTGCTGCTGACAACCAGCCTACCCGTGCCGGTGCCCAGGCCTGTCTGGATATGATTCACGAGCTGACTAAAGTGCTGGGACTGCTGTACAGCCGTCAGGAAGAAAACCTGGACGACAAGGTCGAGCAGATGATCGCAGACCGCCAGGCCGCCAGAGCCGCAAAAAACTGGGCGGAAGCAGATCGGATTCGGGACGAACTCAAAGCCATGGGCATCGAACTCAAGGACACAAAACAAGGGGTTCAGTGGAAAAAATGCTGATCTAGTCAAAACCACTAGTTGAATTGGTGCACGTGCAGGCTCTATAAGAGCCAAATACCTGTGGATACCCTCTTAAGAGGGCATCGAAAGGTCTGCCAATCACATTATTATTACTGCGGCCCCCTACTCGGGGGCTGTT
>CALLZZ010000153.1 GCA_937858235.1 uncultured Clostridia bacterium
TATTCAAAAGCTCCTCGTCGCCGATAAATGCAGCAAGCTCCGCAACCTGAGCATAAGAGTCCTCACATCAGCAACAATAAAACCTGCGGAAGAAAGTGCTGATTGTATAGCATTCCAAATCGAGTTTTTAGAGTTATGAAATTCAACGGTAATCCATCTCCCTGGCTTTAAGACTCTGTAATACTGATTAAAGCACCGCCTCATCAGATCCATGTAATCATTAACCTGTTTGTGCTGGGAGTTATTGACAATTGCTTCGTCCTTATTTGATGTTTTTACCTTTAGCCAACTTTCCCAAAGAAAATTCAGTTCAGAATACATCAGATTACTACCAAAAGGCGGATCAGTGAAAATGTAATCAATCGACTGCTCAGGTATTTGTGTATAGTCTGTAGTTGATTGACAAGAAACAATTACATTTCCTTCTTGTGCATATGTTCGTATTCCTTGCAGTTCTAACGCTTTTTCCAAAAAAGGGAGAGGATTTAACTCTTTTAAAAGAGAAGGTATATACAAAGTTCCTGACATCGGGCCACCACCAGCGCCCCAACATCCATTCATATATGTAAGTCTGTACTGCTTTGTCATCTGATTAGCAACTTTAGTAAAGGCAAACAGCATCGACTTATCGCCTTTTGCCTTATCATAAAAAGCGCTTAAAATGTACAATACCCTCTTTGTGTAAAAGAGGTGAACATTTGTTATCCCTAAGTGCGTTGCATCTCCCGTTTTATCGCCCTTTGGCAATTCATCTGTAGGATACCAATAGGGGATATCCGATGACTCAATCTTATTAACAAGTGACAAATCCTCTTCATCGGGAGTTTTTTCATATCTCTTCCCATTGTATGTATAGTTAATAAGTACAGGGACTTGCAAAGAAATCGTCACAGTTCTTCCTAATCTGGTATCGTAAAAAACTTTCTTTGCGTGTTCACATTGTGCCTTTTTAATTTTTGCTCCACATTCAGGGCACAAGAAATGATTGTTTATTTTCCCTTTCTCTTTCTCGACAGCTGCTTTCCAGAATACTATTTCCTTTCCACAATGAGGACAAATCAAGACATCAGACCAAACAGTATAATTGATGATTCCATATGACATTGAGTTATCAAGGACAAATCCTTCATTAGCGTGTCGGGTTTTAAACATCCAGTCACATTCATTTCTTAATGCGCTCATTAGGTTGCTCGCTGTGATATTGAAATCAGGAGAAACAGACTTGTTATATTGCGCACTTATAAAGGTTCCTATTGTAGATAAATCATTAATAATGGCATATCGTTTTCCCCAAACGCAATTGTTTACATCCGCTTCTATTTTTAGTCTGGTCTCCAAAGGTGGATTTTCGCAGATATTAGCTGCTACTCCAGTCATTCCCGTACCGCAAAAGCCATCCAATACAATGTCTCCTGGAGATGTGTAATTCATGATATAGCGCATGATTGCCAGATGCGGAACCTTTGTATGGTAAGTATGAAGTTTATAAATTGGGTCATATTTTCCTTCACTCACATCAGACGCAAATGGCTCGCGATGGTAATCATCCGTCTCTTCATCATACGGAGTCCCGTTCTCCTCGATGAATTCCTTGATGAACGGATTCGGGCATGCAGTGTAATACGGTGCGTCAGAAAGCGCAATGATGTCCTCATCCGTGCCGATTGGGAAGCCTTCTATATTGCGGACCTTGTCGAGGTCCTCCTTGGTCAATTTTCTCTTCACCATAGTTTTAATTCTCCTTACGCTTTACGACGATACGCAGCTTGCTTTCATCCTTGCCCTTCGTGTAAGAAGCAATGATGTCGTTCAATTTCTTCTTGAAGTTGTCTTCACTGAGCGGCTGCAGCTGTTCAAGCTTTTCTACCAGTGTTTCCGCGTCAATGACCACGGGCTCAAATCCCTTAAGCAGCGCGGTGATGCTCTCCACGAAGAAATCATCTACGCGTTTCGGCAGTTCTTTTGAGGCGACAAAGTCATCGATGACTTTCTGCTGGTCGTCATTCAGGTACTGCTTCTGCGCGAGCACGAGCGGATCGGTGACAGTCTCCAGCAGCTTCTTCGTCCATTCCTGTGTCAGCTCATCAATGCCGTAGTCGATCTGATCCAGCAGGCCATGCACATTTCTCTCATGGCTGCTCATGTCAAAGTGGCAATGAAGGCAGATTGGATTCTTCTTCAGTTCGCTCGGCGTCAGTTCGTAGCAGACCTTGATGTTCGCCATCGATGTTTCAAGGTCGGACAGCTTCGCACCCGGCAGAATCGTGATGGCGTGCAGCTTACGTAGATTCTTGAGTGCAAAGCTCTCCTGAATCTTACCCTTCCGCTGCGCATCCTCAATTCCGAGGCGCTTCTTCGAATGTGCATCGTAGTAAAGATTAATGTACTTTTCCTGTACTGGCTCAAGCGCATCCTTCACAGCGCGAGCCGCATCAGCACCGGATGTCCCTTCTGCAATGCTGTCTCTTGCTGCTCGGAAGGCTGCGCGTGCGTCTTCGATAGAAGTTTTAATCTCATCAATATCGAAGTTCTGGACACTCGCAACGTATCCGACTAAATCTCCGCATTCGCTCTTGAAATCGAGGTACTCAGGAATACGGCGTAAAGTCCAGATCTGCTTCTCAATTTCCTGAATCTCATCCATCGTGTGCCGGA
>CALLZZ010000154.1 GCA_937858235.1 uncultured Clostridia bacterium
TAAGTACCATTTCCCGAACATATTGTGTGGCTTTCATACCTAATTTTTCCGCTTTATCCTTTATTTTATTGAAATCCGCCTCGGTCAATTTGAGATTAATCGAAGTGGATAGTTTTGCCTTTTCTTTCACAGGACGACCTCGTTTTCGCCTATTTCTCTCTCTGTTTCCCATAACATTTATCCTTTAATGGTTATGGAATCTTTCGGGCTATGCAAATAGCCGTGCGAGCCAAAGAGGAAGCGACCAACGGGAGATGAAACGCAGACTTGCAGGACAATCCCAAAGCAATGAGACCATCGGGAGCATCGCAAAGGGATTGTCAAGCGACCTTGAACCTGCCGACCATCGGGAGCGGGTTTTAAAGGTCGCAGCCCCGCAGGGCAAGGTATGCACTGGAGGAACCGGAAAAGCCCCTCAGGGATTTTTGGGTTACCCGTGCGATTACCTTGCTCCCGAACATCCCATGTTCCGTTAGAAAAGATAAGCTGCAAAATATCACAGCTTATCCTTTCGTAACCGAAGGTTACAACTTTCGCCATACCTCGATATCTTCATGGTATGCGCTCAGGTGATGACGGGCTAAATTCTCTACAAAGCCCGACACACTCAATCGCCGTCCGCCTAATTTACGGACGATCTCATCCAGCCGATCCCGCACCTCACGGCTGACAAAGACCGGTTTACGGTCATCCAGCTTCGGAACTTGCAAGAAGGTGTCACGATATTCATCCAATGATTCTTTCCGATGTTTGCTACTGATACGCTTGGGCACAGTCGGAACTATTGGTGTGGTAGATACTTTTGGTTCTGAAGACACGGTCTCATCAGTTTCAATCGTTCTTTTAGCATCGGTTGTATTGACAGTATCGTTAGTATAAACACTATCGTTTGTGCCACTTGCATCATTTGCATCTTTACTAAAGCTATCCATCAAATCATTTGAGAGAAATTTTTTAATTGAGGAATCAGCGTCTTGGGGTGTTCTTCGTTTTACGCTCCCTGGCATCAGGGGATTAAAATCATCAGGTACTTGTTTCTTCTCACTACCTTTTCTTTGCATTGCATTGTTCGCTTCTTTTCTTTCCATACTTTTCAGTCTTTTATAAGTGAATATTACGGCTGCTGTATATACAGTAAACCGATTGTCGCTTGCAAAGAAAAGTCTATTAATCAGTATTGTATTTACGCTGGATTCATATGGGATATTCTGTAATATATTTCAATATTGGTCTCATTGCAGAGGGTACAAATTTCAACATTATGCAGCGTAGACAAGAATCAGTCCGACTATTCTCTCTATTCGAGATACTTTGTCTATCAAATGTTGGCTTCATACATAGTCAAATCGACGCCACACACTTCCATCTCATTACCAACTCATTGTGATATGATATTTTCTTCTTTCCTTCGTCAAAAAATATCAAGAACAGAAACTAAAACATATGG
>CALLZZ010000155.1 GCA_937858235.1 uncultured Clostridia bacterium
TGAATGTGGCTCACCCATTCAGAGAGGGGAACGGCAGAAGCGCAAGGATTTGGCTAGATTCCATGTTAAAAAAACAATTACGGTTAGTCGTCGATTGGAGCAAAGTCGATAAGGAAGACTACCTTCTTGCCATGGAAAGAAGTCCAGTTAAGGATGTTGAAATCAAGCTGCTCCTTAAAGCAGCCCTTACCGACAAAATCAATAATCGCGAAGTTTTCATGAAGGGTATTGATGCAAGCTATCATTACGAAGGATACAATGTCTATAAAACAGAAAGTCTCAAGAACGAGCGGTGAGTCGAGCAACTTTGACAGAGTTTGTAATCCTTTTGCATAAGAAAGGAGCGTGATCTTATGATATTTAAAACAGAAGCAGAATTTGAAGTAGCCATGATTGCTGCCTTACAAAATAAAGGTTGGGAAAATCACGTTCTGAAATACCCGACAGAAAAGGATTTGCTCAAGAACTGGGCAGATATTCTGTTTGAGAACAATCGTGGCATTGATCGTTTGAATGACGCTCCTTTAACAGATACGGAGATGCAACAGATTCTAGAGCAAGTTACGGCGCTTCGTACTCCCTTAAAGCTCAATGGGTTTATTAATGGCAAGACAGTCTCCATTACCCGTGATAACCCGGATGATTCGCTGCATCTTGGCAAAGAAGTGGGCCTCAAAATTTATGACCGCCGCGAAATAGCCGCTGGACAAAGTAGATACCAGATTGCCCAGCAGCCGAAGTTTAGGTCTACATCAAAGATTTTGGGCGATCGCCGTGGCGATTTGATGTTGCTTATCAACGGCATGCCCGTGTTTCATGTTGAGCTGAAAAAGACTGGCATTCCTGTGAGCCAGGCTTATCACCAGATTGAGAAGTACTCTGAAGAGGGTACCTTCACGGGGATATTCTCCTTGGTACAGATATTTGTGGCGATGCAGCCGGAAGAGACGGTCTATTTTACTAACCCCGGCCCAGACGGCTTTTTTAACAAGGACTTTTATTTCCATTGGGCAGATTTCAATAACGAGCCCATCAACAACTGGAAGGATATCGCGACTTATCTTTTATCGATTCCGATGGCCCATCAAATGATTGGTTTCTACACGGTTGCCGATGATTCTGACGGCGTGCTGAAGGTCATGCGCAGTTATCAGTATTATGCGGCCAATGCCATCTCTGATCGTGTGTCTAAGATTGACTGGAGTGACAGACATCAGCTGGGCGGCTATATTTGGCATACAACAGGCTCAGGCAAAACGATGACAAGTTTTAAATCTGCCCAGCTTATCGCTAACTCGAAGGACGCTGACAAGGTAATCTTTCTGATGGACAGGATCGAGCTTGGTACGCAGTCGCTTCGTGAATATCGTGCCTTTGCAGAAGATAATGAAGAAGTACAGGCGACTGAGGACACCTACGCCCTCATTACGAAGCTGAAAAGCAAGGACCCTGCCGATACGCTGATTGTCACATCTATTCAGAAGATGAGCAACATTAAGGACGAAGAAAGCGGCTTGAATGCTGCTGATATTGAGACAATGAATTCGAAGCGCATCGTTTTTATTGTGGATGAAGCACATCGCTCAACTTTTGGCGATATGTTGATCACCGTAAAGCAGACCTTCTTTAATGCCGTTTTTTTCGGATTTACCGGAACGCCCATTCAGAAAGAAAACGAGAAAAAGAAGAATACGACCTCGACCGTCTTTGGTAATGAGCTGCACCGTTATAGCATTGCTGATGGTATTCGCGACGGGAATGTGCTTGGTTTCGACCCGTCCAAGGTGTGGACATATAAGGACATCGATCTACGTAAAGCTGTAGCACTAAAGATGGCGAACGCCGCTACAGAAGAAGAAGCCATTAAAGACTCAGAGAAAGCAGAGAAGTATTACTTCTTTATGGATGCTGGCAAAGTCAAAATGGCGGGACACCATGAAAAGAACGGCAACTATATCAAGGGTATTGAAGATTATGTGCCGAGAGAACAGTATGAGCGTGCTGAGCACCAGAAAATGGTCATTAAGGATATTTTGGAGTACTGGCTTCGGTTGAGCCGTGCCTCGAAGTTCCATGCGATTTTCGCTACCAGCAGTATCCCGGAAGCCATCGAGTATTATAGGCACGTCAAAAAGGTAAAGCCTCAGTTGAAGATCACGGCACTCTTTGATCCGAACATCGACAATAATGGTGGCGTGAAATTCAAGGAAGACGGCCTTATTGAGATTCTGGAAGATTACAATGCAAGGTATGAGCAGGATTTTACCCTAGCCACTCATGGGAAATTCAAGAAGGATATTGCAGCACGCTTGGCACATAAAAAGCCTTATGAACGTATCGAACGAACCCCTGAAAAACAGATTGACCTTTTAATTGTTGTCGATCAGATGCTCACAGGCTTTGATTCAAAATGGGTGAACACCCTATACATGGATAAGGTGCTCAGATACGAGAACATCATTCAGGCGTTCTCTCGTACTAACCGTTTGTTTGGCCCTGATAAGCCTTTCGGCACGATTCGTTATTACCGTTACCCAAACACGATGGAGCGAAATATCGATAATGCGGTGGCTCTCTACTCAGGCAATAAGCCACTAGGATTGTTCGTGGAACATCTGGACCACAATTTGGAGAAGATGAATCAAATCTTCGCAGATATTTCGCGTCTGTTCACAATGGCAGGTATCTCGGACTTTTCCCGCTTGCCCGACGATGTGGACGAGTGCAGCAGGTATGCCAAGCTGTTCAGTAGCCTAAATCGCCATCTGGAAGCGGCGGAGATTCAGGGTTTCACTTGGAGGCAACAAATCTATCCTTTAAAGAATACGAAAAAAGTTGTCGAGATGGCATTCGACGAGAACACTTATCTGATCTTAGCTTTGCGTTATAAAGAACTGTTTACAGAAGTCGATCCCAAGAACAGCGGTGATGTTCCGTTTGATATTGATGGCCACCTGGTAGCCATCGACACCGGCAGAATTGATACTAATTACATGAACTCACGCTTTGAGAAATATCTCAAAGTGCTGTATCAAGACGATATCGACCAAGACCAGCTGCAGGCAACCCTTGACGAACTGCACAAGTCTTTTGCAACCCTTACCCAAGAAGAACAGAAATACGCAAACATCTTCATCCATGATGTGCAAAGCGGAAATGCTGAGATAGAGGATGGTAAGTCTTTCAGGGACTACATAACTGAATACCAGTTCCGTGCAAAAAACGAGCAAATCCGTCAATTATCTGATGCTCTTGGGGTAGATATTTCAAAGCTGGAAAAACTTATGAATCTCGGTGCTACCGAAGCGAACATCAATGAATACGGCAGGTTCGACGACTTGAAAGAAACCGTGGTCAGGGAAATAGCAGCAGACTATTTTGAAGCGGCAGAAGGCACAAGGATCCCGGAATTCCGGCTGAGCATAAAAATCGAAAAGCTACTTAAAGACTTTATTCTTAGCGGAGGCTTTGATATCAACGAGGGATAAAAGCAAATAACTACTGACACGAATATCTGGCACGAGAAAGAGTCAAGCAGGTCTTGACTCATTTTCTTTTTGTTGAGGGTGTTGACCAGTAGTAATTTCGCCAAGCGTTTCAAGCTTGCACTGTTCCCAGG
>CALLZZ010000156.1 GCA_937858235.1 uncultured Clostridia bacterium
CTGGGTCTGGGCATCGGCACCTATCTGAACTGGCTGCTGGTGGCCAAACGCCTGCGCACCTACACCGCCCATATCGAGGCGGACACCATTCCCGACTTCTTTGAGCGCCGCTTCCGGGACAAGAGTCACCTGCTCATGGCCATCTCCGCCCTGGTCATCGTGATCTTCTTCATCCCCTACACCGCCTCGGGCTTCTCCGCCTGCGGCAAGCTGTTCTCCTCCCTGTTCGGGTTTGACTACACGGCAGCCATGATCATCTCCGCCGCGGTCATCATTATCTACACCGCCTCCGGCGGATTTCTGGCCGCCTCCACCACCGACCTGGTTCAGTCTATTATCATGACCATGGCCCTGATCGTCATTGTCTGCTTCGGTATTCCCAACGCCGGCGGATTTGACGCCGTCAGCGCCTATGCAACCTCCCTGCCCGGCTACATCTCCTTGACCAGCATGCACGACGCCGCCACCGGCTGGGCCGTGTCCTACGGCGGCATCATTCCCATTATCTCCACCCTGGCCTGGGGCCTGGGCTACTTCGGGATGCCCCACATTCTGCTCCGCTTCATGGCCATCGAAAAGCCGGAAAAGATCAAGCTCAGCCGCCGCGTGGCCACCATCTGGGTGTTCATCGCCATGGCAATCGCCATCTTCATCGGCGTCATCGGTTTGTGCATGGCCCATGTGGGCGTCATCGACGCTCTGGAGGATCCGGAACGTGTCATCATCGTCGTCGCCCAGTTCCTGGCTCAGTTCGGCATCGTACCCGCTCTGCTGGCCGGCCTGGTCATGGCCGGTATCCTGGCCTGCACCATGTCCACCTGCGACAGTCAGCTGCTGGCCGCCTCCTCCTCCATCTCTGAGAACATTCTCCACGGCGTGTTCCGGCTGAACATCAGCAAGAAGATGACCATGGTGATGGCCCGGGTCACCTTGGTGGTTATCTCCGTCATCGCCATCTTCATCGCAAGGGATCCCGACTCCTCGGTGTTCCAGATTGTCTCCTTCTCCTGGGCTGGCTTTGGCGGCGCCTTTGGACCGGTGGTCTTGTGCGCCCTGTTCTGGAAGCGCTGCAACCGCTGGGGCGCCCTGACCGGTATGGTCGGTGGCGGTGCGATGGTCTTTATCTGGAAGTTCCTGATCAAGCCAATGGGCGGTCTCTTCGGTATCTATGAGTTGCTCCCCGCCTTTATGGTTGGCCTGATCCTCATGATTGTCGTCAGTCTCCTCACAGCTGCTCCTGATGCAGAAATTTTGGATGAATACGACACGGTCATGACTGATGTATCAAATATCTAACACACTTCTTACTTATCCAGCCCCAGTGAAGTTCACTGGGGCTGGACTTTTGTTCTGTTACCCCTGTCAGTGTTCCCCACCCTGGCGACCCAGGTGCGGTGTAATGTCACTTCGGTTCTCGTGCATCCGGCCGCCATCGACTTCTCCGAAGTGGCCTGCGTAGCTGCGATCCACATGTTGACGGCTGGCACGCTGATTCTCCAGGTCTGGTGTCAGGCTCCCCGCCATCTCCACGCTTCGCTTTCCAAGCGGTACCGCTTTCTGTTTTTTCTTCATGTTTTCCCTCCTTTTCCTACTTTTCTTATAGCTTTCCCCGGTTTTCTCCAGCGCATTCTACCCTTTTTTCCCAAATTTTCTTTGTTAGAAAGGCTACAAAATATCGTTTTCCCTCTTGATTTTTTCCCATGTCGTGATACAATGTGCTTATCACTAAATGAGGAGGATACTTAAATGGCATTTGTTATTACTGATGGTTGTGTCGCTTGCGGTTCTTGCGCAGGTTCCTGCCCCGTTGGCGCTATCACTGAAGGCGACGCTGGCTATGTGATCGATGAAAACGCATGCGTTAGCTGCGGTACTTGTGCTGGTGCTTGCCCCATGGGTGCTATCGTTGAGGGCTAATTGCTAGTCTACTCAAAGTACGGACGTTGTTTTACAGCGTCCGTTTTCTTTTACCCTGGATCGTACCGCATACTTATTCACTGATTCACGAATATTTTAAATATTTATTCGCTCGCACTTTTGTTTATCAGTATTTTTTCAAATTTTATCGGTTTTTTATGCGATTTGCTACTTGCATTTTATATTCCCCGGTGGTATTCTTAACTCACGTCAAATCACGGAGCCGCTTTTACGGCTCGTTTTAACCGTATTTCTATTTCATTTTTCTACGATATTCGGGAGGCAGATATCATGGCTGACAAGAAAGAGATCAAAAAAGTAGTTCTGGCATATTCCGGTGGTCTGGATACTTCTATTATCATTCCCTGGCTGAAGGAAAATTATAACGATCCTGAAATCATCGCCGTTTCCGGCAATGTAGGTCAGGCAGACGAACTGGAGGGTCTGGAAGAAAGAGCCTTAAAAACCGGTGCTGCCAAACTGATCGTGGCTGACCTGACCGATGAGATGGTGGATGACATCATCATCCCCTCCATCAAAGCCAACGCCAAGTACGAAACTTACCTGCTGGGCACTGCGTTTGCGCGCCCCGTTATTGGCAAAAAGCTGGCAGAAATCGCACTGGAAGAAGGCGCCGATGCCATCTGCCATGGCTGCACCGGCAAGGGTAACGATCAGGTTCGGTTTGAGCTGGCCATTAAGCGCTTTGCTCCTGGCATGAAGATCATTGCTCCCTGGCGTGAGTGGGACATCGTCTCCCGTGACGAAGAAATCGACTACGCAGAAGCCCACAACGTTCCGCTGAAGATCACCCGTGAGACCAACTACTCCAAGGATAAGAATCTGTGGCATCTGTCCCACGAAGGTCTGGATCTGGAAGACCCCGCCAATGAACCCGATTACGACAAGCCCGGTTTCCTGGAAATGGGCATCTCCCCCTTCCAGGCCCCCGACGCTCACACCTACGTCTCCATCGACTTTGAGCAGGGCGTACCTGTGGCCG
>CALLZZ010000157.1 GCA_937858235.1 uncultured Clostridia bacterium
CAATCTCCGTTCCGTCCTTGAAACGGATGAGCAGTTTTTCTTCGCTGAGTACCGTGATGGCACTGATCAACTGCCGCACCGTGACCTCGTCAAAGGTGGCGATGCCGGTGTCCACTGCTTCCAACTCGGCGGCCAGCTGCTCCGCCCGTTCATCCGCCTGTTCGGTATCCTGCCGATTTTTCTCCAGCTCGCTCCGTTTGGCCACCAGTGCGGAGAATTCCATACTGACCTTTTTCAGTTCCTCATCGTATTGGGTGGAATCCGCTCCCACGGCGGCAGCAAGCTGGAGAAGCCTGTACTGCTGTTCCCGCAGTTGGGACAGCCTGCTGTCGATGGCTGCGAGGCTGGTTTCGCCGTTCTCCGGCAAAAGGGCTGTTCGGATGCTGTCCTGCAGAATCGCTTTCAAGGTCTTTTGGCTGAACATTTCGTTCATGGCACTGACCACCGCAGTGTGAATCCGGCTTTCCTCCAGCGTAGGGGCATCCTTGCAGAACTTTTTGCCGTTCTCCAGACGGTTGATGCACCGCCAGACAATTTTTTTACCCTCCGGTCTGGTCCATGTCACCCTGCGGTAAGGGCTGCCGCAGTTCCCGCAGGATAACAGCTCGGTCAGCACATATTTGCCGCTGTATTTGGCAAGCTCGGTTTTGGCGGCTGTACTGACTTTTTTCAGGCTGGATCGCCGTGCCATTTCCTCCTGCACCCGCTGAAAGGTCAGCCGGTCGATGATGGCGGGATGGCTGTTTTCCACATAGTATTGGGGGAGCTCGCCTGTGTTTTTCTTGGTCTGGCGGGTGAAAAGGTCTGCGATGTAGGTTTTCTGGAGAAGAGCATCCCCCATGTATTTTTCGTTTCGAAGCATCCCCCGTATCACGCCGTCATTCCACTTTTTATGCCCCCGCGCCGTTTTGATGCCGTCCGCCTCAAGGTCTGCGATGATTTTGGCTACGCTGTGCCCAATCAGATACCGTGAAAAAATCCTGCGGACGATTTCCGCTTCCTCCGGGTCGATTTCAGGCAGATCGTTCTCGCCTCTGCGATAGCCTAAAAATCCGGCATAGTGGAAGTAAACCTTGCCATCCTTGAAATTCTTGCGGTGTCCCCAGCGGATGTTGCCGCTCATGGATTCGCTCTCGGCCTGTGCCTGGCTCATCATAAAGGTTAGGATCATCTCATTGTCCATGTAGAGGGTGTTGACATTTTCCTTTTCAAAGAAAACACCCACGCCCATCCGCTTAAGCCTGCGGACATAATCCAGACCGTCCAGTGTATTCCGGCAGAACCGGGACACCGATTTGGTGATAATCAGATCCACCTTGCCCTTTTCGCAGGCTTTGATCATCCGCAGGAAATCCTTGCGCTTTTTGGTAGAGGTTGCGGTTTTGCCCTCGTCCGCGAACATATCCACCATGGTCCACTCTTGCTGGGCGGCGATTTTTTCGGTGTAATATTCAATCTGTGCCTGATAGCTGTCAAGCTGTTCCTCGGAGTTGGTGGAAACGCGGCAGTAGGGCGCTACCCGCAGGCGCTGTTTGCGGATATCTTTCTGGTTGTGCTTGGGATCTGCGGGAATCACCGTGACTTTTCTCACTGCGCTTTCGGGCACTTTGCATCCTCCTTTCCATCTGCTTCAAGGGATTTTCCGTTGATGAGCCGCAAGCGGAGACCGCCGTGGGCGGTAAATTGGATTTCCTGCACTGCGGTTGTGAAAAGCTCTCTGAGAAGTTCCTCATTGATAGATTGTGTGAGGATTTTTTCCTTCAGTCTCTGCATCTGATCATAAGGCATAGAATCAGGCAGTCCGCTGTATTGCTCGGCGGCACAGGCCAGTATC
>CALLZZ010000158.1 GCA_937858235.1 uncultured Clostridia bacterium
ATTTTAAGGCGGCCCGCAATGTACTGAAAGGGGTCCTGAGCGACACCGGCCTGATTTACTCCCACTTTTTCTCCAGCGCCACCGGTAACTATGTCTACCTGAAGCCGGAAAACATGCAGGTGACCGGCGCGTACAAAATTCGTGGCGCCTACTTCACCATCAGCACCCTGTCGGAAAAGGAAAAGGCCGCCGGTCTGATTACCGCTTCTGCAGGCAATCACGCCCAGGGCGTAGCTTACGCCGCCAAGCACTCCGGCGTTTCCGCCACCATCATCATGCCCACCACTACGCCGCTGATTAAGGTCAACAACACCAAGAATTACGGCGCTAACGTCCTGCTTCACGGCTCAACCTTCGATGACGCCGCTGAGGAAGCTGCACGGCTGAGCAAGGAAAAGGGGTTGACCTACATCCATCCCTTTAACGATCTGCGGGTGGCTACCGGTCAGGGCACCATCTCCTACGAAATTTTCAGCAACCTCCCCGACGTGGACATCATTCTGGTTCCCATCGGCGGCGGGCTGGCCAGCGGCGTTGCCACTCTGGCAAAGCTCCTGAACCCCAACGTAACGGTCATCGGTGTAGAGCCCTCCGGCGCCGCCAGTATGCAGGCCAGCCTCAAGGCAGGGCACATCGTCACCCTCCCCAACGTGGATACCATTGCCGACGGTGTGGCCGTGAAAACCCCTGGTGATCAGGTACTGCCCTACATCCAGAAAAACCTGGACGATATTATCACCATCGATGACTCCGAGCTGGTCTCCGCCTTCCTGGACATGACCGAAACCCACAAGATGATTGTGGAAAACGCCGGCCTGCTCACTGTAGCCGCTCTGTACCACCTGAAATGCAAGAAACAAAACGTGGTTCCCATCCTCACCGGCGGCAACATGGACATTATTACCATGTCCTCCCTGATCCAAAATGGACTCATCAACCGGGGGCGCATCTTTACCTTCTCTGTCCAGCTCCCCGACCGTCCCGGCGAACTGCTCCAAGTAGCCGGCATCGTGGCCAAGGAACGGGGCAATATCATCAAGCTGGAGCATAACCAGTTCGTCAACATCAACCGTCAGCACGGCGTAGAGCTCCGGGTCACCCTGGAGGCCTTCGGCCACGACCACAAAACCGCTATTCTCAACGCGCTGGAAGCTGTCGGTTATCAGGTCAAGGAAGTGGCAATCATTCTGTAATCACCCCTTATTTTACCAAGTGATGATTTCCAAACTTTGAACGAACCTTAAAATTATCATTAAAAGGAGGCACCTGCTATGATTCAAATTGCTCCCTCCATTCTTTCCGCTGACTTCACCCGGCTGGGCGCCGATCTGGATGCCATTCAGACTGCCGATATGGTTCACCTTGACGTGATGGACGGCGCATTCGTTCCCAACATTTCCTATGGTGTGCCCATCTGCAAGGCCGTGGATAAAAACACCGATATGTTCCTGGACACCCATCTTATGATCGAAAAGCCCGTGCGCTACATTGAGTCCTTTGCGCAGACCGGCGCTGACCAGATCAGCGTCCATCTGGAGGCCGACGGCCCCCGGGGGATTGCCGACGCTCTGGCGGAAATGGAACGCTGCGGCGTGAAAAAAGCGGTGGCACTGCGCCCTATTACCAGCCCCCAAGCCATCCTCCCCTATGTGGAGGAGCTGGACATGGTGCTGGTAATGACGGTGGAACCGGGCTTCGGTGGTCAGTCCTTTATGATGCACCAGCTGGACACCATCCGCCAGTGCCGTGCCATCATTGACCGGTACAATCCCAACTGCCTGCTGGAGGTTGACGGCGGGATCAACCTAGAAACTGCACCGCTGGTCAAAGAAGCCGGCGCCAATGTGCTGGTGGCCGGCAGTGGCATCTACGGCGCACAGAATCGAGCCGCTGCCATTCAGGCGCTCCGGGAGGCGTAACACATGCAGTACCTGCCCCCCGCCCTGGAGGCTCTGACGGAACAGTTTGCCCGTCTTCCCGGGATCGGCACCAAAACTGCACAGCGCTTGGCCTTTTATGTTCTGAACCTGTCCGACTCCGAGGCGGAAGCTTTTGCCAGCGCTATCCTCAACGCCAAGCATGCAGTGACCCGCTGTCCCATCTGCCAAAACCTCACCGAAGGGGATGGTCCCTGTACCCTCTGCGCCAGCCCCAAGCGGGATCATACCTTGATCTGCGTAGTGGCAGACCCCAAGGATGTAATTGCTATGGAGCGTTCTGGAGAGTACACTGGACTGTATCACGTCCTCCACGGCGTGATCTCCCCCATGAACCATGTGGGGCCGGATGACCTGCGGATCACCGAACTGGTGGCTCGGGTGGCTTCCGGTAACGTAGAAGAGGTAATCATGGCGACCAATCCCGACACCGAAGGAGAGACCACTGCCATGTATCTCTCCCGGCTCCTCCGGGAATTCGGCGTCAAAATCACCCGGCTGGCCTACGGCATTCCGGTGGGTAGCCATCTGGAATATGCCGATGACGCTACGCTCATGCGTGCTCTGGAGGGTCGTCAGGAAATGTAATATGCAATCAAGCTAAAAAGTGGTGTAACCGTTTCGGTTACACCACCTTTTACGATTTTTCCTGCTCACACATTCTGATACATTCCTCTGGCACATCCATTCGTTTGGCCACTTCCGCCGCAGTCATGCCGCTGTCCAGAAAGCGCTTACAGACCATGTCAATCGGTTCGCCCACCTCAATCACATGCTGATCCGGATCATAAAACCGAACGACCCGCTGTCCCCAGCTGTGTTCCATAACCGGATGGACGTACTGCAAGGATGCTACCGTTTTCAGCCGCTCCGCAAAGGCATCAAAGAGAGCCTCCTCAAAGTACAGCTCTGCATCCCGACCGCCAAAGGTAATTGCATCTGGGGTCACAGAGAGGAATTCCTCCCAGCTCTCCTTCGTCTGTAGGCACACCCCGCCGGTGAGGGTGACATTGGCTCCAAAGTCCACCTCAACCTCTAAGCCCAGCGTTTCCCGATAAAAGGCTTTGGATCGTTCCAGATCCGTTACTACCAACATAGGGTTCCTAAATTGCATACACGCATCCATCTTTCCCCTTTGCAGGATTATGAAATGAGCAGCTCCCACAGAAGGGTTACTCTCCGGGAGCCACCTTTGTCACATTTTTGTTAACTGACGCTGGATTTTCCCGTGATTCCCCGGATTTCAATCTCTACCATCGTCATGGCCGCAAAATTCCCATCAATGGTCGCCTGAATTTTTTCCGGGGTGACCCCAAACTGCTCTGACTGCTTGCGGATCAGCGCTTCTTTCCGCGCCGGATCGGTCAGAATGCTAGCCTTTCCGTCAATAATCACAGACGCGTACTTGGTGGTGGATTCTTCCGGCACCCCCACGGCTGCGGCAACGCCGGTGGCACAAATGCGGGGGTCATGACGGATGCAATCCAGCTTCTGCCCTTCGCTGGCACAGTGGAAATACACCTTTCCCTGGTCATAGACAACGTCCACCACAACGTTGTAGGGCGAGCCATCCTCGTTCAGCATGGCAATGGAGAGATACTTACAGTTCTGCAAAATGGTGTAGGCTTGTTCCGTAGTAGTCTGGCATTCCTTTTTTCTCATGGGTTTCATCATAAGGGACACGTCCTTTCTCTGGCTGGTGTGTAGATGGAGCATCCTGGGAAGGACTCTATATCAATGGCAGCCTCTTGTGCCACCATTCTACCGCATACGCCTGGGTTACAGCCCCAGAGAACCTAAATTCATGCCACCGGTGAGCTTGCTCATGGTGCCGCTGGCATCCTGATCCGCCTGGTGCATGGCCTCGTTCACCGCCAGCAGGATCATGTCCTGGAGCAGTTCCACTTCCTCTGGCTCTACAGCCTCTGGGAGGATGGTAAGATTTTTCAGTTCATGCTTGCCGTTGACAACTACTTTTATTACGCCACCGCCAGCCTGTGCTGTATACTCCTTCTCCTCCAGCTCACCCTGCATTTTCTGCATGTCCATCTGCATCTTCTGCGCCTGACGGATCATATTCATATTCATGCCGCCGCTTTTACCGCCCATGCCCCGCATGCCACGGCCGCTATATCCTTTTGCCATTTGATCTTCGCTCCTTTTAGTCGATTTTCATACCGCTTTTCCGGCCAAAGGCCACTAAATCTGCAAAGTGGTCCGCTGTCGCTGCCAACTCTGCTGCTCCAGGTGCCGGCTTCTGAACCGCTGCCACCGGTGGTTTCCCGGTGACCACCTTCACCTGTACCGGGCTGCCCCGGCGTCCTGTCGCCACCTCCGACACCTTCTGTATCAGCTTAGGCTTTTCCACCATACTCCGAACAAAGGCATCACTGACGTACAGGGTCAGCACATCCTCTTCCAGCTGTCCACTGGTCATCTTAGGATTGGAGAAAAACGGATAGGCCGCAGGTCCTACTGCTGGACGCAACTGCGGAACCAACTGCATCCAGAACTGGCTGTCGCCTCCAGCAGCTGCTTTTTTTTGCTCCGGTATGGGTGTCTCCTGCACCGGCACGGAACGGGGTTCCTCTACCGGTTCCTGCATCACCACAGCTGCCTCCGGCGGCATTCCGTCCTCCTCAGGAGGTGGTTCCAAATCCCAAGGCGGCAATTCTTCTGCCGGAGTGGGATCAGGCTCTATTACCAGTTGTTTGTCCATTTTAAGTGGTTTTGATTCTAAAACAGGGTTTTCTGCCCCTGCCGGAACCATGGGAATCCCAGCCACCATCCTTGCCTCTAATTGGGCAACCCGCGCCGCCAGAGACGAAACCGATCCATCCAAACTGGGGTCACAGAGCTGGATCAGACACAGTTCCGCGTCCGTGCGCCGATTTGCACTGGTTCTCAGTCGTGCCTGGGCATCCTGGAGCAGCCGCAGCATCTGAAGCAGTCGTTCACTGGTCATTCCTTTGGACAAGGTACGCAGGGTCTCTTCATCATACCCCCCTGTCAGCAATCCGCTGCCGCCCTTCGCCGCAGTTTTGCGAATCAACAGATCCCGGGTCAATGCGGACAACTCAGACAGCACCGCACCGACATCCTTTCCAGACTCGTAGAGCTGTGACAGCTCCGTCAACGCGCGCTCAGTGTCCCCTTTCCGGGCAGCATTCATAATATGAGCGGTTTTCAGGTTCCCAGCGAGACCCAGCACCTCCAGTACCGCATCCCGGTTCACCTGCTGTCCCGACACGGTACACTGATCCAGCAACGACAGGGCATCCCGCAGCGCACCATCTGCCAGACGCGCCAGCAGCGCGGCGGCATCCTCGGTCAGATCAATCTGCTCCTGCTCCGCCACCATCAACAGACGGTTTTGAATGTCTGCCGCAAGAATCCGCTTGAAGGAAAAACGCTGGCACCGGGAAAGGATGGTTGCCGGCACCTTGTGCAGTTCCGTAGTAGCCAGAATGAATACCAAATGTTCCGGCGGCTCCTCCAGAATTTTCAGCAGGGCATTAAAGGCCGCCACCGACAGCATGTGTACTTCGTCCACGATGTACACGCGCTTCCGCACCGCAGCAGGGGCGTAAATCGCCTCGTCTCGGAGACCACGCACCTGATCTACCCCGTTGTTGGAGGCTGCATCCAACTCTACCACGTCCAGAATCGAACCGCTGTCGATTCCAACGCAGGCCGGACAGGTTCCACAGGGGTTCCCATCTATCGGATGCTGACAGTTCACCGCCTTGGCCAGGATTTTTGCACAGGTGGTTTTCCCTGTGCCCCGGGTTCCGGTGAACAGGTAAGCGTGGGAAAGTCGGTCATTTTTGATCTGGTTTTTTAATGTCTCCGTAATATGGGACTGGCCCACTACGTCATCGAACAGCTTTGGCCGCCATTTTCGATACAGCGCCTGATACAAGAGGACCACTCCTTTCCACTAACCCTTCGCACAATGCAAAAGGGCGCGGCGTCCGGTTTCGCTCCCGGGGCACCGCGCGACTGATTTATGACACTCTTCATACTTTACAATAATAAAACACTCTGGCGATGGCTCGAATACGACTTACCCGCGGCACATGGAGTGACCGCTTAATGCTGCTCGGTTCCCCGCCTGACATGGTTCACGGGCTGCCGTTGCGCGGGACCGTAACCTCAAACGCCACCGCCAGAGCTATCGGTATTGTACTATATCCCAACGCAGTTTTCAAGTAGATAACTGATTTTTTCTATAATCTCTTTACAATCTAAAATGTTGTGCTATAATAAATATTGCTTTTATAGCATTTTGGTTCTGTTTCTGGCGCTCACTTACGTGCGCAAATGGATCTGTTTCCTCGCAACTTACTTGGCAATCACGCGGTTCGCCTCCAAGATAATTCAATATTGGGGCCTGTGGCGCAGCTGGGAGCGCACTACATTCGCATTGTAGGGGTCGAGAGTTCGAATCTCTTCAGGTCCACCATAATTGTTCAGAAATTTTGCAAATTATTGCAGGATTTCTGAACTTTTTTGTTGCGCTAATGTTCAGCTATTGTGTGTTTCCTTGCAGGTTCGTCTGATCACCTCGGGAGGAATCTCCCTCATATTTACGCTGTCAGGGGTAGGAACGCGGGAACTGTATGCATGGCGATCCCCTACAATTCATTGACAATCGCCTATTGGTAGCTTAAAATAACAAAAAAGGGGGAGAGGAAAAACATGGTTTCAAAGAAAGTTTTAATCACTTGCCAGTACGGATTGCATATGCTTCCCTCGGTCAGGATCAGCGATAGACTCAGTAAGTATTACAGTTGCAATATCAGAATTCATTATAAAGATAAGGATATCAATGCAAAGAACGTTGTTGATCTTATGGCAAACTATCTGAAGTGCGGATCAGAAGTGACGCTGGTCTGTGACGGTGAACAAGAGGAGGAGGCATTGAACGTCTTTTCGGACTTTATTGAGAACGAATTGAATGAACTGCCACACAAATAAGGGGCTGTTGCGCTAAGTCAGTGCAATGCCCTCTTTTAGGATGATACGAACAGCTTAAAATTTTAACGAGCGAGCAAAAAATACACGAAACTCCGCACCATGTGGCGCGGAGTTTCGTGTTATACTATCATCCTGTTTACTATGATAATCGTCCTTAGAATAATAGATCAGCGCTTTCCTATCTCTGTAAGATACGTTTCGACTTCGTCTGCCGTTTCCAGGGTCAGTGCGTGGTCTGCAATCTTCTTCGCCTCTGCCATGGTCCAGCGGCTGATCTCACGGCGTGTTTTGAGAACGGAGGCGGGGGAAACGGAGAATTCCTCAAGCCCGAAGCCTATGAGCAGCGGAATGAGAAGTGGATCCGAGGCTGCTTCTCCGCACATGCCCACTGGTATACCGGCATTTACGCCGGCTGTGATGATCCCGCGAAGGGCACGCAGCACAGCAGGGTCGTAAGCCTTATAAAGATATGCCACGCTGCTGTTTCCTCTGTCCGCCGCCATAATATATTGCGTCAGATCGTTGGTGCCAATGCTGAAAAAGTCACAGTATTTTGCCAGGACGTCCGCCATAATAGAGGCTGCCGGGGTCTCGATCATGGTACCGATCATAGGCATCATAAGGTCTGTTTCACAGCAAATCTCCTCTGCCAGCGCACGTACGGTTTGAATTTCGGTGGCGGTGGTCACCATTGGGATCATGATCCGGAGATGCTCATTGGTGTCTGCACCTGCGCGAATCAACGCTCTCAGCTGCATCTTATAGGCATCCTGATTTCTCAGGCAGTAACGCACGGCACGATAGCCAAGGAAGGGGTTTTCTTCCTCCCCCACGTGGATGTACGGGATGTCCTTGTCGCCTCCCACATCCAAGGTACGGATAATAACCGGCTTACCTTGAAGGGTTTCACAGACCTGCCGGTAAGCTTCATACTGCGTCTCTTCATCCGGGCGCGAATCCCGATCCATGAAAAGGAGTTCCGTGCGGAAGAGACCGATGCCCTCACAGTCGTGCTCCACAGCGCTTTCCGCATCCTTGGGCGTTCCGATGTTGCAAAACACCTGACGCGGGGTTCCATCTCCCGTGACGGTGGCTTTCCCCTGAAAAACGCGCAGAAGCTCCTTTTCCCGTATAGCGTCATCCCGGCGTGATTGATATTCCGCTGCGGTTTCAGGATCCGGATCTGCGATCACGGCACCGTTTACGCCGTCGACGATGATCTCTTGCCCACCCTTAAGTTTGGAGAGTGCATCCGGGACACTGAGCACTGCGGGAATCTCCAGAGCCCTTGCGAGGATGGCTGAGTGTGAGGTCATACCACCGCTTTCCGTGACGATGCCAATGACGTTGTCGTGATCCATCTCTGCCGTCATGGACGGCGTAAGGTCGCTGATCACCAGGATCGTATTCTCCGGAAGATGCTTTAGGTCGATTTGCTCGATGCCCAGAAGGATCTCCAACAGGTTCCGCTTGATATCCTCCACGTCTGTGGCGCGCTGTCTGGTCAGCTCGTCCTCGGAACTCTGGAAGAGACCCTTAAACATGTCGAGAACCGATTCTACGGCAGCTTCCGCAGGCTGCCCTCCGGTGATAAGCTCATCCATCTCTTCGATCATAAACGGGTCGCTGAGCATGGTGATATGACCCCTTATGATTGCCGTGTCCTTGGCGTGCAGAGCTTGTTCCAATTCCTTGGCCAAGTCTTCTGTATCGCTTACGAAGTCGTTGATTGCTCTGTGCAGGCGAGCCTTTTCCTGTTCTACGTCTTTAACCGGACCGGTTTCATATGTAATTTTCTGCTGCTCTATGATAACGGCGCGGCCGATACCGATCCCTTTCGACGCAGCGATTCCTCTCAGCATTTGATACACTTCCCCTTACGGTTTATGTTTCGCCAAATCCGGATGCGATCATTTCACAGGCTTTTGCCAACTGGGCTTCCTCATCTTCGCCTTCGCATTTGATTTCGACCTCAGTGCCACGTTTATATGCTGCCGCCATCAGCCTCATGATGCTTTTTCCGTTGGCGGTTTTGTCAGTGGAAGAGATCGTAATGCTGCTCTTGAACTTTGCCATTTCATTGACAAAATCATCTGCGGCTCTCATGTGGAACCCTTCTTTATTGATGATTGTTGCTTTTTTGGATACCATGATATTCCCCTTATTCTTGCGATTGATTCTGTATACCCGTTCCGTTTCCTACTGGGCTTTCTCGGCTTCTGCCTGGTTCAACTCGTCCAGAAACGCTTCCGGAGCGGTGGATTTCAGGAGCCTAGCCCGGAGATCCGGATCCATCAACAGCGATACCAATCCAGACAGGATCTCGAGATGAAGATCGCCGTCCATCGGTGCTGCAATCATAAAGATCAGATTGGATGGCCCGTCCAACGCACCGCAATCAATCCCTCCGGGAACCGTGATTGCAGCAAGACCAGGATGCTTGACGGCGTTGCTCTTCGCGTGGGGGATAGCGATTCCTTCCCCTATAGCAGTTCTGCACTCGGCTTCTCTCTGAAGGATTCCCTGGGTGTAAGCTGCTTTATCTGAAAGATTGCCAACCTTATCGTGCAGGTCGATCAGTGTACTGATTGCCTGATCCTTGGACTCCACCTTCGCACCTGTGATGATGGACTCCGTTGTGAGAAGATCACTGATTTTCATTGGTTCGTACTCCCTTTGATTTCCTCCGCCGAAGTAAGTTCCTATATGCAGACCGTGGCGGCTTTTTCTCAATTATAATAATAGCATCAAACTCAGTCAAAGACAATCATTTTTGCTTTCGCAATCCAGTTCCTCTTTGCGTGCGACCATACCCTTCCTTTAGAATGGGATTCTTTTTCCCTCAGGTGGATGATTTTTGCTTCTTTGGTCAAACCTATCGTGAGGTGTTTTATCTATGGAATCTATTTGGACGCAATCCGCTTCTATCCCACCCCGCGCGGCTTTGGATCGAGATCTGGAAACTGACGTAGTAGTCATCGGCGCCGGAATGGCCGGTGTGCTCACCGCCTGGTTTCTCCAGCAATACGGCGTTGACGTGGTGGTACTGGAGGCCAACCGTATCGGCAGCGGTCAGACCAAGAATACGACCGCGAAAATTACGGCTCAGCACAGTCTGACCTACAAACGACTCATTGAATCCTTTGGCCTACAGAGCGCGACCCAGTACGCCAAGGCCAATTTGAGAGCCATTCAGGATTACCGCAGTATTGTAAAAAAGTTGGACATCTCCTGTCAGCTGGAGGATGTCCCGGCCTACCTCTACACCCGGTTTAATCCCCAGGCGCTGTATGACGAAGCCCACGCTGCTATGCAGGTGGGAATCGAGGCCACTTTGGGACGGGAATCCCTGCTGCCCTTCCCAGTAGAGGCTGTCCTGCGCTTTCCCAATCAGGCTCAGTTCCATCCCCTCCAGTTTTTGAAGGCGGTATCGGAACCCCTTACCATCTACGAACGAACCCTGGTGAATACGGTAGAGGAGCACAAGGTCTGCTCCGATCATGGATCAGTCACTGCAAATCGCATTGTTTTTGCCTCCCACACCCCCTTCGTCAACTTCCCAGGCTACTATTTCGCTCGGATGCATCAGGAACGCAGCTACGTTTTGGCCCTCTCTCATGCTCAGAAGCTGGACGGCGTTTACTACGGTATCGACACCGATGGGCTCTCCTTCCGCAATGTTGGTGATCTCATGCTGCTGGGTGGTGGTGGCCACCGTACCGGTGAGAACTCCAAGGGCGGTAAGTATGCACTTCTCCGCTCCGCCGCCAGCAAATTCTGGCCCAGCTGCTTTGAAGTCGCCCGCTGGTCCGCCCAGGACGGGGTCACCATGGACAACGTGCCCTACATTGGGCCTTACTCCCGCTCTCGTCCCAACTGGTATGTGGCAACCGGCTTCCGCAAGTGGGGTATGACCGGCTCCATGGTCGCCGCGCGCATCCTCTCCGATCAGATCACCGGCAAACACAACCCCAACGATGATATTTTCGCACCCCATCGCTTCTCTGCCGCTTCCATCCCCTCTTTGATGAAGGACAGCGGTCAGTCCTGCAAGGGGATCAGCCGTCAATTGTTCCACGTTCCTGTGGAAACCATTGAGGCTCTACCCAAGGGACACGGTGGAATTGTCTCGGTGGGCAAAGAGAAGGCCGGCGTCTACAAGGACGACATCGGCCGCGTCTATGTGGTCTCCGCACGCTGTCCTCATATGGGCTGCCAGCTGGAATGGAACCCCGATGAAAAGAGCTGGGACTGCCCTTGTCACGGCTCCCGCTTCGACTACAAGGGCACCCTCATAGACAATCCTGCCCTATCCAACCTTACTGACCTGTCATAGCCACATCCCCTCAAAGCTGGCCAGGGAACTGGTACGATCCAGCAGAATTTCATCCCCGGAGTACAGCTGGTACCGGACGGTACAGGTCAGACTTTCGTGGATGGTACGAGCCATACTGCCCCTTTTGGGTGCCAACAGGGGCCGGCTCCGCTTTTCCAACGCCGTGACCCGCAGGCGCAGCTTACCCTGACGAATCACCGCCCGATTTTCGTCTACCCGTATCACTTTCGCCCCCAGATAGGTGGCCAGGCGGTAGACCTTCCCTTCCAGCCACACCAGTCCGATACAGCCAGTGATGGTCAGTCCCCACAGCGGTACGTCTGCCACCGACAGCATAATGCCGTCCCGTTCCCAGCTGCACTGGGTCCACAGGTAGCGTTTGGGGAAGGAGCGTCCCCGATCCCCCTCCATGTAGCCGACCCCCTGATCAAAGACCATCCGGTTTCCATTGACGGTCACTGTTCCGATGACGCTGTGGTACAGGCTGAATACGCTGTGCCGACACTGGAGAAAGGGGAGCATTCGGAACGGCCCCATCACATCTCGGGCTGGCGGCACAAAGGGACCGTAACACAACGTTCCCGACAAGGTCAGCTCCGGCGTCTTCAGACTCAGAACGCATCCCTGTTCCGAAAAGCTGCTGTCCCCCAGTACAAAGTATCTGTCTTTCCGCCGGTAGTGGAATCCGGGAAAGGATACCTGCTGTGACCAATCCGGCGTAATCACCTGAAGGGAACCCACGGTAGCGCCCTCTTTATCGTAGTGGCAGGATGGAATCAGAGCCAGGGAATCGGTTTCTGACTGGTGCTTCAGGTACCAGCCCTCAAAATATGCACGCATGTATTGCTCCTTCAAATGGCGGAAAACCACCCCTTACGGGTGGTTTTTCTCTGTTTTCACTTCCGTTTTCCTCTAGTATGCACGATTCCTCCGATCATCAACCTTGTCGGAACCGTTGTTCTGCCTTATAATGGAAGAATCTCATATACCACAGGAGGGAACTGACATGCACTCACAACTGGAAGCTAAATACAGCGCTTTGCGCCGCCATCTCCACCAACTGGGGCGGATCGCCGTAGCCTTTTCCGGTGGAGTCGATTCCACCTTCCTTCTGAAAACCGCCCACGACGTTCTGGGCGAATGTGCCATTGCCATCACCGCTTCCAGCGCCGCCGTACCCCAGCAAGAGCAGGCATCCGCCACCGCCTTCTGCCGGAAGGAAGGGATTCGCCAGCTGATCTATGAAGCCGATTTGCTGAACACTCACGCTTTTCAGACCAATCCCCCTGACCGGTGTTACCACTGCAAGAAAACACTGTTTACCGGCATGAAAGCCTTAGCCGCTGCGGAGGGATTCCCCAACCTGGCCGAGGGCTCCAACACAGACGATACAAGGGATTATCGGCCCGGTATGGCTGCCATTCAGGAGCTGATGGTTTGCAGCCCCTTGCTGGAGGCCGGGCTCACCAAGGAAGAGATTCGCACTTTGTCCCGGCATCTGTATCTGCCCACCTGGAACCAGCCCAGTGCTGCCTGTCTCGCCTCCCGGATCTGCTACGGGGAACCCATCACAGCGGAAAAGCTGTCCATGGTAGAACAGGCTGAGGCATCCCTCACCCGTCTGGGATTGGGGCAGCTTCGGGTTCGACTCCACGGCTCCCTGGCTCGCATTGAGGTACTGCCGAAGCAATTTTCACTGGTGCTGGCTCACAGCCAACAGATTACTGCCACCCTGACCCAACTGGGTTTCTCCTATGTTACCCTGGATCTGATCGGTTACCGGATGGGCAGCCTCAATCAGCTGCTCTCATCCAACCTCTGACAGTTCCCCGCTCTAAGGGATTGTTTCTTTCTGATCCGTTTGATATAATGAAACTTACAATTACTTGAAAGAGAGGAATATCTATTTCACATGAATGGTTCACAATTAAAGCCCTCAAATATAAAAAACGGCAAAATTGAACTGCTTCGTTTTTTCTTCTGCATCTCAGTCCTCCTGTTTCACGAGTGTAAGTATCTCCTGGGGGAACCTTCCCTGAAACACGGCATACACTTCGCCTTCTTTCCCCATGGCTCTATTGGCGTTGAGTTCTTTTTCGTTCTATCCGGTTTTCTGATGGCAAAGTCGGCGTTTTCCAAGCTTCATTCGCCTTCCGTTCCTTCCTCCGGCTCCTCTGAACGCCAAGATCTTACCACGCCCTCTCGAGATTACCTGAGCTTTCTGGCGCATAAGTACACTAGCATTTTCCCACAGCATATCGTTGCCTTTTTCATCGCCTTTTTTGTCTATGTGGTTTTTTCCAGGTTCGGTATCCTTTCCGCTGTTAAATGCTTCTTAGACAGCATTCCCAACATCCTGCTGATTCAAATGAGCGGAATCAGCTTATCCAATCCCAACCACGTTGAATGGTACCTCTCCTGTATGCTCATCGCCATGGCGATTCTTTACCCCCTCTGTCGGCGGTATTACTACACCTTTACCCGCTGCCTTGCTCCTCTTTCCGCTCTGTTGATTTTGGGTTATCTCTGCTATACCACTGCCTCCCTGACTGGCGTGAGCACCTGGATGGGACTCTGTTACAAATCCCTGCTGCGTGCCATTGCGGAAATTGCTCTGGGCACTACAGCCTTTGAATTCTCCCGGTACTTAGCCAGTCGATCCTTCTCTAAGGGACAGCGACTCCTTCTCACCCTTGCGGAATTTGCACTGGTGCTGTTTTCCGCTCTCTTTATTCTCCTGACCCTTTCGAAACAATACGAAGTCTACATCCTAGCTGCCGTTGTACTCCTGATTTCCCTCTGCTTCAGCAATGTAACTTACGGTACAAAGGGGTTCAACAATCCCTTTGTCTACTATCTGGGGAAGCTCACCCTTCCCATCTACCTGGGACAGATTTCGGCCATTCGATTGGTACAGCATTTCCTTCCCGGCTCCTCACATCGTATCCAGATCGTAGCTGCTTTCCTACTTGCGCTGCTCCTGGCACAGATGATCCTGCTGGCAGCCAAAGCCCTTACCACTGGTTTCGCCAAGATGCGCTCTCATAACTGACCCATTGCTCCGTTCTTGTCGAACTGTCGGTGGTAAAATCTTACTGTTTCACCCCCTTCCCCTTTGGAAGGGGGTTGACTTTCTCCCGGGCACTAGCCTATAATATAAAGCAATATGGTACTATTCAGCGATGACGAAAGCGGTAAGAGATCCTTCATCACACAGAGAGCCGGTGGCTGGTGTAAACCGGTGGTGCTTCCTCTTCCCTCCATTTTCTGAGCTGCTGGTGAAAGCCGGGGGCTGGCAGCCCTTATCCTGCTGTCAAGTGGCCGGCTACATCCGGCAATTTGGGTGGCAACGCGGAAATCTTTCGTCCCATACAGATGTGGAGAAAGGTTTCCTTATTTTTTATGTTACGTTAGAAAAGAATAAAGGAGAGACCTTCGATGTTAGACATTAAATTTGTATGCAGCAACCCTGAGGTTGTCAAGCAGAACATCAAAAACAAATTTCAGGAGGAAAAGCTTCCCCTGGTGGATCAGGTGATCGACCTGTACCAACAGAGTCTGAAGGCCAAGCAGGATTCCGAAGCCCTCCGCGCCAACCGGAACAAGCTTTCCAAACAGATCGGTATGCTGATGGGACAGGCCAAGAAGGATCCCAGCAAGAAGGAAGAGGCAGAAGCTGTCAAGGCTCAAGTCTCCGCTCAGGCAGAGGAGATGAAGCGCCTCACCGCCGAATCTACAGAGCTGACCCAGCAAGTCCGCTCTATCCTGCTGAACATACCCAACATCATTGATCCCTCCGTCCCCATCGGGCCAGATGACAGCTGCAACGTAGAGGTGGAACGCTTCGGTGAACCCATCGTTCCCGATTTCGACATCCCCTACCACACTGACATCATCGAGCGGCTCAACGGTGCCGATTTCGAGGCTGCCGGCCGGGTTGCAGGCAGCGGGTTCTACTACCTTCTAGGCGACGTAGCGCGGCTCCACGAGGCTGTGCTGGCCTACGCACGGGACTTTATGATTGACCGGGGCTTTACCTACGTCATCCCGCCCTTCATGATTCACGGCAACGTCGTAGAAGGCGTTATGTCCTTCCCCGAGATGGACGCCATGATGTACAAAATTGAAGGGGAGGATCTCTACCTCATCGGCACCTCTGAACACTCTATGATTGGCCGTTTCATTGACCAGATCATTCCCAATGAGCAGCTTCCCCAGACCCTCACCTCCTACTCCCCCTGCTTCCGGAAGGAAGTGGGTGCTCACGGCATCGAAGAACGTGGTCTATACCGCGTCCACCAGTTCGAAAAGCAGGAGATGATTGTGGTCTGCAAACCCGAGGAGTCTATGGACTGGTACGAAAAGCTGTGGCGCAACTCGGTGGATCTGTTCCGGAATCTGAACATTCCCATTCGCCAGCTGGAGTGCTGCTCCGGCGATCTGGCTGATCTGAAAGTCAAGAGCTGCGATATCGAAGCTTGGTCTCCCCGTCAGCAGAAGTATTTTGAAGTCTGCTCCTGCTCCAATCTGGGCGATGCGCAGGCGCGCCGTCTGAAAATCCGCTACAAGGACGAGGATGGCAAGAACTGCCTGGCTCACACCCTCAACAACACCTGTGTGGCTCCCCCTCGCATGCTTATCGCGTTCCTGGAAAATAACCTACAGGCCGACGGTACCGTCCGCGTCCCCGAAGCGCTTCAACCCTACATGGGCGGTAAAACGCAACTGGGCTAACCGTCAAACACAACCAAAAACGCTCCCGACCCTGATTTTCGGGAGCGTTTCTCACTTTTTTATCCTTAGGAGGTTGATCTATGCGCCAGTTTCAATTTGAAAACCGTTACTATTCCACTGATCAGATGCTCTCAGAATACGTACATCGGGTTCTCTGCCGGAACATTTTCTGCTTCGGTACCCTCTTTGCTCTGGTGGCTCTGGCCTTCGGCATCTTCTCCTGGCTGAACCAGGACATGATCTTTCTCCCCCTCTTCGGCGTCTGTTTCCTGATCATTTTCCTTACCATGCTCATTGCACCGATTCTCACCATAAAGCAGCTCAAGGACAGTGATCAGCGACTCCACAACGGGCAAAAATTTGAGACCATTGTTCAATTTGGCGACCGGATCCTCATTCGCGAGGGCACCTTCTCTCTGGCCTGCACTTACGATCAGATTATGAAGTTCTGCCCCCTGAAGCACTCCTACATCCTCATGTTCGGCCCCCGCAACTCCATTATGATCAGTCCGGAGCACTTCACCATCGGTACCTTTGATGAGTTCCAGACCTTTATCAAGGAACGTTGCCCGGCTGCAAAATGACCGTTCTCCCACAACGATAAAGAACCCTGCCGCGCAATGGTTACGCGACAGGGTTCTTATTTTGCTCTTGATTCATACCAGGATCACCGTCAGGTGAAATGTGTTGTCGATTCTGTTAGGAATCTTCCGGGCCAAGGCCGTTTGCCTTACGCAGTTCGTCCAGCGGAGTCACCAGGATCTGGCCCTTCATGCCGTCTCCCATGTTGTCCGGCAGGAACAGACGTTCGGAACAATCCAAGCCCTCGAACTCCACGCCGATCAGCTCGTTGATCTCACGTTCCGGCCAAGCGGCTGCCAGGTCGTAGATGTCAGAGATATCAGGCAGCTTCTCTTCGCCACGCACTTCGTAGCTCTCAAATACATCGTCTACAAAGTAGTCGTAGCAGATGATCGGCTGACCATCTGTATCTCTGTGGCCGTGGATCAGGAGCAGCTGTCTACCCGCTTCCCGCATCTTCTTCGCGGTAGGGATGATGTTGTCCTTGGTGATCATGAACTTTTTATTCGTCTGCATATTCGCACCTCGTTTTCAATCACTTAACAGATTCTCGGAAGCTGCGCTCCAGTCAGCTTTGCCAGGATACGCGTCCCTCCAAGGTAGGTTCTCAGTACTACTTTCCCGGGATATCGCTTGGTCACGTGCCCGATCACCGCGGCGTTTTCTCCACCTGGCGTCCGGTGCAGCGCGTTCAGTATCTCGTCCGCGGCAGTCTCTTCCGCGATCACCAGCATCTTCCCTTCGTTGGCACAGTACAGTGGGTCAAGCCCCAGGATCTCGCAGGCGCCTGCCACTCCCTCTGCCACGGGAACCGCTCCCTCTTCCAATTCAATGGTTAAGGAGCCGTTCTCCACAAATTCGTTCAGCGTGGTGGCCACACCGCCTCGGGTCGGGTCCCGGAGCACCCGGACGCCTCCGCACTTCAGCGCAGCCTCCGCCAGCTTGTTCAGCGGCATACAGTCTGATTGGATCTCCGCCGCCTCCATCATTCCGCTGCGCGCCAGCATGACCGCTGTGCCGTGGTCGCCTACGGTTCCGCTGACGATCACCAAATCCCCCTCCTGAATCCGATCCGGCGTCAGGCCAGGCCACGTCAGGGTACCGATCCCCGCCGTGTTGATATAGATGCCGTCTCCTCGGCCGCGCTCTACCACCTTCGTGTCTCCCGTCACCACTTGGACGCTGCAGCTTGCTGCTGTCCGGGCGATGGAGTCTACGATCCGCCGCAGATCTGCTACCGGCAGCCCCTCCTCCAGGATGAAGCCCAGACTCAGGTACTGCGGTGTGCCGCCACACATCGAAAGATCATTAACCGTTCCGCAGACGCTGAGCTTTCCGATATCACCGCCCGGGAAAAAGTAAGGGCTGATTACATAGCTGTCGGTGGAAAATACCAGATCGCCCTGATGCTTCAGAATGGCTCCGTCCCCTAATGCGGACAACGCTTCGTTCTGAAACGCCGGCACCAACATCTCTTCGATGAGGCTGGACGTCTTTTTTCCGCCGCTGCCGTAATCTAATGTGATAATTTCTTCCAATGATTCTCTCAATGTTACAACCTCTGATATTTGTATGCTGCCGCACAGGCGCCTTCACTGGAGACCATACAGGGTCCCACCGGGTTTTCCGGCACGCAGGCGGTTCCGAACAGGGGACAGCCTGCCGGCTCTCGATGTCCACAGATAATGTCGCCACATTTGCAGCTGGTCATTCCCTCCTTATCCTCGGGTTGGAAGGAAAACTTCCGTTCCGCGTCAAAGGCAGCAAATTCCGCTCTCAGACCGTATCCGCTTTCCGGGATGGTTCCCAGTCCACGCCACACGTCGTCCCGATACCGAAAGGTTTCCGCCATCACAGCTTGTGCCATGGTGTTTCCCTCTGCCGTCACTGCACGGGTGTACTCATTCTCCAACTGAGGAATGCTCCCTTTGATCTGCCGCAGCAGCCGATACACTGCCGCCAGAATATCACCGGCTTCAAATCCGCCGATGACGCTGGGGATACCGTACTCTTCAGACAGGAAGGAAAATCCTTCGGCGCCTACGATGGTTGCCACATGGCCGGGACAGAGGAACCCACTGACGTGAAACTCTTCGCTTTCGATCAGCGCCCGCAGAGCGGATTCCGTCCGTTTCAGCAGACAAAGAACGGAGAAGTTTTTCAAGCCCCGTGCTTTCGCCTCCTGTACTGCTATGGCAGTCCCCGGAGCGGTAGTTTCAAACCCCACTCCCAGAAATACCACTTCCCGGTTCGGCTCCTGCTCTGCCAGTTCCAGACAGTCCATGGGCGAATAGAACATGCGTACATCCGCACCCTGGGCTTTCCGCCGCTGTAGATTGTCTCCCTGGACGCTTCCCGGCACCCGCATCAGATCTCCGTAGGTGGTCAGAATTACGTCAGGGTTTTCGCTCAACCGCAGAATCTCATCCATCACGCCAGCCGGGGTCACGCACACGGGACAACCGGGACCGGAGATCAGATGGATCTGCGGAGGCAGCAGCTGCCGCAAACCAGCTTTTGCAATAGACATAGTATGGGTTCCGCAGACCTCCATGATCCACGTCTCCGGCAGGTTCAGCTTCCGGATGCCATCCAGCAGCTTCGCCCCGCCGTCGGGACTGCGGAACTGTGCCTCATACAGCATTGGCTGCCTCCGAAATCGCTTCCAGATTATCCAACGCCTGCTGTTCGTTCATCTTTTCGATGGCAAACCCTGCGTGTACAATTACAAAATCTCCCACCCGTGGCTCCCGGATAAAATCAATCCGGATTTTGCGCTGTACACCAGCCGCCTCGCCGATAGCTGTATTGCCCTCAATTTGAACCAGTTGAAACGGAATTGCCAAACACATGCTGGCCACCACCTTTTGCTGCAATCATGGTCTGCCCCAGGGATATTCCTTCATCGTTGGCAGACACACGAGAATGATGATATACTTCGAATCCTGCTTTTTTCAGGGCTTTGATGACCCTGGGAAGCAGGTACATATTTTGGAACACACCGCCGGAGAGTACCACCTGATTCAGTCCCGTCCGGTTTCGGATCTCCTCGCACTGAATCCGCGCCATCTCTACCATGGTGTTCATAAACTTTGCTGCCAGCTCCGACGGAGTACTTCCTGCCGCCTGATCCGCAACTAAGCCGCGAATCATCAGCCGGAAATCGTAAACCGCTGGGCCTTCGCCGGTCTCCAGGATTACGGGATACTGTGCTGTGCTGTCTCCCGCCATGGTTTCCAGCAGAATCGCACCCTGACCCTCATAGGTCACACGATCCCGCCCGGTCAGAATGGCATAGACACCGTCAAACAGCCGTCCCATACTGCTGGCCCTCGGTGCATTCAGTCCACTGGCAATCATTTTGCTCAGCAGCTTCTGCTTCTCCTGGGGCACTGTGGATGCTTCCGGGCATCCGGCGTCCAACAACAGCGCAAACCCCACGCGACTGATCTCCTTCACCGCCCGGTCTCCTCCCCCTAAGGGAATGGGGCGCAAGGTACCCAGCCGCTGAAATCCTTCGTAATCCCCTGCCAGGAACTCGCAGCCCCAGATGGTGCCGTCCGTTCCGTAACCGGTACCGTCCCAGATCACCCCAATGCAGGAATTTTCTAAGCCGTTATCCGCCATACAGGAGGCCATATGCGCATGGTGGTGCTGTACTTGAATCAGCGGAAGTGCTTCCCTCTCGCTGCGCCCAAGGGCATACGCAGTGGAAAAGTAATCCGGGTGCAGGTCACAGACCAGCTTGGTTACCGTGACTCCAAAGAGTCGTTGAAAGTGCGCAATCTGAGCTTCGTAGTGGGACAGGGTCTCTGCGTTTTTTAGGTCGCCGATATGCTGGCTCAGGAAAAAGCCTCGCCCTTTGGACAGTGCAAAGGATGCCTTCTGTTCCGCGCCGCAGGCCAAAATCCCCGTGCAATCCTCTTGCAAGAACAGAGGTTGCGGGGCATAGCCTCGGCTGCGCCGCAGAAAGTAATCCTGCCCGTCAAAGACCCGCAGCAGGGAGTCATCACACCGGGTGACAATATCCCGATTATTCATCAGGAAGCCGTCTGCACACCCTCGCAGATGCTCCAATGCCTCTCGGTTGTCGTACATCACCGGACAGTCCGACCGGTTAGCGCTGGTCATCACCAGTGCGTCAAACCCTTCCATCAACAGGTAATGGAGAGGCGTGTACGGCAACATAACACCCAGATCTTGATTTTCGCTGAGATAGGGACTGGTTCCCGCCTTCTTCCGCAGCAGCACGATGGGCCGCCGGTAACTGGTCAGCCGCTGCTCCTCTTCCGGAGACAGCTCACACAGCGTCCGAACTACCTCTACACTACTGCACATAATGGCAAAGGGCTTTTCATCCCGATGTTTCCGCTGACGCAACTTTTGCAGGGTCTCTTCCCGGTCAATTTGACAGGCCAGGTGGAATCCACCCAATCCCTTTACCGCTACGATCCCCTGTGCCCGCAGACACTGTTGCGCCAACGCAATTCCATCACCCTCCACCGGCTGTCCGTCTCCGTCCAGATAGAACACCTCTGGACCGCAGGTGGAACAGCAGTTGGGCTGGGCGTGGTAACGCCGGTTTTCGATGTCACGGTACTCTGTCTCGCACTGGTCTCCCATGGGAAA
>CALLZZ010000159.1 GCA_937858235.1 uncultured Clostridia bacterium
CAGCGTCAGAAGTTCTTGGAGCAGATTACATCGAACGGCGAGGCATTTATCCGGTTTTACAACAATCAGACAGAATTGTTCAGAAAAGCTTGCTCGTATATTGTCGGTCGGTTTTCCGAGGAGGAGGCAAGGGATATTTTCAAGCTCCTCCCCAGTAATCTATTTACTGCTGAGAAATCCGATTACCAGTCTGCTGTGCAGGCTGCTGTGGACAAATATGTCAGCGAGCAGAGTGCTACGAAATTAAAAGAGTTCTGGCGCGAAAAAACAGCGACGGATACTCCGAGACAATGGTCGAAGAAGTATTGCACACCGATACTGTGTATGGTTGTGGATAAGGATGTACCTGCGGCGAGAGCTGCCTTCGGTACGCTGAATAAAAAGCAGCCGGATTCGGCATCTATTGACAAGGCAATTGAGTTCTTGGAGCATGCAGATTTCTTTGACCGACTGGGAAGTCAGGAAGAACGGGATAAGGCATTCCGGGACACGATAGTAAAGTCTTATTGTGTTATGCTTGAAGATCTAGACGAGGTAAGAGCACATCTTTTGAAAGTGATGGCTGTCGAACCGTACGATTGGTTTGGTCTCCCAGAGATCGACAAGAAGCTGAAAGAAATGGCCGAATTCAAATATAATGCGACTGGCTGCGATAGAGCCCTTGAGAAGATCGACAGTATGGATGTTGCGGATGTAAAGCAATACCTGAAGCGCCTTATCAAGGACAACATGATTGTCGGCATGGAGATCATTAAAGGAAAGTAGGGAGGCGCATAATATGAATCTTAAAATGGAAGACGCTATAAAACGAATAGGGAGATATTTGCGCTCCAGCAATACGCACCCACGCCTTGTCAATGTAAATAATCCAGAAGATGCAGCTGCAATTTTTCAGCAGTTTCACGTTGGAGAAAATGTATTCAAGGCTGTGCCGGATTTCTCAGCACCGGATGAGAACATTTCAGAGGATGCTCTGTTCAATTATCTGGGCGGTGCCAAGGGCGCAGTGTTCCTTACGGGATTCACCAGTTATTACAAACTGCTTGGAGAACAGAAGCTGCGAGATTTTTTGAACCGCATGATAGGAATGTCCTTGGTTGACATTCATCTGGTCGTGGTTTGCTATCAATGTGAAAAACTTCTTTCCGGGCTGGATACACGGTATTCGCAGTTTGTATATCTGGTGGATGATAAGCTGGAAGACCTCCCGCAGCTTGTTTTTGTTGCTTCTGATATGCCGATACAGGTAGGGAGCGCCTCCGTGGAGGGGATTCAGAATATTTCGGGCTATATAGAGAGTAACGCAGTTCTGATGCTGTATGTGCATACGAACAAGCATAAGTCCTCTTATCCATCTTCGCTTTACAGCATTAAGGAACAGAATAATTCCTTTGAGGCATTGTGCAGTCTGGATTCCTCAACCGAACAGTTGAAGGAATCTTATGGCACGGAGACACAGTGGGATAAAGCCCTCGACAGGATAAACAGATATGGTTCCTGGATGCAGTATATTTCTGATGTCTTTGGGACTTATACAAATCTGGAGATTGTTGCAGGGAGCTGGCAGTCTTTTGATACATATAAACAGTGGCTCTACTTTATTGCTTTGAAGCTTTATGGCGTAAAGAACAGCTGGTGCCTCAGCAAGGCTATCACTGGCACAGAGAACAGTTCCATGCTCATACGCGGAGTGTTCAGGAGCATTTTGTCTATAAAGTCAGATGACAAGGACTTCTGGGAACTCTATGCTGAGCGCAAAAATTTAATTAAGTCGTTTGGTAATCCGGATGCAGAAGTTGCGGATTACTGCGCTATGGTGAAGAGTAAAGGAAAATATGCCCTGTATTATCTTACCGATGCATCAAAGATGGAGCGAAACCTGATATTTAAAATGCTCTTCCAATATGCAGATGAATTTGACCAAAGTGAAATTATAGCGGCACTGAAAAATGTTTATCCGGAGCTGTATTTCTACCTTCAACCATATCAGTTTAAAAATGAATTGCTCAACTCATATTTTCAGGAATATAAGTACCAGAAGGTCATCAACCGGGTATTGCCTGAATTTGTCAATGCAGTTGACGAGCAGGCTGAGAGGCGGGAGTTTAATCTCATCCTCCCGGCGAGAAGCGAGAAGATTGATGCGATTCCAAAACAAGGAACGCTTTTGTATTTTATGGATGCCATGGGTGTGGAATATCTCAGCTACATCATGGAGATCTGCCGCCGAAAGCATCTGATGGCGTACGTGACCATATGTCACTGTGAGCTTCCGTCTATTACGAGTTTGAATAAAGAGTTCGTAGAAGCTTTTGTGGAGGGAGGAGCTACGCTTGTCCCAGACAAAAATGGCATCAAGGCTTTAGACGATATCAAGCATCACGGTGAAGACGAGTTTGATTTCAGAAATAATGAGTTGCCTACGTATCTTTCCAGAGAGCTTGAAATTATAGGAGAAATACTGGATAAGATCGCCACAAAACTAATGAGCGGAGACTACGCCAGAGCCGTAATGATATCAGACCACGGAGCAAGCCGCCTGTGTGTAATCAGCAAAAAAGAAAATAAATGGGAAATGGCGTCAAAGGGCGAGCATTCTGGAAGGTGCTGCCTGGTAAGCGATATCGATGAACAGCCGCCTTGCTCCACGAAAGACAACGGATTCTGGGTGCTTGCCAATTATGATCGATTCAAGGGTAGCCGTCCGGCGAATGTGGAGGTTCATGGTGGTGCGACATTAGAGGAAGTCGTCGTTCCGATTATTGAAATCACATATTCCCCTGACGAGATCGAAGTCCATCTGCTGGACAAAAAGATCACGTTCAGCAGGCGCAAGAAGGATGCTGCAATCAAAGTCTTTTCAAAGATAAAACTTGACAACCTCAGTGTTCGTGTTTCTGGCTTAAACAATGAGTATGAAGGTACATCCTCGGACAGGCAGACATTTGTTGTTGCCCTGCCGGATCTAAAGAAGGCCGGGACTTATTTTGTGGATGTTTACTACAATAACAACCTGTTGAAATCCGGATTGAAATTTATAGCAGAAAATTCGGACTTTAGCGAGAGAAAACTTCTTTAAGGAGGTGGGCTTAAGTGACTGACAAAATCAGAGAATGCTTTGACGAGATGGTCGTCTATAAAGATTTGAACGAAATGAGCTTCCTTAAGACATTAAAGCTCCCATCGTTTCTTCGTGATTGGGTTTTAAAAAAATTTGAAGATGATGATGGAAGTTTTGATGTAGAGGAATTGATGGAGTTCGTTAATACTTATGTGCCACGGAAAGAGGAATGGCTCAGTATAAAGAACCGCATTATAAACGAATATGAGCATGTAAAACTGCTGACAAGGATTGACATTGACATCGATATAAAGACTGGCGATGTCTCTTTCTCGCTGCCTGACTTCGGTCTTACAAATAAGGAGACCGTGATCGAGGCTAATGTCTGGGAAAATGTGAAAGATGAACTTGTTAAGGGAAATGAAATATGGGGCGTGGTCGAATTGGGATATCGTCCCCCGAATGATACGGCAAAGCCGAAGATTCCCGGCAAAATTAAACTGACGGACTTTACCAGCTTTATTCCTTACAGCATAGACTTGGATTTTTATAAGGATGTGCGTTCTGAATTCACGATTTCAGAGTGGATTGATGTTCTGCTTGGAGCGATGGATTACAATCCGGGTGGCTATCAGGACGAGCATGAAAAGCTTGCAATGCTAAAGAGGCTCCTTCCGTTTGTGGAGAAGAATCTGAACATCATCGAACTTGCTCCTAAAGGCACAGGAAAGTCCTATGTATTCAGCAACATTAGCAAGTATGGTCTGCTTGTAGATGGAGGGACAGTTACAAGAGCAAAGATGTTTTATGATATTACACGCAGGTCTACCGGCTTTATTGTAGGACATGATTACGTGGCTATCGATGAAGTAAAGAAGGTGCAGTTTGGTGATGTAAGTGAGATGCAATCCATTTTCCAAGGCTATATGGAAAGTGGCAAATGCGATGTGAATGGATTCAATGTGACCTCTGATGCTGGTATTGTCTTCCTTGGAAATATTGAAACCAGCAATATGGATGAATACAAGAACATGCTCACTGAGCTCCCTACATTGTTTAAGGAAAGTGCTTTTGTCGACCGGATGCATGGCTTTATCAAAGGATGGGATATTCCACCCATGAAGCCGGAGCTTAAGATTTCCGGCTGGGCGTTAAACACAGAGTATTTTTGTGCGATTCTCCATTTGCTGCGCGATGATATAAGTTACAGAGCCATTGTAGATAGACTTGTGCAGGTATCAGATGGTGCTTACGAGAGGCATGTGGAAGCGGTTAAACGAATCACCACGGCATATTTGAAGATATTCTTTCCGAATGTCCGCTCGGCAAAGGATGTGGATGCCCATTTGTTTATGCAGTATTGCCTGCGCCCTGCGGTGAAGATGAGGGCTATTGTTCAAAAACAGCTCGAAATTCTTGATCCTGATGAATATAGGAAACCGGCAAAACAGATGCCACAGTTTTCTTTGAGGGAGATCTCCGATGAAGAGAATTGATTGTGTAAGCTGCGGACGACAAGACATCGATAAGAACACGATTGGCATTAACAAAAAGCTTCTCGGCTTAGAGGTCAAAAATTTTTATTGTATGGATTGTCTTGCATCCTATCTCAATACGACTGTGGAAGATCTCAATGAAAAGATTGAGGAATTCAAGGACGAGGGATGTAAGTTGTTTGAATAGGCAGGTGAAGCAGATGATTTATGCGGATAATGCCGCCACGACAAAATTGGATACAGATGCGCTTGAAGCAATGAAGCCGTATCTCATAGAGGAGTATGGGAATGCCTCACAGCCTTACTTCTTTGCAAAGCCAGCGAAGAAAGCGCTGGCGGCAGCGCGTGAAAGTATCGCGGAGTGTATTGGCGCAGATCCGGAAGAAATTTATTTTACCTCCGGAGGGACAGAAAGCGATAACTGGGCTGTTAAATCTGTCCTCTTTTTCAGTAGCGGTACGCGGAGGGTTGTGACTTCCCAGCTTGAACACCACGCGGTGTTGAACGCATGTCATTCGCTCGAGAAACTTCGAGTTCCGGTAGATTACTTGCCGGTGGATAACAATGGAATAGTTGGGATCAGCGATTTAGAGGCCAGCCTTCATGAGGATGCCGCATTGGTATCAATAATGCTGGCAAACAACGAAATAGGAACAATTGAGCCAATTCAGGAGTTGTGCAATATAGCCCACAATCGTGGAGCTTTATTTCATACAGATGCCGTGCAGGCAGTCGGACATATTCCGATTGATGTGAGAGCCCTTGGAGTGGATATGCTTGCTGCCTCGGCACACAAATTTAATGGCATGAAGGGCAGCGGTTTTCTGTACATTCGTAGGGGAGTCGACCTGCATCCTTTTTCTGACGGTGGATCTCAGGAATACGGCAAACGCGCAGGAACAGAAAATATAGCTGCCATTGTTGCAATGGCAGCAGCGCTAAAGAAAAATTGTGAGCGAATGGAGGAATCCACAAGAAAACTCCACAGCCTTGAGGCTCTCTTTTTGGATAAGCTTTCAGGGGCAAAACTTGATTATATTCGGAACGGAAGCAACACGCATCTTCCGGGAAATATAAATATTTCCATTAAGGGTGCTGACGGAGAAATGTTGCTGCACAGACTTGATTTGAAGGGCATATGTATTTCAACAGGCTCAGCGTGTGACACCGTCAATACACAGGTTTCTCACGTGATTAAGGCAATTCATGTGCCTGAAGAATATGCGAAGGGAACTATCCGCATTACCTTCGGTGCTGATAACACAGAAAAAGAAGCGATAGTCATTGCCAATGCGTTGATAGATATCCTTAAAGGCTGAGGATGAGAGGTGATCGTAGTCGATGGGTGCATTATTTGGTTTCCTACTGCTGGTAATAATTTTTGCTGTCCCTATCGCATGGATTACAAAACACGGTGGGGATAGACGAACATCGATCACTTACTGTTATTATCTTGGTCTGCTTCATTGTTGCAATCGGATCAAGCAAAGCCTGCCAGATGGTTCTCCTTGCTTTCTATCACTCGTTGTGTTACTTCTGTGTTAGAAGCGATAGGAATTGATATAAGGAGCGTTATTATGAAGCTATATGAAAGGGAAACTGGTGAATTAGAAGAGCTAATTTTACTTCTGCTCTGAAGCAGGTGATGAACGATTATACAGCTCGTGACAAGAAGAATTATGGCAATACAGGTATTGCAAAGGTTGCCTATCCAAAGTTTCTCGAAAAACTTTCTATCCGCCGGGATATTTTTCACGGGTATGATTATTTTAAATTTACGACAGAAATTGATCTAGAACGTTCAAAGGCGATTACCGGAGCAGTCAACTTTACTGTAGCTGTCAATAAGGAAAAAGACCGCAATATATTTATTAAAGAGGCGCTGCTTTTAAAGCAGGCTCTTTCCCTTTGTTCGTTGATAGTAGAGCGAGATCTTCGCATTGAATTTGCATTCTTTGAGTCGGTTCGAGTGCTTGTTATGCGTTTGATGAATCAGGGTGAAGAAAAGAAAATATCTTTGCCAGAAATGAATGCGAGAATAAATGAGCTTTTAAAGCAAAATATTAAAAGTGATGGAGTTATTAATTTATTTTCCGATGTCAGGAAGAACTTTCAATTTTTGATCCAAAGTTTCTTGAAGAAATCGCTAAGATGAAAGAAAAGAATCTTGCTGTTGAACTTTTGAAAAAACTTATTTCAGAGCAGGTGCACATTTACAAGCATATGAATGTTGTAAAATCAGAAAAACTCAGCGAAATTATTCAAGGTATAATGAACCGATATTCGAATGGCATGCTGACAAACGAGCAGGTGATAGATGAACTCCTTAATTTGGCAAAGCAGATTTCAGCTGCATATAAAGAGGGTGACGATCTTGGACTCACGCCGGATGAACTGGCATTCTATGATGCTTTGACGAAGCCAGAAGCCATAAAGGATTTTTACCGAAATGACGAGCTTATGCCATCACAAAAGAATTGACTGAGACACTGCGGAAAAACCGTACGATTGACTGGCAGAAGCGGGATTCGGCAAGAGCCGGGATGCGCATAATGATTAAGAGACTCCTGAGGAGGCATCATTATCCGCCAGAAGGTATGGATGATGCGGTTCAGACACTCAGTGTGATCTGTGGACGGATAACACAGATATGGAAGAAAGTATAAATCCCTTTCCACAGAATCCGCAGAATACAGCCAGATATGATGATATTGAATCACAACATTCAATGGTAGCCGAAGATCATGTATCGTATGGAAAGAGAAAGGCAAATAAAATGGCTGTACCAAAATATGAGGAGTTGATGAAAACACTGCTTAAGGCGGTAAGTGACGGACAAACATATAAAATAAAAGATATCTATGCAAATTTGGTATAGCGCTTAATTTGAATTCTGATGATCTCTCAGAAATGCTGCCGAGTGGCAGGCAAACAATTTTCAGTAACCGGATAGGGTAGGCAAAAACATATCTGAAAAAGGCTTATCCGTTTTTTTGCTATGATGCACAATAACGCTTCTACCTCGGAATGCGTAAAGCTGAATAAGCAGCTGGGCAAGTTGCAAGACCGGGAAACTGAAATCAGAATTTATGAAGAAAAAATTCACCATCTTGCCGACCAGATGATTCGTATCGACTTGGATGATGGTGTAAAACACAACTATGAAATATTTAAGGATGTGTTGGAAAAAACAAAATAAAAAGAGGTATAGAATGATTTGGACGGCGATTTCAGAGCGAATTTTTATTGGATACGATCCCAAGCTATCCAAACTACCCAAAGTCCCGCCCAAACTACCCAGTTCATACAATTGACGGATTTGGATCAGTCAGTGATTGAAATTATCACAAAGAATCCGGCAATTACACAGTCTGGGATTGCGCTGGAA
>CALLZZ010000160.1 GCA_937858235.1 uncultured Clostridia bacterium
GGACTTCTGTTGCGTGTCTTGTTCATCACGTTTCCTCCAATCCGGAGCATCTGTTTTCGTGCTCCTTACACTTCCCACTGGAGGCGGGCGGGCCGTTTTGACGAAGGGAAAAGAAGAATTTCAGAAAAAAGCTCCGGCCACCACGATGGGCAGCCGGAGCCGCATGATTAGAACCAGTCGGGGAACTCCTGAGACAGCTTCCCCTCGGCCTTCTTCAGGCGGGACAGGAACGTCGTGCGCTTGATGCCGACGATGTCGGCGATGGCCTCGTCGGAGAGGCCTTCCTCCCTGAGCTCGCCGATGCGCTTGGCCTCCGGCATGAGCTCCTGCAGACGCTTGAACAGCTGGCCCAGCTCCGCCTTCTCGGAAAGCACCTCTTCAATAAGAGGAGCGTCATCCGGGACGTAGTCGGCGAGCGTTCCTTCGCCGTCAGGCAGCGGATCGTCAAGAGAGACGGTCGTGCTGTTGTGGAATTCGCAGTCGAGGCAGTTGCCGTCGCACAGCCACCATTTGCTGCGCGGGCAGAAGCACTCGCCGCGGTACTGCATTCTCTTGCGAAGAGCCGTGCGCCAGCGGTCGTACTCGCGATACTGGTCCTCCGGGATCTCGTACCACTGCTTGGTGGTCTTGTCGTAGATGCGTTTACTCTGATTGTCATTGGTTTTCATGTGCGATACCTCCGTTCGCTTCTCCCGAACCGGAGGCCGCACAAAAAAGGAGCGTGACAGGCCAGACGGAACGGGAATCAACTCGTTTCGTTCGGCCAGCCACGCTCGTAGACTGGTTTCTTATTCACTTGTGACCGCTATGGCCGCTCGAGCCACCTCTGTGCACCGGGGTGAACGGCTATAGCAGTGAGCCTTTTAACGCCCTGCTCAGGGCTATGCAGACTGGTGGATCAGCGAAGATCCGCCTCTATGGCATAGAGTTCGCTGAATACGTCCGGCAGATCCGCCGGGTCGATGTCTTCGACGCTATGAGCGCCGTAACGCTGGAATACGAAATCGACTACCTCTGGCCCGATTTCAGAGCAGATGATGGAAGCTGACTCCTCGATGCTTGCGACATAGTCGCTGTTACTGATGCTTGGCATAGTTTGTCTCCTCGTTTTGCTGGCTCCTTTTCCAGAGAAGGAGACCTGATAGTGGTTCTGTAAGGACCTCACTGGATGACGGCTGATCAGACCGTCTATCGGTTCCTTACGTGTTCTTATCTGCGTCCTTAACGCAAACATTTAGTTTGACTTTTGAACGTCATCGTGTTATACTGATGTAGTCGTCTTTTGCATGGCACGACTCCGTTTCTGAAGTCGCTTTTAATATACGAAATCGAATTTTTGATCTGGGGATAGTTTGGTACGGCATGGTACGGCGTGGTACGAAAGTTGTGAGGAGGGATGGCATTGGAATTCAAAACCTTGTTCCAGATTTTGAAGAAGCATCTGGCTGATGGCTACGATGTGCCTCATTTCTTTCGTGATCTTATGGCCATGCTTACAGAGGTTACTGAGGAGGAATGGGGAACTTCAAAGGACCCTTCTCAAGAAGGAAAAGATAAGTCATTACGGAGTTATGCGAAGCGTGGACTTCCGAAGAAGCTCGCGCAGACTATCGTCTATAGACTCACTCCGGAGAACACGATTGACAGCATTAATAGCCATGGTGAAACACAGCGACGGCTGCTTGCAGAGGATTTGAAAGGCTATGATCCGGACATCAATGCAGACAATGTTGCCGAGAGGGTTGCTGATTGGCTGGTTGAAATCGTTCAGGTCTCTGCCGGACTTGTCCCGCAGGACGAACTGACTAAACAGAAACAGCAGCAACTTGACGCACAGCTGAAGAGCAAGTACGGCGATTATCTGCTTGCCGAAGAGGAGAACCACTGTGCATTCCCTGGCTGCGGACGCGAACTTGTTCTGACGAAGGATGGCAGTATCTCCTACGCGTACGAGGTGAGCTTGATTGATAAAGCCGCACCGGCGGCTCCCGATAATCTTCTGGCGATGTGTCCGCAGTGCCATGCGACATATCTTCTTGATTCCAACAAAAAGCTTTGCAAGGAGTTGCAGGAGACGAAGAAGGTTCTGGCGACGCACAGGCAGAACGTACATATGTTGGATGATCTCCCTTTGGAAAAGGGAATCGTTAGTGTGATAACGAGAATTGCTAAACTCAATGAGAAGGATCTTGTAGATGCATCGCTTGATCCCAAGGAGATAAAACAAAAGCTTGATCCGTCAAAGGACACGGCTATCTACTACGCAGTGAACAATTATGTCGGCGTTTATTTTGTACGGATCAGGGAAATCATGATGAATCTTGATAAGCGCAGCGTCATTGACTATGAGGAAATCCAAGATCAGATGCATGCGCTGTATCGTCGCTTGAAAAAGGCGAAGAAAACTCGTCTTGAAATATTCAATGAGATAACGAACAAGGTGCATCGCGTATCGTTGCAGGATGAAATCTACTGCCAGATCGTGGTTGCCTACTTCGTTCAAAGCTGTGAGGTGTTCGATGCAATTACCGAATAAGCTTTATTCATATGAAGAAAGCACCCTGGCATTGTTGCCGAGGGTGCTGAACGAACTGAAAAACGGGTCAGTTTCTGCGGGAGAGCTGTATCTATCGCTGAAGCATAGCCTGAAGGATCCTACGGATTTTCTATCCGCAATGGACTGCCTCTACGCTTTGCGGGCAATAGACATGAGCGATGACGGGGAGGTTTCCATATGCTTAAAGAAATGAGATCCCCGGCCTTCAGAATAGATGGTGAGGAGAGACCGCCGATAACTTTTCACGAGGGATTAAATGTTGTCCTTGGAATGGGAAACGGCAAGAATTCAATAGGAAAGTCCTCTGCAATGCAGGCTATCGACTTTGTGTTCGGTGGAAGCACCTATGTCAAAGGCGACGGCGTAAAGCATGTGGGGCACCATACGATTTTCTTCACGTTTGAATTTGACGGGCAGGAATACCGCTTTGCAAGAAATACCGGTGATCCGGATATTATTCAGGTGTGTACAGACGGATATGCCTTGACCGGAGAGACGAAGGGGAAAAGCGAATTTGTTGAGTGGCTTAAAGGAAAATATGACCTTGACTATCCCGGCTTGTCTTTCCGTTCTACACTGAGCAGTTTTTTCCGGATGCATGGGAAAAGCAATGTGAGCGCCCAGGAGACTCCACTGTATGGTGTGCGCGGGGACAGCATGCAGAAATCATTGGACCGGCTTGTCAAGTTGTTCAATCGATATAAGGACATTGAGGCTTCCAACGCCAATCTGAGGGAACAGGACGATAAGCTCACCGCATACAAGGCTGCACGGAAGTATCAGTTTGTCTCCGATCTCGTTGGCGGCGACAAGCAATATGAAGCGAATTCCGCCAAGATCCGCTCTCTGCAGGTGGAACTTGATAATCTCACTTCCGAGCAAGTGGAGGTGCATTCTGAAGAGGATATCGAAAAGCAGCAGAAGAAGGCCGAGCTTCGTGGACGAAAGCTTAAAATCGAGACGCAGATCGAGGCAAAGCAACGTCGATTGAATCTGCTGGATATGAGCCTTGAGTATGGCCTGTATCCGACACAGGCTGATCTGAAATCCCTGCAGGAGTTCTTTCCTGACGTGAATATCCGGAAGCTTTACGAGGTGGAGAACTATCATCAAAAGCTCGCCAGGATTCTCGATGACCAGTTTGAAAGCGAAAAACAGGCTGTTCTTCTTGAGATCGCGGATTTGGTAGGACAGAGAAAAGATGTCAGTGAGCAGATAAAGGCACTCGGATTTGTGGGAAACATTTCCAAGGAGTTCCTTGACAGGCATTCAGAGTTAAAGGGAACCATTGATGCGTTGAAAGCACAGAACGAGTCATATTTGACACTTCGAGATTTGAAGGAGGCAAAAAAACTCGCGAATGATCAACTGAAAAATGCCATCCGGCAGGTCCTAACTGATATCGAGCAGACCATCAATGCAAAGATGGCCGAATACAACAGCACGTTGTATTCAGAACACCATAACCCGCCAAAGCTGACGATTAAGGAATACAATAGTTTCACGTTTGAAACTAAGGGAGACGACGGAACGGCAGCGGCTTACAAGGGAATGATCATATATGATCTTGCGATTTTGAACACTACTGGCCTTCCAGCAATCGCACATGATTCTTTGCTCTATGGTGATTTGAGTTTTGAACTGGTAGAGGGAATCATGAAGCTGTACATGCAGAATAAAAAACAGGTGTTCATTTCATTTGACAAGCAGGAGGCACATACTCCTGAAACGCAGCGGATACTTGAAGACCATACAGTCATAAGGTTATCTGATGGAACCGGAAAGCTATATGGACAGTCATGGGATACAGAGACAGAGGATGAGTCATGAAGAGAAAAATGAGCTATAAGAAACTGTGGAAGTTGCTGATTGACAGAGATATGAAAAAAACAGACCTCAGAACAGGAGCGGGTATCAGTTCGTCTTCCCTCGCTAAGCTCAGCAAGGACGAAAATGTCACGACAGATGTTTTGCTGCGGATATGTGACTCGTTGGATGTAGATTTGAATGATATAGCAGAAACTGTGCCTGAAGGTGAAACAGTTGTAGAAGTAAGAGCTGAGAAACGCAGGCGAACGGCAACAAAACAACATAGGATTGAAAGAACCTGATGAGGATATGATAGAGATTTAAATTCGCAGGCACAAAAGGACTTATAAATAAGCTTTCTAATTTAAGCTGATATTACATAGAGAAGAGGATACTTGCAGATGCTTAATAGGGAAATTCCCTTTAGACCAAAGCTTGAGGGCGATTTTCGAATTCGGTTTTACAATGCTGTATCAAGCATTACTGAACAGACTTCGCTTTTTGAAATCGAGCAAATAGCCAACGATGAAATAAGGTGGGTGCAGGATGAGTGCACCTATAATTTGGAGCAAAGAAAAAAATATAGAGCGATATGGATGCTTTTCCGCGATTTAACGAGAGCATCCTGGAAAGCGTGCTACCGAGATGGCGTTTTATATATGAGCTTACCTAGCCTGAATGGGGCCAATTTCCACGACAGCTCATCTCCTGAGGTAAAAAGCTTATTGAGGAAATGGATGAGCGAAAGCCGCCACGAGCGCTTGGTTTCATACACTGATTTTATTCAACGGATGGAGCGCAAGAATTCAAGCGGGCATAGCATAGATGAACTTATTGCTGATGGACAAGAATTAAGCAATAGACTAAGGAAAGCAAAAGATGGCGCTATTGATATTTCTGAGGCAGTAAAACCGTATTTACAGCTAGTAGTTGAAAATGAAAGAGATGAGTATACAGGCATAAAGACATCTGAGATATGGAGATATTTTCGCCTTACGTGGTCAACCCCTGCAGAAACCACGCCTGGAAGAACTATGCAATATCTTATTAGAGACGCAGCTCATCCCATGCATGCAGTTATGGGTATTGCTTCTCTTGAAAACTGTGCAGTTCAGATTACATGCCGCGATGATTTCATTGGCTGGAATCAGAAGGCTTTTATTGATCGAATCACAAAGCTGAACTCCGAACAGGCACGTGCTGAATTTGACAGACTTTTGAATTACATAGAAGTTGGCATTTCAGGGATTGATTATGAGGAACTTTGTACACAGGCAACTGTAGATAATCCGACGGATGAGGATATACAGCAACTGCTCGATATTGCCACAAGTGCTGAGCAGCGTAGGCAGGAGTTACTAAAAAAAGGTGTAATTGACGGTATAGATGAGGAAGATAAAAGCGATCTAGGGAGCATTTCAAAAGAAACCGAGGATGCGCTTTACAGAAGAAAAAGAGCGGAGCAGTTAGGACGGCTTTTGATGGCAAAAAAAGAGCTTTTAGCTGTTTATAGGTCTGAGGATTTTAATTCGATTTGGGTAGAGTTCTGTAATAGCGAGGTAGGAAATTCCTCTATAAGAACAGCTTTGGTTGCTCAAAAGACTCAACATATCGGGTCAAGCTTAATGGAACTGAATGTTTGCGGTGCTATACCACCATATAATGAAATCCTTGGAGGAAAGCTTGTCGCGCTACTGGCATTATCTCCGCAGGTAATACACGATTATAAGGAACGCTATTCAAATAAGGCTAGTATGATTGCAAGCCGACTTAAAGGTGAGGATGTCGTTCGCCCTGCTGATTTGGTGTATGTGGGAACTACATCCTTGTACTATGTTGGCTCAAGTCAATATAACAGATTAAAAATACCTGGAAGCATATTTAATGACGACTATGATGTTGTATGGAAAAAGCTTGGTATGACAATTGGCTATGGCACAATGCATATTAGTAAGGCCACAACCCTTAGCCTTACTGAGGCAACAAGCGAAGGCTTTACTCGTATTAACCATGTATTTGGTGAAGGCGCAAGTCCTAAGATGCGTCTTTTGACGATGGCCATCCGTGAGTTACTAGAGTCAACAAATGAGGACTCAAAGGATTTTTCAAAGCATGCCATGTCTCGAATTGTTTATGGTGCTTGTTTAGCCAAAAATACAGTGCAGTACTTAATGGGTGAAGCAGATAAACCTGATTATTACACTGATGTATCAAAATATCAGGAAGGGACACAAAAAATAATAGATTACTGGACAAATCGATGGTTGAAAAGCAGATTGAATTTTGAACCGATTTACCAGAGAATCCGCGATTTTGATAAGAAGAACCTGATGGTTGGATATCAGATTAATGACGATGAAAGATGGAAATTCGAGAAACTCGAGGAGGTGCCACAAATGCCAGCTAATGATGAGAATAAGGTTGGGCTGCAGTTTGTCCGTGATTTCTATAGAGGAATGAGCGCCTATGCGGATCATATCGCCCCAAAACTCCTCACGGGAATTCATCTAAAGACAAAATTAGATGATGCTGTCCTTAATGCGGCAAGGTCTGGAAAAGACGTTGTTCTCACTGGGAATCCAGGAGATGGAAAAACGCACATTATCCGCATGCTGAAGGATCAGCTAGAAAAACTGGCTGTTCCGATGGTAATCGAGCTTGATGCGAGTACTCTATCTGACGAAGAAATATATTCTCATTGGGAGCAGGCTCATAAGGATGGCAAGGCGTTTATCATAGCAATAAATGCCGCAGTTCTTTATTCGGTTTATAAAAGCCATCCTGCGTTTGGATCTGTTAAAAATGCATATGGACAAATGGCGGATGCGATAGTCTTTCACAAAAAAGATATTGATACTAGCTCGCTTGTCGTATTTGATCTTAGTAAACGAGAGGCGCTCACGCCTGAAATACTTAGTCAGGCCATCCTTAAAATGACTGATGAAAGCCACTATAGTGAGTGCAGGTCCTGTCCACTAAGATCAAACTGTGTGGTGCATAAAAACCGAGCGCTGCTGAGAAATGATCTTTTCCAGCAAAGGCTTGGCTTAGTATTAGAGCGAGTGTCGCTCAGAGGATATCATGCAACTATTAGAGAAATTCAAAGCTTCATTTCTTATTTGATTTTCGGTGATAGAAGTTGTAAGCAACTGAACCAGACTGCAGGGAACAGTGAATACGACCTTGTTAACCTCATATATTCAGGTAAAGGCGCGTTGTTTGACGAGATTGGAAAAGCTATCGATCCTGTCAATATTTCTCATCCTATTTGGGATGAGAGGATACTACTAAACGACATTGATTCAAACTCATGGATTGAAGGCTTTGAGGTTCCGGCAGAGGCCATTGCCTATGATAATGAAGACCTTTTCAATCTTAGGAAAAGACAGTTCTTCTTTTTCAATCAGTATGGGGAGGATCTGCTTTCTATTCTTGATGATGATATATCCAGATTCAGGACTTTTCTTCAGCAAGATGATGGAAAGATAATCAAGGAGTTAATAGGGAAACTTAATAGCTTTTTTGGAGCGACTAACGCTTCTAATTCGCGGTTACAAATATGGACGGGACATCGATACAACAATGAACCAAGAAAGGTACTTATCTCAGTTGGAACTGTAAAGAAAAGTGAATTAAGCATTGGCCATCCCAGACTTCTGTCGAGTATGCAGGAAGGAATTGATATGCTTCCTAATTATATTCGATTGGAGAAGAAGTCCTCTCCTAATACCTTTCTAAAGGTGGATTTTGATATGTACCTTTTGCTTAATGAGGCTCAAAGAGGTGTCCCTGTTTTGTTTACGGAATCTGATCTAGTAAAGAAGGTATGGCGGTTTATCGAACAACTACAGTCATATAGTAGTATTGATGATGAAGATATAGTTGATATTGGCCTGATGGATGTTCAGAACAAGAAAACCATTATGGTGAGCCTTGACAGGGAAGATAATAAATATTCATCGATTGAAAGCGAAAAAACAAGGGAGGCATAACTGTAATGGAAAGAATATACCTACGCGAAGCACGTGGAGATGTTGATAAAAAATATGTTGGATTTACTCCCAATGGGTCTGCAGTTAAGCCGGTCCATATTGCGGGAGGGTCTCTACGCTGTATCTACGGTAAATACAATCGCACGCGAAATATAAAGAAAATGGCACTTGTTTCTGATGCGAAGGGTAATGTGCCTTCTGGGAATGACGCTGATACGATTTATCAGGAGTTAGAGAATAAGGAATTAATTGAAGATAACGTTACAGAAAACTCAGTCGAATCTATGCGAAATGAAATGCAAAGACTGCTTTCTGTAGATAGAGGTGTTTATGTCGTTAAAGGATTGAAGGATGGGATGATTTCTTACTCTGCTGGTTCAAAATACTTTTTGACTAGTAAGGCGATGTATGAGGATGCTGGAGAATTTATGGGAAGCATCGTTAGAGCCTATTGTCCTGACCTTGCGGAGTATATAAGTGAACTTCTTGATAAAGGAACAGATGCAATTACTCTGTTATTTCAACCTGTTCTTGAGGCTGACATGGAGGAATTCACTGACCAGAATCAATATGAGGATATCCCTGCGTTTCAGAGCATGAATGACCAAATGAAAAGGTTTACCACCGGCATTGCTGAAGCCGGTTCATGCCTGTTGGACAATCTGCGGCATCATCCGAATCCCTTGACACAACTGAGGCTTTTTAACTTTTTTTGCATCTTTAACTTGATTAGATATATGGCCCTGCTAGAAGCCTTTTATTGTGGTGAGTCCGTTAGACCAATCCTTCTTGATTTTAGCGGTAAAAGTCAAAGCTTTAGCAGCGTTGCTCGTGCCTCAGAGATGTCTTATACGCAAATGTATAAATCCATCAACAGATTTTATGCGTGGGGCTATGCAAAATGGCTTGAAGACGACAAGGGATATACAAAGGACGATCTCTTAAACTCCGAAACTCCAGCATATGAGGAAGGTAAAAAGGTATCGAAAACGAGCAAGGAGGAATTAGATGCCTTGTGGACGCTTGCAAAGGAACGAGCGAGTACCCTTGATGGGGAGGAAATGTATACAGCGTTTGGCGAGACAATGTATGACATGCTTGCGCTGGAGGCCTCTTCACATCCGGTTAATTATTTGAGAGCACTCGGTAACTTATCAGGGATTCTTTACCCGCCTGACAAATTCCATCCGAATAAGCGCTTTGTTGTTTCGCAGGATATCTTAGAGATGCTCCTGAGGAGTTGCGTTAAATCAAGTGAAGTAATAAGTGGTCAGGATATCAGAAAACGTCTATGGGACCGCTTTGGCATTATTATAGGCGGCGGACAATTTGAAATGACGACTCTTCACCAGAGTGGCATGATCCTTCAGATCGACGAAGATGCTCTAGAAGATAATTTCTCTGCCTTTGCATCTGTTCTTGAGTCAATGGATTTTGCAGAAATCATGGCAGATGGCATTTTGCAGATCAGATTAGGAGGCACTGAAAATGATAGATAAGCAAGAACTTGTTATAGAACTTCTCGGTCAGCACCTGGCGGCATTAAAGGTTGGCATCATTATTAAAGGGGTAGATGGAATCTCTCCTGAATCAATAATTGCTGGCCTAGCATCAGATAGTCAGCACTTATATGGAGCAGCTATAGGATACGATGGGGTAAAGGAGCATGCAGAGAAGAACTACGATATTACAGATTCTATAGAAAAGGCAGTTCTATGGAGGAGTATTCCGGAGTGTGCGGGGCGCATAGTCGTTTTTATAAAAACAGATACTGACAAGCTTCATTCTCTGTCAGAATTTGAAAATATAAGTACAAGAGACATCTCTCGCTATTTACTTGAGAAGCAGGTAAACAGCAACAATAACACCCCTACAAATAATTTTTGGTCAGCTTTAGAAAAAACCTCTGACTACTACACATTCGAAGCTGTTGAAGATTTTGTTAATGCAGTCGCGAGAAGTAAAAGGCCTGAGGACGCAATACCTAAAAACATGTGGCGATTAAACTTGCTTGAGGATAATGACATCCTTGGCACGAAGAGTAAGCCAGAGGATCGCCTTGCTCAAAATCGAGATATGATTTTTGCTATTGGGCAGCTAAGTGAAGATTCAAGAAAAAAGCTTAGCCGTTCGCTCGTTCGCTCGAAGGCAAAGGACAAGGCTCGCTTGCAAGCAGCTTATCGTAGCTTACAGAATTTTTACAAGTATGGTAATCAGGATACATTAAAGGATCTTGACCTTACTACTGTTCAAGAGCTCTTTTCCGCCTCACAGAAGAAGGAGAAAGTGAAGAAGAAGGAGACACCTAATCCAACCGATGGTCCGGATTCTGACGAGCCAGATTCCAATACTCCTATTCGTCCTAAGGAACTTGATAGGTTGGTTTCTGATGCCATCGTTTTTGGCGATGATGAGGAACAAAGGGATATAAGCAATCTTCTAGAGGAGTTGGATAAGCATTACGATACTGAGACTGAGGAAAATGATGATTCAATTCCTCCTATCGGGGGTATTTTCGAAGATCGTAGTATCGCTCTTGATACGCATCAGACAGATTTAAGGAAACTCGTTGGTAAGTTCTGCGGCCTAAATTCATGGGGCGGCATCATGGAGACAGACGAAAGTGTCCTGAAGGATGCTATTTCCGCAGATATTAACGCTCTACATATATTCGACCCTGAGAGTAAAGATGCTGTCATTTCGTTTGTAGGAGGCATAGACGGAAATCAGCCTTTATTTGATTTTATTAAGCAGTTTGATGAGCAATTTGACAGCAAAGGTCTGGAGACTCTTGAGAGATTCACTCCAATAATTGACAATCTTAAGATTGCAAGAAAAAGCCTTCTTACACATCTTGACCTGATTATGTATCATCCAGTTCTTTTGTTTGGCGCATCTGAAAAGAGCAAGAATGATCTCATTGAATATATTCAGGCCTGGGAGCGGCTATATCACGCTTTCTGCAACAATGAACCTACCATGAGGCAGATAAGTCCGGGCGGAACAAGTTTTATTGCAAGAGCGATATTGCTATTAGACATACTATACGTAAAAACTCCAAAGGAATGGAAGGGTATTTTATTGCCGCTTCATCCTATTTATTTGTGGCGGTATTATGAGGTCTTCAGGACACTCCCCAATAAAAAAGCCACACTTGCGGAAGAGGATAAGGAAGCACTAGCAAAGGTCCTAACTCAATTGCCACAGGTTTTAAGTTTTATTGTTGCTAATAATCTCGTGACAAATACTTCTGAGGATCGTATTCTGCCCTGCTCTGGTAGTATTGAAATGCTACCAACGTTTGAAAACAAGACGAACCGCTACCTGGGAAATGATGGGACAGAATCGATAGAGGAAATTCTTACAAGATGGATTGGATTCGCTCCATATACAAGAAACGAAATCAGAATTTGCTCTGTTGATGCGCCGGACTTGATTGGAATAATCCGTCAGGTCAAGCATTTTATGGATAAAAATGAAGTAAAAAGAGTCGTTTATGATGTTTACCTTACGAGAAATCAAAATGGAAACACCGAGCTTTCAAAGCTTGATTATTCTGGCAAGGACTACGAAATAGGTGAATTTATAAGAAATGATCGAATTGCAATTAGCATACATAATTGCAAGGATTCTACCGAAGTTAAAGTGGCATTAGAGTTTAGGCCGGTACATGTGGCTTTTTACTTTGATCAATCCTCGTATTCCATCGAGTATGGCCCGAATAGTCACAACCTGTATATTAATCCGCTTGTTATCACCTATGAGTATGACTTTGATGAGATTCAGCATAAAGGAACAATCTTCCCTTCATCTGAGTCTGAATCTGGACTTATAGGAGACTATAACAAGCTATTAAGGTCAGCGGACATTATAAGTAACAATATGAATCCGAGGACAACATATAATGGAAATGCAGACATGACTGCTGTTGTTTCTACCATAAAGGATGCGCAGACCCAATGGCTCGTTGTAGCGGATAGAGATACAAATAACTATCAGCCTCAGTCCGCTATTCCTATTGGTGAGATGCAGTACGACAAGCGAATGGTTAATGCTTGGGCGGCAGACAATTCAAGAATAATTACGCAGTATTTGGATCTTCTTCGAGGCTATAACCTCTATCCTAAGAAGGACACACTTGTTGATATATTGCGTCAATTTGGACATATTGCTTCGAACGGGTTGATTAGCATACCGAGGTTTGGCGCTGATACGCAGGCAATAGACAATAAGAAGAAGGGTTTAATAGGAACACTTTTTGCAGCGTCCTGGTATATGAAAAAGTATGATGACGCCCTTGTTGCATCATTAGATGACGATAAGGCTCGCCTTTGGCTGCAAGATAGCAAATATGGAAATGAAAGAGCTGACCTTGTAGGTCTTCATTATGATGCGGTTGAAAACAAGCTTTATGTTGAGCCCATTGAGGTCAAGACTAGAGATGAATCTCCAGATGCGACAATAACTAGAGATGAGGCCGATTCCAAGCACTTTAACATCTCAGGTCATGCCGCAGAGCAGATAGCGTCTATGGTTGAGCTGTTGCGGGAAATTTTCTACTCGGATAAAAACTCAATGGATATGTTTACCTCTGCGCGGAGAGAGGTTTTGAAGTATCAAATTGTTTCTGAGTGCTTCAGAAATGTGCATGATTCTGATTGGCAAAAGAGATGGTATCTAATCTTGAAAAAGGCCTTCGGTAGTGGCGAAAGCGAAGGACTTAAGATTGAAGTTTCTGGAATTCTTCTTCATATAAAGTTGAACGAGGCCTCTGGAGGCGAACATATACCATGTAAGAATCCTGATTACGACGATTGCTCAATAGATTACTGGAAATTAACGGCAAAGGAAATACAACACGATATCCTTGGCGAGGAAACCAAAATAAAGGAATCAATTACTCCGGATTTTGACAATTCTGAGGAATCTGATAAGGAAACTGAATCTAGTGATGACGCCTTTATTGATACTGACATAGAGGTAGCGAAGGACGAAATGGTGCCTGACAATAATGCAGTAGGACTGTATTCTAGGGATTTTTCTGATCATGGTCAAAAAGTACCGATGGTTGCTGAGGGGAATCCAAGCAGTGCAAGCATTCTCAGAGATTCTGGTCCTACACCATATGAGACTAAAAAAAATGCTGAGAAGGAAAATAATGGTGTCAGCCGCTCCGAGATAGATCGGTTGGTTAAGGATTTTAGGCGCTCGTGTGGTGACTATCATGTTACGCTTAAGGAATGCAATGCAGAGGATACTGTTGTTGGCCCAAGCGTTATAAGGTTGAAATTCAAGCTTGGGCGAGGACAGGCCCTGCAGGGACTGCAAAGTCATCTCGAAGACATTGGCAGAGAAATGAAGAGGACAGGCGTAATTATTCAACAGGTGCCAAATTCTGATGAGCTCTTATTGGATGTGCCGAGGCTTAAACGAGAAAAGGTACTGTTTAGGGATGTGATTGGCTCATTACCAAAGGTCACTTCACCTGAGCAGTTGTATTTCCCGTTAGGAAGAACTCCTAATGGTACGGATCTTTTTGAGGATCTTGGAGAGATGCCACATATGCTTGTGGGAGGAAGTACTGGCTCTGGTAAATCAGTATTCCTTTTCTCAATGCTTGCCGCGATGCTGATGACTCATCCTCGAAAAGAAGACTTGCAATTAATTCTTTCTTCAGCAAAGCTGGAGGATTTCATCCATTTTGCTGGGCTTCCCCATTTATACTCTGGCAGTATTATTTCAGATGCTGAGGAGGCCACCCGCGTAATAAAAGAGGTGGTTTATGAAGAGTCTGAGCGCAGAGGGAAGCTATTAGCTGATGCAAGAGTTGCTAACATTATAGAATACAACAAAATTGCAACTGAGAAACTTGCTCCAATTGTTGTTGTAATAGATGAGTTCGCGGATTTGGCGGACCAATTAGAAACAAAGAAGGAGCAGAATGCTTTTTATAAGCCTGTACAGCGCATAGCGCAGGCTGGCAGGAGCAGAGGAATTCATCTCGTTATATGTACGCAGAGGCCAGAAGCTAAACTGGTTCCTTCAACGACAAAAGCTCAATTGAATGGCCGAGTTGCGTTGCGTGTAAATGATGCCATTTCTTCTAGAATGATTATTGAGGAGCCTGATGCCCAGTATCTACAGAAGCATGGAGACATGATATATAGAAATGGTGATGTTATAGAAAGAGCCCAGGGATATTTAATCGAAATCCCTGAGTTGGACGAAATAGTTCAAAACGTAATAGACGGGAAGTATTTGAAGAGGTGATTACTGATGTCTGAGCCGGAGGTTAAATATGGCATATTTAAGACAGAAATCAAAAACCGTTTTCTGTGCACTGTGAATGTCGACGGGATAGACACACTATGCTATATTCCCTCCTCCTGCAGATTAAGTAACTTTATTAATATGAAAGGCCGAATGGTTTTGCTGTTGCCTATAAAGAAAGAAAATGCACGGACGAAATATTCCGTGTATGCCATTCAGTACAGACGAGGCTTTGTACCCGTAAGCTTGTCGAGTGTTAATCAAGTTATAAAAAACGAGCTTAATAGAAGAATTTTCTCTTTCTTGGGTAGCAGAAAACAAGTTTTTGGTGAAAAAAGCATTGATGGTTATAAGAGCGATCTTTATATAGAAGATAGCGATACAGTCGTTGAAATTAAAAGCATTCTTTCTTTTGGCAAGGAAGCTTTGTTTCCAACCGTATCCTCAGAGCGGGCTAATCACCAGTTAGAGAATATCAGGGAACTTCTTCTGAATGGACATAAAGTATGCTATATGTTTATTTCTATGTATGGAGGTACAAAGCAGATAACCGTTAATGAGGAGCAAACAGAATACTTTTCTCTTTTTAGGAAATGTATAGAGGTAGGCATGACGGTTCGTGGTTTTTCCTTATATATGGATAATGGCGTGCCAAAGGTGAAGGCAACAGTCAAATGCATCTTTTAAAACCCGTTCATTTGAATTAAACCTTTCAACGATAGCCATACTTTTCAACAATTGCAGATTGGGGGTGTCGCTTTTGACTACAGCTACCGCAGCAGCATATGAATACAGAACCAGAAGTGCACTCCCGCACCATGCCCTGAAACGCAGAAAAGCCCAGAAACTGCGCGGTTTCTGGGCTAAAAGTACATACGGGCATTGTATCAAAGATTACGTCTTGTTAGATACGGCACGAGTGTCGGAATTAGATGTCATGCATAGGAATCTTTTAACGATGGATGCGCAGAACCGCTGAAAGAATGCTGGTCGGACATTCATGGCGATTGAAAAACCGGACATTGAAGGTATGTTAGAACTAATTTGGTAGGGAAAGTAACAACCCGAGAAGCAATAAGAAAAGCAACTTGATCGCTGACCGACCAAGTCGATGACAGATAGGGTTGAGATCGTAATGACGCGGCGCCGAACTGCAGGAGAGCAGGTTGAGACGATGGCCTCCCTCCTGCCCGCAGTATTATAGGTAGAAAAAGCCTTTGGATAAATTTCCGCAAACGCCGAGCACCTGTAAAAACGCCGCTTTTCGGCTTTGAGCAGTTCCCGCAAACGGACGGAAATGTGTCCAAAATCCAGACATCAAGGTGCTTTTCTCAAGCCAGGTAGCGATTACAAAGAAAAGGGAGGTGGAGATGCAATGAAACGTTTGGGGAA
>CALLZZ010000161.1 GCA_937858235.1 uncultured Clostridia bacterium
TTACGACATGATCGACGGCATCATCGACAACGGGAAAAATCCCACCGTCGCGGATCTGGAGCAGCAGGCCAAAACCGGTCAGCCGATTTCCCTTCTGGAACTTGCCGAGGCATCGCGGCGGGAGCACGACGAAAAGAAAAAATCCGTCGTGGAACAACTTAGAAGAAAGCCGGTCAGCCGGGAATACAAAAAATCAGCACCCGACAGAGGCGCGAGAATGGAGCGGTGATATGTTTACAAACGATGAAATCAATCTGATGTGCATTTACAATACCGGGACGCGGGAGGGCCTGATCGCGGAGCTGGTGCAGATGCGCGGCTATCTCGGCGCGGAGGAAACGGAGCTTCTGGTTCTGACGGATTCCGCGCTGGGAAAACTCCGGAATATGAGCGACGCCGAATACGCCGGACTTGACCTGCTCCCGGATTTTGATGTAGAGGTTGAATCATAGCTCTGCTTGTGGTGACATTTCCATGAATGTGCGTTATACTTACAATAACGCTATTATTTAACAAGAGGAATGCAAATATAGTGCTATAAATTTTACAGAAGGAGTGACTTTATGAACAACCGAATAAAGCGATTATTTCGTCGAGGACAAATTAAAATACACTATATTCGTTCCAAATTTGATATTGTTATTCGCAACAAATTTCCGCATATAAAAATCAGTGAAAAACATGAGAAAAAAATCAAATGGGTTCTCAGACTGTTAACCATCATTGGTATTGTATCATCGGTTATTGCTTTTTCAGCGTGGTACTACTCTTTGGAATTTGCTGTTGCTCTACTTATAATTGAACAGCTATTTGAGCAGATAATTTTCACTCACCATATTATGTTAGTACAACCCCTACCGCAGTGTTGGGATGGGAGCAAATGGACCGGAATGCTTTTGACAACAGATGGTAAATCTCTATACTTAGGGTTTGGTTTTTCTGATAAAGCCGTTGGAATAGACTTTTTTGATACCGTCTTGGCTTGGAATGATGGAGCTTTTGAAAACATCGACAATATCCAATTAACTCTTGTACGAGAAGATAAAAACAATTATTCTGTCCATATATATCCGACAGTACAAAGGGAGTTTATTCGCGTAAACTGTGCTGACTTTGAAAAAAAGTTTGACAGAAAAATAAATGCCGGAAAAGAGTTGGAGATACTTGCAGCACAAATGTGTTTTTGTAAGGTATTTCCCATCACTCCAAATTGTGCATACAATTATCTTTTGAGAAACCATTTCAACATCTATATTCAGATATATGACACATCTCAGATTAACGAAAATGATCCTCGTACATATCAAAACGCAGTCCCTATGGATGAACGAACTATTTTGTTTAGAAATATCAAGGTATGCGACAGAAAAAACTTGTCGCCAAAAACAGATGTTTTAGAATATTATAATGTTCCTAAATTCTAATACGCATGAAGTTGATGCCTTACCCTATGGAGCATATAACATGAGAGCAGCCTTCGGGCTGTTCTTTTTTTGCCCAAAAGACTGGAAGGAGGACTTTCAATATGCCAAGCACAGTAACGGCTCTGGCACAAATGGCCGACCACGCGGCGACGCAAATCACCGCCAGTCACGAAAGCTGGACGGGTTTTCTGCAAACCGCCGCGCGGCTCTACAAATACCCATACCATGAGCAACTCATGATCTACGCCCAGCGCCCCGACGCGACGGCTTGCGCCGGGTATGAGCTTTGGAACGAAAAAATGCGCCGGTACGTCCGGCGCGGCAGCAAGGGGATTGCGCTCATCGACGCTTCCGGCGACAGGCCGAGAATCCGGTATGTCTTTGACGTTTCCGACACGGCAAGCCGAGACGATTCCCGCCGCCCGTTCATTTGGCAGTACCGCCCGGAACATGAGGACACGGTTACGGCGGCGCTGGAACAGGAATACGAGGTTTCCGGCGAAAAGGGCTTTTCCGACCAGTTGGAGCAGATCGCCGGACAGTTGGCGAATGAATATTGGCAGGAGCATCAGTACGACATCCTCCACATCGTTGACGGCAGCTTTTTAGAGGAATATGATGAGTTCAACATCGGAGCACAGTTCCGAAGCGCCGCGACCATCAGCACCACCTACGCGGTTTTGTCCCGCTGCGGGCTGGAACCCGACGAATACTTTGAGCATGAGGACTTTCTGAGTATCTTCGATTTCAACACGCCCGATACCGTTGCCGCTCTTGGCACGGCGGTCAGCGAACAGTCGGAACGGGTGCTACGGCAGATCGAAGTCACCGCCAAGGATTATGAACGCGAACACCTCGCGGAAAGGAGCGCCACACATGGAGAACGATTTAACTTACAGCCGGAACGGGGATTACCTGATTCCCGACCTGACAATCACGGAGCAGACGGAAAACATCGGGAAATACGGGAGGATGCGGAAAAATTATCTGAAGGAGCACCGTCCG
>CALLZZ010000162.1 GCA_937858235.1 uncultured Clostridia bacterium
GTTTTTTTAAATATTTTTGACTTTTTTCTTTATCTCTTAAGTTGACGACATTGGCCGTTTGCTTGTTACCCTAATAGGAAACGGCTCGATTTCCGAAGCCCACACTGGGGTGATGCAGGAAAGTAAGCCGCCTAAAGGAAACCCGCCGGAGCCGTCAAACAGACTGCCGAGGGTTAATTTATTCATTTTCTGCCTCCAATTCATCATATTGGTAGGTCACACCCTCACGCTGAACTGATACATTTTTGGATGAACCGACCTGTTCTATATACCTTTTTACAATAACATCACAGTACTTCTCATCCAGTTCTGCGATACAGCAAATTCTATCTATTTGCTCACAGGCTATCAGTGTTGAACCACTGCCACCAAAGGGGTCAAGAACAATTGAATTGGTAAGGCTTGAGTTTCCGATTGGATAAGCTATAAGTGCTACTGGTTTCATCGTTGGGTGGTCAGCATTTTTACTTGGCCTATCAAATTCCCATATAGTGGTTTGCTTTCTATCCGAATACCATTGATGTTTACCCGTTTTCTTCCATCCAAAAAGGACTGGTTCATGCTGCCATTGATATGGACTTCTTCCTAGAACAAGGCTTTGCTTTTTCCAAATACAAGTGCCGCTTAAATAAAATCCGCTGTCTGAAAAAGCCTTTCTAAAATTAAGTCCTTCGGTATCAGCATGGAAAACATAAATAGAACCGTCATCGGCTAATACCTTTTCCATATTGCTAAAGCTATCAAAAAGGAAATTAAAAAAAGCATCTGCCGAAAGATTATCATTTTGTATCTTTCCTGCAGTGCCTTCATATTTCACATTATACGGTGGATCAGTAACGATTAGGTTTGCCTTTTTACCATCCATCAATTTTTCATAGGTTTCTGATTTTGTGCTGTCCCCACATATAAGACGGTGTCTTCCTAAAATCCACAAATCTCCTTGTTTTGAGAATGTAGGCTTTTTTAGTTCTCCTTCAACATCAAAATCATCTTCTTGTACATCCTCAGCAGCATTTAAAAGTGTATTTAATTCGGCTGCATCAAATCCTAAAAGATCAATATCAAATTCAAGTTCCTTCAAACTTTCCAGTTCTACGGATAACAATTCTTTATCCCACCCTGCATCTTCAGCGAGTCTGTTATCTGCAATAATGTAAGCTTTCTTTTGAGCCTCAGTTAAATGGTCTACAAACACACAAGGCACTGTTTCTAAGCCATCTTCTTTTGCAGCTAATACTCTGCCGTGTCCTGCAATGATATTATATTTTCTATCAATCAAAATCGGGTTTACAAAACCAAACTCCCGTAGGCTTGCTTGCAGCTTTTTTATCTGCTCTTTGCTATGGGTTCTTGAATTATTTGCATAGGGTACCAGCTTCGATATCTCCACTTGCTGCATTTCCTGTGTGAATTTATTTTCTTTATCCAAATTATTCACCCCCGGCTTAGTAATTTTATAAGATCTTTATTTGCACCATCAATATCACCGGCCATTGCTTGCCCACGTATTGTTTTATACTGTTGCATGGTTAATTTTTTCCTTTGCATTTTTAGATGCTTTAAAAATATATTAAGAGTCATGAGCTACCTGCCTTTTCTGCCTGATAAAAGTGCCTCCATAATATCGTCTTGAGGATTTCCAACAAATGATGTGGTGCAATTTTGCTTTACAATATCAAAAATCTCATACCAGATGAGATTTGCCTGCTTTTGAAACGACTGGCTCATCTGTACAAATGGGCTTGTTATAGCACCACCCGTTGTTGGATGTTTCCCCAAGAGTCCGTAAGTACTGATAGCCTCTTCGCACTGGATGTATCTAGTAAATGCCTGAGCATAGGCCTCAATCAATCTAGGATTGACGAACTTCTCACACCCACGTTCTTTCAGCCATTTCCAGGTTTCAGTGAATAATAAATCTGCTCCTAACGGCTTACCATCCCTTTGCCTTGCACTAAGGTAGTCACTTGGTGCTGGCATATCCTCGCCATACAAATCCGCCACTTCTTCTGGTTCATCAATTTTAAGTGCTGTTTCAGGCTGTAGGTCAGGGACGTCCAATACTTTTGCTGCCTTGCCTTTTGTAATTTTATCTGAAAGAGGTAGTGGCTTATCGCCTGCGCGAACTCGTCTACCGCCTCTATTTGTTCCATCTTTCGCCACTATTTTCACCCCTTTCTGAGTTTGCTGGGTTTAATCCCCTGTTTGAACTGTGGTTTTTGTGCGTGTGACCCCACACCCGTTGTCCAATTAAAAAGCTGTAGAGATTTGACTCCCCCTACCAGGTTAAAAGTTATGCCACCTATCACCACTCTCTGCATGAGTCCTTGCGTGACATTCTTTGCAAAGTGCAATCAGATTCTCTCTGGCATGAGTTCCACCTTCAGACAAAGGTTTCTTATGATGAACCTCTTCTGCTCTTATCAGCTTTCCGTTCTTCTCGCATTCCTCACACAACGGGTGCTGTGAAATATAACTGTCACGGATTCTCTTCCATGCTCTACCATATCTACGGCGTACAGCAGGGTCTCTGTCGTACTTCTCGTAGCGTTTATTCTCCTGTTTCTCATGCTCCTTGCAGTACCTTCCGTCTGTAAGATTAGGACAGCCAGGGAAGGAACACGGCCTTCTAGGCTTTCTTGGCATCTGTTCACCTCCATTTGGGCATAAAGAAAGCCCTGCAGGATTACTCCCACAAGGCTCGCTGTTCTCTATGCAGTTTTTCATGCTATCAGTATAACACCGTGGTTCTGAAAATGCGTCCACGATATTACTCATCACTTTCCAAATAGCAAAACAGCCAGGTGCTGCAGCGCACGGTTCTTCTTGTTGTACGCAGAGGAACGCTCAATGTGAAAATGGTCGCATATGTCATATACCGCACCTGTCTGACTATCTTCATTGCTGTAGAATTTTTCAAGCACATAATGCTCATCCTCGGTCAGCTGCTCCCATGCAGGCTTAAACCATTCCATGTACTCCACGGCTTGTCTGTAACGTTCTTTTAGCACATCGATTTCTTCAATTCCATTTAAGATACGTTCTTCTCCCGCCTGGGGATTATGGACTCTTGGCATCCCATCAAACTGGGGACTTCGGATACCACTCATCTTGTCATGGGCATTCTTGATTTCCTCATCCGTATGACTGATAATATATTCCATACTGCTGTAATCCATTAAGGCATTTACGGCCGCACTGCGTTTATCTAAATACTGCCAGATAATGTTCATATCCTTACCTCCGAAATTTTATTGCACTCGGATTGGCTTGGATTGTCTTAGGTTTTCAAATGTTGTCTGAGATTTCCGCCTTAACAGCATCAATCAATGCGGACTGGGTACTATCCTTTAAGGATAATGCTTTCATCACTCGTTCATCAATTGTGCCTTTAGCAATAATATGCTGTACCACCACAGTACCTGCTGTCTGACCCTGCCGCCATAATCTTGCCACTGTCTGTTGATACAGTTCCAGGCTCCAGGTAAGTCCAAACCACACAAGGGTTGAACCACCACTTTGAAGGTTAAGTCCGTGTCCAGCAGATGCCGGATGGATCATTGCCACAGGAAGTTCTCCTGCATTCCAATTTCGAATGCTTGCATCAGTATCTAATTTTGAAAAAGGTACTTTCAGATTATGCAGCCTTTCGGTGATTCTCTGAAGGTCATGTTTAAACCAGTAAGCCACCAGTATCGGCTTTCCATTTGCTGCTTCGATAATATCTTCAAGGGCATCCAGTTTCTTATCATGAATTTTTAGAATATCTTCATCATCAGAATATACTGCCCCATTTGCCATCTGACAAAGCTTGGTAGAAAGTGATGCGGCATTGGCTGCTGTAATTTCTCCATCTGGTAACTGCAGCACCAGGTCTTTTTTCAATTCTTCATATCGTTCCTGTTCTTTCTCCGATAAATGCACCACATATCTGGAATTTACAAGTTCCGGCATCTTTATATGATCGGTAGACTTCATGGAAATCGTGATATCTGATATTTTGTTGTAAATCTGCTGTTCTGCTCCAGGCAGTGGCTTATAGGAAAAAATAATCTGCCCATTCATTTTATCCGGCTTGAAATATGCCGTTCTATACTGACCAATAAATCTTCCAAGCCGTTCTCCCATATCCAGCAACTTAAATTCTGCAAATAAATCCATAAGTCCGTTACTAGATGGGGTACCTGTAAGTCCTATCATTCTTCTAACCTTTGGTCTTACTTTCATTAAGGCTCTGAATCGTTTTGCTTGGTGATTCTTGAAAGATGACAACTCATCTACAATCACCATATCAAAATCGAAGGGAACTCCACTTGACTCAATCAGCCACTGCACATTTTCACGGTTGATGATATAAATATCTGCTTTGGATATCAGTGCTGTCACTCTTTCGGATTCTGTGCCAACCGCTATGGCATAACGCAGGTCACTCAGATGTTCCCATTTACTGATTTCATCAGACCATGTATTTCTTGCTACACGAAGGGGCGCAACCACAAGGACTTTATGAATATCAAAGCTGTCAAACAATAAATCATTGATGGCAGTCAACGTAATGCTCGTTTTCCCTAAGCCCATATCCAAAAGGACTGCTGCCACAGGATGTTCCTCAATATATGAAATGGCAAACTGCTGATAACTATGTGGCTCGTATTTCATCCAGTATCCCTCCAATCTTGCTTTCATCATCCAAGATGTATACTCTAAATCCCAAACAATGTAATAATTTGTGTCTTGCTGCCTGCAGTGCTCTTGGTTTCTGCCCTGGAGCCTTAACCTCCACAAAAGCAAACCTGCCACCAGGCATCAATACCAATCTATCAGGCATTCCATCAAAGCCTGGAGATGTAAACTTCGGACAGATGCCACCATTTTTCTTTACTGCTGCCACAAGTTTCTGTTCTATTACTTTTTCTCTCATGATACCTCCATCAGTCATAATTTTGGGTAGGTGAGGAGGTCTATGGAATGCATTTCCTTAACTTTTTATATAGTCTTATTTTTTTACTTCTAAGAGAAGTTATATATAAGACTTCCATAGACCTCCACACTATTGGGAAAATGGCTTTATTCCAAGAATTCCGACTTTAATCGGAGTCCAGTGATAATATTGCAGGCTCTTGTTTTCTTACGGCCGAATCCTGCGGATTCCAAGGCAGTGTAGAAATCTGCTGTACTGCGAATAAACTCACCCACCTGTATACAATAGGCACGGTATGAGTTATAGACCTCGCCGGACTTTGCGTTATAAGAATCTTCCACCTCACAGCATTCCGTCAAAAAATGGCTAAGCCAGTCATTGTTTTCTTTGTATGCCTCAATGGCATCCTTGACCTGCTGTGGAGTGGTAATTTTATAGTTATGGCTGATTACCTTTTTTGCACCCTCAATTACCCATGAAAGAATTGCTCCTCCAGCATTTTCAAACAAGAAATCTGCATAGTTCTTCACATCCGCACTGCCTTCAATCTTTGCTCCAAATGGAATTACAATCAACCTTCGCCATGTGCCTTTGTCAATCGCACCGACCTTTGGCAGATGGTTGGTATACAGCACCAAAGTATGGCTGGGAATATAGGAAAATGGGTCTTTGTACTTTTTCTCTGCATAAATTTCATCGGTAGAACACAGCTGTTTAACATTAGAGGTATTCAGCCTCATACCCTCTTCCAATTCAGCCGCAATCAGCAATCTTTTACCTTTAGCTTCAGCCAGTTCCGGCTTTACATTTCTCCTGCACCCAACGGTCAGCATATCTGCAGACATATTTCCGCTGTATGAGCCAAGAACCCTGGACACTGCATTCCAAAAGGTAGACTTTCCGTTTCGTCCTTCACCATAAGCAATGATAAGAGCCTCAACATATACTTTTCCAATAGCAGACAGCCCTACAATTTCCTGCACATAGCTGGTAAGGTCTGCATCTCCACAGAAGAATGTATCAAGTGCTTTCTCCCATATTTCAAAACCCACATTGTCGGGATCAACGGCCGTCTGCTTAGTAATAAAGTCGAGCGGATTATGTTCCATTGGTGATGTTATTCCATTACGTAGGTCATAAGTAACGGATGGTGCATTCAATAAAATTCATCCGCATCCAAGGTGCGCTGTTCAATTTCGAGCATAGGACGAGCCTCTTTTAAAGCTGAAGTAATATACTTGGAATCCCTGCGTTTGATGGCATAGTTTCGGTAGGTAACAGCACTTTGATATTTATCAAAAGAGTGTGCCTGCTGTTCATTAAATGTTGAGACGGCTTTCTTCGGGCCCATTGCCGCCAGTATCTCCCACGCACCATTTTGCATCATTTCGTTGGTAACTTTCTTGATTTCGGTTTCAGCCTCTTCAAGCTGTCTGGAAGTAAGTTCCTGTGCAACCGCCTGTGACTTAGGTTTCGATTCTTCCCAAAAGCTTCCGTTATACACGATATAATCCGTAGCAGGGGAATATCGCAGAAGACATTCGTATTCTTTTGCCATTACCGTTGCCTGACCTACATCAGAATAATCCTCTGGCTTAAGCTGTAAGTTTGAGTTAAACTGCTCCGGCGGTATATAACCATTCTGTGATGATACCTTTTTGCCAAAATTGACAGCACTGCCCCAGATGATTTTCAATTCACTTTCTTCAAGCGGTGGATTGCAATTCTCAGCCTGTTTCAAAAACAGGTTATACGCCTTTTCTGTATTCCCATAGCGTTTGATAATTTTCCCAGCATGATGTGACATGGTGCTGTTACGCTGCCCTTGTGGGATTTCCTCTTTACTTTGTTCCCAATCTTCAAATGCAACTTCATCAATATACTCCACAATATTTTTACTGCCATTATAAATTTCTACCTCTGCCTCATCAGTGCCAAAAAGCAGTCTGGCGCTATCGAGTGCATTGTTATCAAAATAGGGAAAAGAAGCAGCAATTTGTTTTTTCAGTGCAGCGTATTCCTCTGGGTCTGTAATCATGGGCGTTATAAAGTAAACATGAAATCTTGGACGGGCAGATTTATTTTCTTTTGTTTTCATATGATTTCGACTGTAAACAACTGCAAAAGAAACATCTTGAAAAACAAGTGCAACTTCAAATGGGGTGACCCATTCATCCGGGTTATCTGAATGATCATTATCACAATCAAGCGGAACATTATCAGCTTTTATAAAATTTGCACTACTGCGATAATTGTTCTTATACTCAGCTGTTACATGATCATGTATTACCGCCTGTTTTAATGATTCTTCATCTGTAATTACAGCTTTGTGAGGATAAACACAATTAGACAGACTCCCCACACAGTCTGCCGTAAATAAGGTTAATTCCATTATGCTTTCTCCTCCAAATCTTCCGTAAAGTAGCGGATTACTTTTCTTTGTTTCTGTGCCTTTGCAATCTCAGCTGCCATTCCCTCCGATATGGTGCTGCCAAATACCCATACTTCACTGCATTTCCCAAGCAGTACCATATCCATAAACATAGCAAGACCTCTTTCCGTGCTTTCATCCATGAACTGTGGGAAAAGAAGATGTGGTGCAATCGGTATTGCATTTTTTACAACTGCAAATCGGCTGAATACTTTTGCTAGATATATATTTTTCTCCACATCACCTGAATATGGAGAACAGATATACACCAAAGGGCGGAAAGAGGCAGCCTTGCGAGCTGCTCTCTCTTCATTTTCAACTTTAGTTAATGCTTCATAGGGAGTTGGGTCAAAATATCCCTCACTGTTAAACTTATCAATTCCCATACTCATCCTCCTGCTCAATCAAAGGAAAATATCCATCTTCCTTCATAAGACTGTAGATAAAAAGTCTGCCTTTCTGCGTCCAATAAGTATGAACCTTTGTATGAATACTTCCGTCATTGCCAGGATAGCTATGAGTTTTCGTGCTTGTATATCCTTTTTCCGCATATTTCTGATATAAAAGCCAGATAGCGCTCTGCTTAAACTGAACACCCTTATCATGAAGATATCTGTTCATACGATTGGCACTCCAGCCGTAATCTTTTGCAATAACAGAAATGGCAACCAGGTCTTTACAGTTAAGTACCACATCGTAATAAGATGCTTTGGGTTTCATCTCCACAATCTGCTGATTTTGTACTGCAACTGTTTCTGTAAGAGCCTTATTTCTATCACGCTCTGATTTTAGTTTCGTAAGTGCTGCAATCAACATATCTGGGTTATTAAGTAACTCATCAACTGCATAAACACCATGTTTGCGGATAGCAGGGAGAACCTCACTAGTTACCCAACGCTTGAACTTTTTCGCACTTGGCATCCTGCTTGAAAGAATAAGACTATAAAGACCACTTTCATTAATGACAGGTGTGTTTTGCATTCTTCCGATGGAGTCCTGAATTGGGACTTCATCTTTATCATCTTCATCTACATGATCGAGAATTGCCTTTGCGGGTCTTTCATAGCCAAGAATATCTGCTACATCTTTTCCCACAAAATAGGGAATACCATTGACTGTGACTGCTCTTACAGAGCCAAACTCTGTACTTTGGAAAACTTGTAATTCATTCATAAGAATTACCTCCTGTTATAAGATTTTTTGAAGAACCTTTGTCCCTCAAGTCACAGTCAAAAAAAGAAGGCTATATTTTAGCCCCCTTAAAAAAATATTTAATCTTTTTTATAAAACATGGTTTCATATCCATCAGCACGAAGTAACAAATCGTTAATCCAAGGCGGTGTTCTTCCCATCTGTTCGCATATGGCATCAACAGAAGCTCCCATGCTGCATTCAATAATCAGTTCATCGTGTACATGGCCACAGATAAAGCAGTGACTCAGTGTTTGCATTGCAAACATAAGAATATCCCGGCTGATTGCCTGCACGATATTTTCTACAAACTTGGGACCATAGCTTTCGATGCGTTCCCATTTTTTTGTGCCACCGATGCCTTCGTAATTTACAGACTCACCACCAAACTGATTCTCTCCGATGCGAGGTTTCACATAAGCAAGTCTTCTGCCAGATGGCAGCTGAATAAATAACATCCCGCTTTTACAAATAAAATAAATTTCACGGCATTCTGTTGTTGTTTTCTGTTTAACAGCAGTTTTAACAGCACGGTCAACATCCCACCAGAACTGCACAATATTCGGATTTGCCTTTCTCCAGGCATCCACAAGCGGCTGCAATTCTTCCTCTTTAAGTCCCATATCCAAGGCACCCATTGCTGTTAATGCACCTACCGAACCGCCGTAGCCTAGTGCCAGCTCAGCAATTTTACCTTTTTGTCTGAGATTACTGTTCAATCCGTGCTTTTCTACAGGTACACCAAACATAGCTGATGCAGATGCACAATAGATATCACCATTATTCTTAAAGACGTCACTTCGCCAGGATTCATCTGCAAGAAATGACAGCACTCTTGCCTCAATCGCCGAAAAGTCTGCTACCACAAGCTTATATCCTTGTCTTGGCACAAAGGCAGTACGGATCAGCTGCGACAATGTATCTGGAATATCATCATATAGAAGTTCCAGTGCCTTATAATCTCCATTCCTCACAAGGCCACGAGCCTGTTCCAAATCCGGCATATGATTTTGTGGGAGGTTCTGCAATTGAATCATCCTGCCAGCCCATCTTCCACTGCGGTTGGCACCATAAAACTGAAACATACCCCTGGCTCTGCCATCTCTACATACTGCGTTCTGCATTGCTTGGTATTTCTTTACCGATGATTTGGCAAGCTGCTGACGGAGAGATAGCACTGTTCTTAGTGGTTCAGCAGTTGCCTTTAATAATTCTGCCACTGCCTTTTTACCTAAGGTATCTGTTTCCAATCCATTATCAGAAAGCCACTGTTTCATCTGCTGCACAGAGTTAGGATTATCGAGTTGTGTCAGTTCCTTCATTGCGTTATTAAGTTCTGCTTTAGAGCGAGCATCCATTTCAATAGCCTGTTCTACTACAGTCATATCAAGTTCAATACCACGGTCATTGATCTCCTGGTCAAGATGATATTCATTCCATATAAAATCGGGGACAGGGAACTTGGAGAGTTTTTTCTGTATGGACATTTCTACTTCAACATCCCGCTTATTGTAGAAAACAAAAGTATCCCACTTAGCTTTATCATGATGTGGCAAATTACGATTACGTCCACCATTCGTCTTAGTTGGTTTGCATGGAACACAGAAATATCGGATAAGGTCTTTGCCTTCTTTCAATTTCTGTTCTTCAAGTCCCAGTACTGCACCTGCTCCAGCTAATGATAACGGCATCCCCATATAGGCAGCCCATATCATGGAGCATTTCCACGCAGATGGATTAAGATAGTTTTCAACTGCATCCTCCTTGATGCTATAGCTGTAAAAATGTTCGGGATAATTTTTACGCAGCCATACTGAAAGGCAAATGCGTTCAAAGGATGCGTTAAATGCCCACTTGGTCACTGTTTCATCAGCTAATGCCTTGATAATCTCTCCTGGTACTTCATCGCCCTGGATCAAATCAACCACCTGCACTTCGCCACCGTTGACAGCATAGCCAAACAGCAGAATTTCAAAATTCTCGGACTCCGCATATTTATATACACCGCATTTACTCAAATCAATATCACTGTAGGTTTCAATATCAATTGAGAGCGTTTTTATTTCACTCAAAACTTTCACTCCTTCCATAATAAGCAAGACGGCAAAGATTACTCCTGCCGCCCGTCCGTTTACTTACTCTGTAATATCTTCATTTTCTTTGTCGGTTTTAGCCCTTGATTTAAGATTCTTCCACTTTTTATGTACCCAGCGGAAGATATCACATACAGCCGATGTAATCCCATAGGAAGTCAAAGCAACAATGATATAAAATAGTACCAGTGCATCCACATCTTTTACAATTCGCATCATATCCATATATTTTTTACCTCATTTCATAGATTGTCATGGGTGGCAGCAGTGCCACCACCCACTTGATTTGCTTTGTTACATACCGATTAAGACAGGAAATCGTCCTCATTTTCAGTTTCAAAATCATCCTCTGCACGAGATTTGCCACCGAGAGGTTCACCATCCTTGATTTTCTGAAGGTTGTTGAGACCACAGGCAATCCCCTTATTACCATTGGAATTAAAGGAATAAAAGTTAATACTTGCACGGCCGTAAACGCCAGAGTAAACCTCAGAGCGGTCAATGATAGGCTGGCGGTCTGCATCTACAATACCAGGAGCAGATGCACTGTTGGCATTGATGAAATAACAGTCAGCGTATGCCTCATCATCGGGTCTTTCGGTATCGCCGTCACGAAGAGGTGTCTTAAGTACAGAAAGCGCAGGAACTGTTCTGCCATTGCCCTTCAGCTTACTTTCGCCCTCTTTGTATGCGGCCTCAATTGCGGTCTGGATTTTTGCTACCGTCTTGGCATCAGACTTTGGAATGATAAGAGATACGCTGTACTTCGGTGTTCCTCCATTGATAGACTTTGCTTCCCAGACATTTGCATAACTCCAGCGAGTATCGGGACCTGTGATTACCTTCATAGGATTGTTAACTTTGTTTGACATAATATTGTCCTCCTTTAATTTTCATTAAAATCTTCAGCTGCTAATGCAGCATTACTGTTATTGATAGCCGGACGCTTGTCACTCTCCGGCACGAGTGTTGGTTTACCCTGTGGCTTATAGGTAAAGTCGCCAAGGATTTCATCAAATTTCTTTTTGCCAAGTACCGATGTCATTGCCGTGATGCCAAGCAGTTTCTGTTCATATGGATCAAAACCTGCTGCAATAACGGCATCTGCCACAGCGGATTCATCCGTGTATTTTCTGTTGGAACGACCTTCAACAACCTTGAATCCGTGATACTCGGTACCACTAAGAGCCTGCTGAAGAGCATATTCCTTAATGTCATTGGCCCAGGAAATCAGTTCATCCACCTTTGGCAGAATTGCCTCAATCTCATCGGTTTCCAATGTTGCAGGCATCTCAAAATCATAACGGGCAAGTTCTAAGTTGTATTCGGCACGTTTACGACAGACCGCCTTTGCCTGACAAAACTGACAGTGCTCTCCTGCTTTATATTCACCCTCTCCTGCATAAGCAAGTTTTGCTGTAGGTGCAAGAGTGTTTTCTGCCCATGAATATAAGTCATCCTTTGACATCGTGAACACACTGACGTTTTCCTTGCGTGGCTGATAGATTGTCATGCACACAGCATTGATGTCATAAATCCCATCAAAGAGTTCCAAAGCACCTATGGCATAGCATTGCATCTGCGGATTCTCCATAGCCGATACAAGAACTCCTTTTCCATGCTTATAATCAATGACATACAGTGTCCCATCTGCAATAATTACGCAGTCCCCAGTGCCAAAGCCATTCTCTACAAACCTTGAAAAATCTAGTTTCTGTTCAATCAGAACAATAGGATCTTTACAGATTTGTTTTACATCCTCCAGCAGTTCCAGAACATAGCCTGCATAATCCTCTGCACACTGTTCCATTTCTGCATCGTAATAAGTAAGGCTGTCTGTGGGGTCTTTGGTTTTTATGCCTAATGCCTTTTCCAATTTGTACTGACAAATGCTGTGGGCATCCGTGCCTTGCTGTGCATATTCGCTGCCCTTGTCCTCATAGCTTTCACTAAGCCTTGCCGAGGGCGGGCATTCCAGCCACCTGTGACTGGAGGATGCAGAAAGTAATGCGTGTTTGAAGCTCATCCAATTACCTCCGCATCCGCAAGCAGTGCCGAATATTCTGCCGGGTCAATCTCAGACAACTTATCTGCACCATGCTTATTTAAAAGTGCTTTAACTTCTGCCGTATAACCGTTACGGGATTTCTCAGCAAGAACTGCACGAACATCCGTAAGGGATAAAATTTTTTCCTGTTTTGGAGTTTTCTTTGGCTTTTCTTCCTTTTTAGCAGCAGTCTTTTTTATAGTCTGCTTTTCCATATGTTCCTCTGGTGCAGAAAATAAATCTGCCAGTGATTCTGAAATACCAATAAGAATTTCGCCACAGTGTTTCAGTTCTGCAATTTCTGCAGCCAGTTCGCTCATCTTACTCATGAAACATTGCCTCCTTCCTTGACTTCTTTTACATCCACGGATGCAACCGACTGTCCCGGTGCAAGAAGATATACCTGGGTGAAATCTCCAAAAAGGAACTTCACAATTCTCGAAGGCAATCTCATATCTGCACCTCTTAAAACAGTGGCTTTCTTTCCGCTTGGATCAGTGACATTAATAATGATTTTGTGTTTCAATGCCATATCACCACCTCGCTTTCTGTAAGGTCATCTCCCTTACAAGTCACAGTCAAAGGAAACAGTCGGTTTATTAGCCCCTTGGAAATATTTTTAGAAATTCTTTTTTATAATCTCTAAGATGCGTTTTTTATGGTTGTAAACGGTTGGTACACTCATGCCAAGAATCTCAGCAGTTTCTGTTAATGAACATTCTTCTATAAAGAGAAGCTTGTAAACTTCCTGCTGTCTGTCAGTCATGGTATCTACAAGTTCATGCAAATGTTCTACTGCTGGCGATACATTATCTCCAAATGAAAATGATGTATCTTCTAAGAACTTCTGCTTATCCGATGAATCGTCATCAGAATCTGCGTAGTAATCTAATGACAAATTCCAGCCAATTGGGTACTTTTCACCTGGATGTTCTTCTTCCCATTCTTTTCTTGCAGCTTTTTCGTCTGCTGACATAGGTGGATGTCCATTTTTACAGTTGTAATAAACCTCACTGTCATCCAATGAATGAAGTGTAGATATCCAGGCTTCGGTTATTTCATTTTCTCCTGGTCGAATAATAATGTTGTCTTGATGATAGCCTCCATTGCCATCTGGTACACTGATTGGGTATCTGTATACCCCACGATCTTCTGTTCTTGTTTTACGAATTTTCATAAAAATTCCCTTGCCTTTCTGCCTGGTTCTTGCAGAGGGGCAAGGGAACAAATATGGTACGTGCTTATGAAGTACACCAATTGAAAAGGCCTGATTAGGGCATAAGGAAAAAAGGGTACTTCATATTGCACCCATCACTGCTT
>CALLZZ010000163.1 GCA_937858235.1 uncultured Clostridia bacterium
CCAGCGTATCGGCTGCGCTATCCCAGCGTGAGGAGGAATCACCCAGCTCCCGGAGAGTAGTGGAAAGCTCCAGCACCGTATTCCAAGGTTCCTGCAGGTTGTATTCTCTGCGGACGATTCTGGTTTTTATAGACAGGTTCAGGTCGTCATCCTTCACCATGACCGTATCGCCCAGCTCCCAAGTCTCATGCTCGTAGCCGGTCAGTACCGACAGATCCATTGCCTTTAGCACATAGGAAATACGCGGAGAAGCATAGTCCGCAAGCCGCATGTTGGCATATTCCAGCATCTGATATGGATTGGTGAAGTTTGAGCAGTCCAGCGTTGCGATTCGTATTTCGGAAGTATAGGTCGTGTCCTGCACATACTCGTTGCCGCCATTGATCGAGGCAAAGGTCATGCCGTCCTTGCCATAGGCATAAAGCCTTGTAATCAAGCTGGTTGTATCAATGACGCGCTGGATGGATTTCATATTTTTCTTATAGCAGAACAGCACGCCGGAATCATCACCGGAGAAGGTCAGGAGCTTCACGATCCTGTTTGCGTTATCGAAAATCAGGTCACCGCCGTGAATGTTCTGCACTGCTCTCAGGATCGCCAGCGCGTTTTTCTCAGAACAAGTCCAAGTTCGCTTTGTGGAGACATTGACCGTTCCTATATCCCAATCGGTGCCCTGCAGAGCATAAGCTATCGGAACATCCGCCGTGTCTGCATTAAAGGTAATCTCGTCCTTTTTTACAGAGTAGGCAAGATCATAGAATGCCGCCTCCGCATAGACCGTGGTGATGGCCTTGCCGCTTTCTTCCTTATCATCCGTAATTGTACGGATACGATAGGTGTCGCTGACAATACGCACGGTCTTTTCATTATCAATATAGGCGCGTTTGCTGTCCTGAAACGGCAGCTTGAATTCCAGCTCATCCACGCCGTTGATCTCGCTGGTCACGATGATGTCATAGGCGTTATCCAGCACAGCCTCCGTGTTCCCATCTGAGTCCAGAATGACCGGTCTTGCATAGCCAAGTTTGGTATAGAGCGGCTTTGGATTATCATACAGGCTGATAGATGTCAGCGTAGGCGTCCTCGCTGTATTTGTGGTAGAAAGCGTGACGCGGTATTTGATGTATTTCTTTGCGGGAGATTCAAGCTCGCCGTTTGCGCCGATAGCCTGCCACTCTGTCCAAGTAGAGAGGTCATCTGAGGTTGCCGTTTCCACAAGCGAGATAGAGGTTTCTCCCGGAGAGTAATCTGCTTTCACAGAAACTCTGCCGTTGCCGGTCACGCCACAGTCCCTTGCTGCAGTAATGAGCTGTCCGCTTGACGGATAGACAAAGTCCGTAGCTCGAAGCGTAACGACATCTGCTGCTGTCAGGGCGTCCACATCACCGGTTAGATCTGCGCCGTTTGCAGAGAGCGACTCCAGAAAATATTCAGCAAGATCATCAGCTGTAAGATCAGAATCGCAGTCGAGGAACCAGTCATCAAAGCCGCCTGCATACCAGTAGGAGTCCGCGTGCATTCCCCAGATGAGGTCTGCTACACAGCTACGATTCAGCTCTCCGGTAAAGGTCAACACGCTTGACTTCCAAACCGTGCCGGAGCTCTTATTGCCAAGGATATACTGCGCTGTCTTTGCGTTTGGCTTAATCACACAGGCAATAAAGTACCAGTAGCCGTTTAGCAGAGAAAATGATGGCGTTACCGACGTATCGAGGATCAGAGAACCGGAGGAGTTATACAGCATAATCCTCGGCTTTCCTCTGATCAGCGACAGATAGAAAATCGGCTGTCCGGAACCATAGCGGGTATTCAGGATCGGAGTATAGGTGTTGCCGACTGAATATGTCGTAGGCTTCATCCAGCCGCCGACCACGATGGTTTCACCGAGGCTTGAGAAGATACTGCCGTCGTTTTCCACCTTTAGGTAGGTTTTCTCTGAAGAAGGATTATTGATGTTCAACTGGAAGTAGCGACCGAAATTGCCTGTTTTCATATCAGCGGTGGTGCCGCTCCAGTTATGAATATATGCCTTGCGATCCTTCCCGGAGGAATCAGCCAGATAATCATCTGCATCAGGTTCGGACTCGTTAAAACGCCAGAGACCGTCAGGAGCCCATGCAGCCGGGAACTCGCCGGTGAAGGCATCTTGGGTATTCAATATATTTTTAAGAGCCATGCAAAATCACCTCCAGCGGCTTCTGGCTTGAATGTTCAGTTCCGTAAATGTTGTATTTGTACCGACCGCAGCAATCACGATGGTGTTATCTCCCGTATTTAAGACCGGGAAGTTCAGCTCCGACAGAAGCGGGAGACCGTTTCGAAGTGTTTCTCCGTTGGAATCCACCACCTTTGCCGTCATAAGGTCGGAGTCAATAATCAATGTTTCATCGGAGGCAAGCCGTCCAATGATCTGAAGCTCGCTGCCGTTTGTAGTTATGGAGATATACGAGTCCGTCCCGGAAGGAATTACACCCTTCAATGAGTAGACCGGGTAGGACTCGATATTCCCAAGAGCGCGTGAAGCGGTAAAGGTTCCGTTTTCCGCAAAATCAAAAGTCTCATCTGATATGGCATAGCCATAAGGGTCTGGGCAGAAAAATTCCAGATCGAAGGTGCAGGAATTGCGGACTGCCCGGTCAAAGGAGAATCCGGACGTAAGCCTTGCTTCATACACTCGTCCCGGTTCCTTATCCAGAATGAGCTGGCAGAGGCCGTTGTCCGGATTCAGCCATTCGATAATATCGTCCTTCTTTGAAAGAAACTGTTCGTCTGTACTTCCCGGAGGAATGAAGCAGGAAATCAGTATCTTCCGCTCGGATACCGTTTCTCCGAAATCAAATACGCCGTGCCGTCCGGGCATGGTAATCGTGTTGTTTCTAAGCTCCGGCATACGGTATTCGTTTGTAATCCTTGTCGCAAGTCCCATAGACTGGGAGGTTGTTCCGTTAAATGAAAATCCCATATTACACCAGTCCTTTCGCCCTGCGTCCGGCAGTCAGCAGAGTATTGAGCTGCTGAGAAATCTTCCGGATATCATCATCGCTTCTGACACTCATTTCCTCGATATTGATGAGAGGCTGATCTCCTGAAACGCTGAGGGTAGCGCTGCTTACTGCATCCTGAATCATGGAGCGCAGCGAGCTTACACCGACCACAGCTTCATCACCAGCTTCACCGCCGCCAAGAAGAGTGCCGCCGCTCTGGCCGAAGATGGTCGCATCCTTTAAGATCATGCCGCCGGACATCGCCTTCTTATACCAGTCCACAGAAAAGTGCGGTATGGATGGCGGGTTTAGCGAAAAGCTGCCTGTGATGGAGAAGTGCGGCAGCTTGATCTTCGGCAGGCTCCAGCTGAAGTTGAACACGCTCTTTAGCTTGTTTACGATGCCGGATACCGTGCTCCAGATGGTATTGAACACATTGGAGATGGTACTCTTGATTCCGTTTACGATATTGGACACCGTGCTCTTGATCGCATTAAAGCCATTGCTGATGCCGGATTTCATGGTATTAACCACATTCATGACCGCACTCTTTATGCCGTTCCAAACGGAAGTGACTACGCTCTTTACAGCATTGAAAATAGTAGAGGTCGTAGTCTTTATGGCATTCCAAGCTGTGGTAAGAAAACTGCTGATTGCATTTACCACAGTGGTGAAGGTGTTCTTTATTACCTCCCAAATGCCGACGAAGAAATCCTTGATCGCCGTCCATACGGTAATGGCAATTTCCTTGACCTTCTCCCAGAGGTTGATCCAGAATTCTCTGAAGCCTTCGCAGTTATTCCATAGGTAGATAAATGCAGCTACCAGCAGGCCGATGGCCGTAATGATCAGGCCTATCGGATTTGCCGCCATGACAGCATTCAGTCCTGCCATCGCCGTTTTTACTCCGGCCATAGCAGTGGTAACAGTAGGAATGATCGTCATAATCGTACCAACAGCGGATATAACCTTACCGACTATTACAAGTACCGGCCCGATTGCAGCAGCCACGAGCGCAATCTTTACGATCATCTGCTGCATGGGCTCTCCGAGGTTGTTCCACCATTCGGCGAGGGATTTCAGCTTGTCAGAAAGCTCTTTCAGGACAGGAGCGAGAACTGACATCAAGGAATTACCGACCTCCGCACCGGTTTCTTTCAGAGAGTTCATGGTCATCTGAAACTGGTCAATCGGGTCGAGCGTCTCATTGAAAGTGTTCTCTACACTGCCTTCAAAATCTCCGAGAAAGCCGGAGAAATCTGACAGGTTGAGCTTTCCGGTCTGCACGGCATTATAAATGGAGGCACCGGCTTTACTACCAAAAAGGTCATAGGCCGCCTGCAGCTTTTCTGCATCGCTGCCACTTCCTTGCATGGTAGTTGAGAATTCCGCAAGCACCTGATCCAGCGTTTTGCCGTCTGCCGTTGCATTCTTCATAGCGGTCTTTAAGCCCATCATAGCGGCAGAAGTATCAAGACCGGACATTTCTACCATGCCCATAAAGCCAGCGGCCTGCTGGGCAGTGAGTCCCATTTCCTTCAGCTGCGCGGCATTGGAGGAGAGGGCGTTTGCCAGCGTATCCATATCAATGCCTGTGGCCTGACCGGTGGCATTTAAAGCATCCAGAAGATTATCCGCCTCAGAAGCGTCCATGCCGAAGGCGTTCATGACGGAGGATACATTGTCGATAGATGTTGAAACATCGGTATCATTGAGCTGGGCAAACTTGATGAATTTTGCCGAGAGGTCATCCAGCGCCTGCCCGGTCAGGCCGAAACGGGTGTTGACCTCACCGACAGCAGCACCGGCAGTTTCGAAGTCCGTCGGTATCTCCGTGGCGAGGTCTTTTACGATCTGGCACATATCCTCCAGCTCATCACCGGTAGCGCCAGTTTTCTGTGCAACGATGTCGAGGCCAGCATCCACCTCGTTAAAGGCAGCAATGGAGGCAGCGCCAATGGCGACAATGGGAGCCGTTACATGCGTTGATAGGCTTGTGCCGACATCAGATATTTTCCCACCGACCTCCTGCAGCTTGGAGCCGGTTGCTCGGAGCGTTGCCGTGATTGAGGTATCTGTTTCCCGACACTGCTGTTCGAGGTTTTTGAGCTCGTTTTCGGTCTCTATGATCTCACGCTGCCATGCATCATATTGCTGCTGGGTGACGGTACCGTTTTTAAGTCCAGCATCCATCTGGTCTTGCACGGACTTCAGCTGTGTGAGCTTTTCCTTCGTTTCGGAGACTGCCTGTTGTAGGAGCTTCTGTTTCTGTTCGAGCAGCGAGGTATTTGTCGGGTCGAGCTTCAGGAGCTTGTTAACGTCCTTTAGCTGCGACTGAGTTGATTTGATTTCTTTGTTTACGCCGGAGAGGGCTTTGGAAAGGCCGGTCGTATCGCCGCCGATTTCCACGGTTATGCCTTTTATTCTGTCAGCCATGCGATGACCTCCTTCCTGTTAAAATCGATCCATCTGCTCCTGTGTTGCGAGCGCAGGGTAGTTGTAATCGTCGTTGCTCATTTCTGCATACATGTCATTGACAGTCCCGATGGTGAGCAGGTCGAGCTCCGATATGGAAAGCCCGATCTGCACACACCGGAGTAAAAAGAGCGGGGTTGTCATTTCCCGCTCTGTCGGATGATGTTTTTTTTAGATTCCACCTGCTGTTCTACATTGAGTCCCCACAGCTCGATGATTTGCGGCAGGATTTCATAGATGGAGAAGGTGTTGAACTGGTCGAGCCAGTCCTCCGGAGTATCCGGTACTTCAGGATTCTGATGCTTTGCCATCAGCCATGCGATGTTCTCAAAAAGCTCCAGACTGAAAGTGTCCAGATTGGAGCTTTCTGTGTTGCTTTCATCGATGCCTTTCTGCAGATCGTTTAAGTCCTTATAAATGTCCCTGTGGAACTTGTTTCTGTAAAGGCGAGGGATAGCGGCAGAGGCGCGGAATTGCACCTCTTTGCCGTCAACCTCGATTGTTTTTGTTACTGCCATGTCGCGCCTCCTTAATCACCATTACTTACTGAAGCACTCGGCTCATATACAGAGTTGTACCATGCGTCGTAAACAGTGCTTGTGGTATTCGTGCCGGTTTTGACCTTCACAATGCCGGAAGGGAGTGGAGAAGCTGTGATGGAAAGCGTCTCTGTCTGCACCTCGGTAGAATCCTCCTTGGTGCTGCCGGTGACGGAAGGACGGGTAGCGCTGCAGTAATACATGCAGTGGCGGATCTTTCTCTGGTCGCCGGAGAACTCGAAAAGCAGCGCGAAATGCTCCGGCTCCACATCCTTGTTTTCTACAATGACGCCATTTGCGTCCTCAGTCTCGTGCATGACATCCGTGAGAAAGCTCTCCGGGATCAGCGCCAGCTCAAAGTCGCCGGAATAGCCGTTGTTGTTTGAAACCATGTAATATACGGAATCATCTGCATAGAACGGGTCATTATCTCCCTCGGCATCCAGCGAAAGGGAAACAGCACCGGGCATTGCTACGGGTGTGCCAAAGGTGACAGTACCATCAGCGGCAAGCGTAGCGATTGCGTAATGGCAGTTTTTAAGGCCGAACTTGACCTTGTTACTCGTGTTAGGCATAGTTTTTGCCTCCTATAATCTGTGTTTGATATAAGACCTCGTACAGCTTCTCCGACTCGATCCATACCTCGGATTTCTCATAAGGCAGGTCGTGAGCGATTAAGATGTCCTCGATCTGTGTTTCTGTTTCCGGATCTTTTACGTCCGTGTATAATTCGATGTTCAGCTCATCAATTTTCTGAAACACCGTGTCATCCGCGAACATATTGTCAGAGCCCGGATATAGAAAAACGAGGAAGGGCGGATCTGGTGACTCGCCTTCGGCAAAATGGTCGTAGGCAAGCGGCAGGCCGGCTTCCTCTAACATGGTGATTACACCGTCGTATGTCATGATCCACCTCCCAATTTCTGCTTGATGGTATTGACGAGCTTTTCGTTTCCGCGCTCCTCGGCTGAGGCGATATGAGGCTGTGCCGGAACACGTCCGCCGTCACGTTTCACATGCCCGTGCTCCAGAAGGTGCGCCAACTGATATCGGTTTCTTGAATGCACTACGAGGTCAATGCTTTGTGAATCCTCATGCATATTCTTGACCGACCAGCTTTTCTTGTATTTGCCGGTATCGACCGGAGCGCCTGACTGAATATCCTTGCGGACGGAAGCGGCAGTTTCTTTCACGGCGGCCTTCAGGTCATCCGTGGCGAGCTTTGAATATTTTTCGAGCTCCTCCATAATGGCGTCGCCCATCTCACTTATTGATACATTTCTACTCATGCGTTCTTCTCCAGCTTGCAGTTGAATTTCAGGCTGTTATGCTTATAGCCCATCGGATTCACATAGGTGATGTTGTAGGTGCGACCTTCCGCGATGATCCGGTATTTTGTCGATTCCACAGCCGCAAGCTCAGAGCAGTAGCGGCAGGTGAAGTCCAGCGATTCCTCCGGATTGATGACTACACCGGAAGATTCGGAACCGGAGCTCGTGCCGACAGTCGCCCAGCAGGAGAAATAATCTGCCCAGCCGGTTTTATGGTTTCCGTATTTGTCGACGATGACAGTATTTTTCTGGAAGGTGACGCGCACCCTCATAGCCGCTATATTCATGAAAACGCTCCTTCCCGTATTGCAAAAAGAAGCGAGCGCAGCGTCATGGTAAGAGCATGGTGATCGGCTTCCTCCCTGTGCTCAAAGAAATAGGCGCAGGTATAGAGGATAGCGACCTTCATGGTTTCCCGGATTGCAGACAGCTCCGCCTCGGTATATTCATCAGAAGAAGCCGCATCGGAGTCGATCACTTCCCACTGATCATCCGTTAGTCTTGCAATATCAATACATAAGCGAATTGCGGAGGCCAAGAGGATACCGACCGTGGCATCCTCATCCGACGAATCTACGCGCAGATAGGCCTTCGCATCTTCAGTTAAAATCAAAGCCACGGTCGTTCACCTCCTTCGTCTTAAGAACCAGAAGTTGCCTTCATGTCGAGAATCTTGATGCCTTCGGAAAGGATCAGCTTGCCGTCGACACGCTCCGTGCAGGTAAAGCCGACCTGACCGTTGGTAGCGTAAAGCTCATTGAGGCGCTTGATCGTGCGACCGGCTCTGTCAGCGATCCAGTAGCAGGAGAAGTCGCCAAATGCGATGGCTCTTGCGCCTGCGGCCATTGTAGGCACCTTCGGAGAGGTGTAGAGCGGATAGCCAAGCAGTCTGTCGGGCTCTCCGGCAGTAAGGGCAGGCTGCCATACATAGACGCCGTTCAGATCCTTGAGCTTTCTGATGGCCGCGACTGTAGCATCGTTCATGAGGAACTTTGCCTTGCTGCGATACGGAGCCTTGAGAGAGTACACAAGGCTGATCAGCTCATCGGCGGTAATTGCCGTAGCGGAAGCTGCGGTTACGCCGGAAGGAGCACCACCAGCGGCAGAAGGGATGAACAGGCCAGTAGGTCTGTCGATAGCCGTCTGACCAGTCTGCACAGCACCGTTGATGAAGGCGTCCTCTTCAGCTTCACCGAAGGCACGACCGAATTCCTCGGAGATGTAGCCTTCAATGTCGAAGAAGCTGTCAGAAAGAAGCTCGTCGGATACCTTGATGAGGTCAGTCAGCTTGAAAGCATCAATGCTGGTCTGAGCGAAGGTCGGATTGCTCTCGGTGTAGGCACCGTTTTCGGCAGTCCATGCCGCCTGCGTGTGGCCATTTGCAACAGGGATCTTGCGCTCGTTCTGTGTGGTAATGACCTTGCAGCCGATGGTACGCATAATGTTGTTTTCATTGAGCGCCTGAACAAGGGTGCGCTCGAATTCAATCGGAACAAGGTATCCGCCGTTTGCGTCGGTTCCTTCCTCAAGCACATCGCGGATTGCGGGATTACCGGGATGACGGATGTTGTCCCAGAAGGCCTTCTTGTAGGCAGCAGAAGCTCTGCCGGGCTTATCCTCCGGTTCATCCTTTACACCGGGTTTTCCGGTGAGCGGAGTAGAAGTCGGTGCGCTCATCATCTTGTCGATCTGCTCCTGACGCTGCAGGCGCTCAATATCCTTGGTGAGGTCGGTGACTTCCTTTTCCATCTTGTCGTAGGTTGCGGCATCCTCCGCAGAAACCATGCCGCCGTTCTGAGAGTGGCTATTAAGAAACGCCTTAGCGGCCTCCCATGCCTTCGCTCTCTTTTCCATGAGTTCCATAATCTGAGTCATAGTAAAAATCCTCCTTTAATGTGCGAGAAGCGAAAGGCGCTTCTCAAGATCGGTTACTGGTACCATGTGTTTATTTGCTTCCGGCTTTTTCTTAGGAATCAGTCGGGAAAGCAGCGAATCGGTGACGGCCTTGCGGGAGAAAAGCATCTCCGCATCAACCGTATCCTCCGGGACAGATTTCTCTCCATCCCTAAAAAGAATCTCGTCAGCAAAGCCGAGCTTTACGGCTTCCTTGGCGTTCATCCACGTCTCGGCATCCATGAGTTGTGAAATCTTGTGGCGGGAGAGCCCGGACTTGATTTCGTAGGCATTCATGATGGATTCCTTGACTTCGTTTAGCATGTCGATGGCTTTCTGCATTTCTTCGGTATCACCGATGGCGATGGTTGCAGGGTTGTGTACCATCATCATTGCCACGGGACTCATGCAGACCTTCGTTCCGGCCATAGCGATAACCGATGCCGCCGAAGCAGCAAGAGCGTCGATCTTGACCGTCACATCATGCGGATAATCCATCAACATGTTGTAGATCTGCGCAGCAGCAAAAACATCACCGCCCGGAGAGTTAATCCAGAGGGTGATGTTTCCATCGCCTGCATGCAATTCATCACTAAATAGCTTGGGTGTTACCTCGTCGCCGAACCACGTCTCATCGGAAATTTCCCCGTCGAGGTAGAGTGTTCGGTCGGAGCCAAAGCTGTCCGGCTCCTCGTTTCGCACCCAGTTCCAAAATTTTCTGGTCATAGTGCCTCCTTCTTTCTGAACCGGGTGCGCCCATCTTCGGGTTCCGGTTCGGTTTGTGTTTCTTTCGTTTCATCAGCTTCCTCCTGCGTCTGTGCTGAGGCTGCAAAAATACCCGCGTCCTTGAGCTTGGTCATATTGCCATTGATCAGGTACAGGTTGCCGCCTTCCTCCTCTGGAATACGGTCGAGGTTTTCAAGCTCCCTGATATCGTTAGCGGACATCCAGCCGTTCTGGCGTCCGACCGCATACCCATTCATGCGGCTCTGATAATCACCTCTGAGCAAACCGTCCACATTGAATTTGAAGAAGTATTCTTTCTTCTCATCCGGAGAGAGCAGGGCTCTTTGCATGGACTGTTCCCAGCGGCATACCCACGGGTCGAGCGTGTATTTCACAAATTCCAGCGACTGTTGTTCGATATTTGAGAAGCTCGATTTCTCAAGATCTCCGATCATGTGAGGCGGGATGCGGAAGATACGTGCAATTTCATTGATCTGAAACTTTCGTGTCTCCAAAAACTGCGCCTGTTCCGGTGAAATGGAGATAGGCGTATACTTCATGCCTTCTTCCAGCACAGCTACCTTGTTTGCATTGGCACTGCCGCCAAAGGCTGAGTTCCAGCTTTCCCTTACACGCTCCGGGTCTTTTACCACGCCGGGATGCTCCAAGATGCCGCCGGGAGTCGCGCCGTTAGCAAAAAACTTAGCGCCGTATTCCTCGCAGGCAATTGCCATGCCGATAGCATTCTTAGCCATTGCAATCGGGCTGTAGCCTACAAGGCCGTCAAAGCCGAGGCCGGGAACATGCAACACATCAGATGGCTGGAGCCTTACACGGCTGCTATTCATCGTGTGCGCTTCGTCCTGTGATGTTTGATACTCGTAATAAAGCTCCCCGTTTTCATCGCGGTTGACCGTCATACGATTTGGCATTAAAGGATAGAGCGCGACCACTTCGCCCTTGCCGTTCCGGATGATCTGCGCGTAGGCGTTTCCCCACAGGAGTAGGTGCGTCATCAATGTTTCCCGGAATACAAAGGATGTCATTTCCGGATTTGGCTCATCATGAAGAAGGAAGTAGAGCGGATGATTGATCGCTTTTTCCTTGCTGCCTCCTTCGCCGTATCGATAGAGGTGAATCGGCAGGCCTGCAATCGCCTCGGACAGAATCCTCACACAGGAGTAGACCGCCGTCATCTGCATGGCGGAGCGTTCCGTTACAGCCTTGCCGGAGGTCGTGCCGCCAAAGAAGAAGCGGTAGGAGCTTCCGGTTGTTGAATTGGTAGGCTTATCTCTTGAACGAAACAGTCCTGAAAATATGCTCATGTTGATCACCTGCCTTTCAGATAAATAAAATGCCTCTGTCGTCATAGACAGAAGCGCCGTTGTCATTGCCGCAGCGGATCGCACGGTCAAGCGCCATGATGGTGGCGATGGCTCCGTCGATCTTCTCTGTAGATTTTTCCTTGTCCGCTTTGATGTTTCCGGCTGGATCAGTACGAATAAAGATGTTATCCATGTTCCAGCGGAGCACCGGGTGGCCGCCGTGGGCGAGCTTTTTCTCAAGCGTCAGTTTCATGAGCTCCTTTGTGGGAGGGCTCATATCCTTAAAGCCCTGTCCGAAGGGCACGACAGTAAAGCCCATGTTCTCCAAGTTCTGAACCATCTGGACTGCTCCCCAGCGGTCAAACGCAATCTCACGGATATTGAAGCGCTCACCGAGGCGCTCGATGAATTTTTCAATATAGCCGTAATGGATGACATTGCCTTCGGTGGTCTGCAGCATGCCTTCCTTTTCCCAAGTATCGTAGGGCACATGGTCGCGCCTCACACGAAGATCAAGCGTATCCTCCGGCACCCAGAAGTACGGGAGGATCACATATTTGTCGTCTTCATCCCGTGGAGGAAATACCAGCACAAAGGATGTAATATCCGTAGTGGAGGACAGGTCAAGCCCGCCATAGCAAACACGGCCTTCGAGGTCGTCCTCATTGATCGGGAAGGCACAGGCATCCCATTTGTCCATTGGCATCCATCGGACAGCCTGCTTTACCCATTGATTGAGGCGCAGCTGTCTGAAGGAATTTTCTTCGCCGGGGTTTTGCTTTGCCGATTCGCAGGCCGCTTCCACCTTGTCAATGCCGACTGTGATACCGAGAGAGGGATTGGCTTTTTTCCACACCTCAGGATCAGTCCAATCCTCATCAGGTTTCGCACCGTAAATGACCGGATAGAAGGTTGGATCGACCTTCCTGCCGTCGAGGATGTCCTGCGCTTTCTGGTGGACTTCATAACAAATCGTGTTTGTATCATTTCCGGCAGTGGTAATCAGGAAATACAGCGGCTGCATTCTGGCATCGCCGGAGCCCTTTGTCATTACATCAAAGAGTTTCCGGTTCGGCTGGGTGTGCAGCTCATCGAATACCACGCCGTGGATGTTAAAGCCGTGCTTACTGTAGGCTTCAGCGGAGAGCACCTGATAGAAGCTATTTGTCGGCTCGTAGATGATACGTTTCTGGGAGGCCAGTATCTTAACGCGTCGATTCAGTGCCGGGCACATTCTCACCATATCCGCAGCTACATCAAAGACGATGGTGGCCTGCTGTCTATCGGCAGCGCATCCGTAAACCTCGGCGCGTTCCTCACCATCGCCGCAGCAAAGGAGCAGGGCAACAGCAGCGGCCAGCTCTGACTTTCCCATCTTCTTTGGAATTTCGATGTAGGCCGTATTGAACTGACGGTAACCATTCGGCTTTAGGACACCGAACAGGTCGCGGATGATCCGTTCCTGCCAGTCGATGAGCTCAAAGGGCTTTCCTGCCCACGTGCCTTTAGTGTGAGTGAGCTGCTCGATGAACATCACTGCGAAGTCCGCCATCTGCTTGCTGTAGTGAGAAGTCTCTGCCATGAAGCGGGTCGGCTTATAGTTTTTCAGTTTTCGCATTGGCACGGTGGCCGCCTCCTTTCAGGGCAAAATAAAAGACCGCCATAGCGATCCGGTATCAGTACGAGAGAAAGAGCCTTCTGGCTCAGTCTCCCGGAATATTCATATTCAGGGTTTAATGCTTAGTTGTAGTTTTCAAGCAGGATGCAAAGCGCCATCTCTGCTTCTTTGCAGGTGGGGTGAATGTCCCAACCTCTGTCGTAGTTGCAAACGGTCTCGTCGTCAATCTTGATCGTGAGCTTGCTGATCCTGCCGCCGTTTATGCCGTAGGTCTCGCTCGGCTCATCGTAGTGCTTTACCCAGTAGTGACACTTGGTGTATTTTTCCTTGTCCGTGGCATCCGGGATGCCGATAACTCCTTCGCTCCACATTTCCTTACGCCTCCTTTACCGTCATCTTGAAGGCCGGGATGAGGGCGTGCTCGTTGCTTCCGAAGTGGGTGTAGCGTTCCTTGACCTTTACAATTCCGTCCAGCGTGCAGCCGAGCTCCTCGAACTTGGCAATGGTCTCGATCAGGCTGGAGAAGGTGGAGCTAATGGTGAATTCCTTTACTCCGAGCTTCCGGCAATCTGCAAGGATCGCTTCGATGTCGTAATCCCAGATGACTTCAGCGAAGTTCGGCAGGTCGTTTCCGGCTTCCTTGCTGTAAAGGTAGGCTTGTCCCAGCGTCCACTGGCATCCGATTTCTTCCCAGCGCATTCCGGGCTTTGCGTTTTCAATGGCTTCGATTGTGTACTTCATGGTGGTTCCTCCTTGTGGTTGTTTTCCCTTTTTGTATGTACATATATCACTCTGAACGCCTGTAATAGCAAGCTATTTATCGAAATATATGTGACAATCCTGCGGGAAGTTCTGAGGCCTAAATTGTGTAGTTTATGCCTCGCCGGTCAGAATGAAATTCACGTATTCTTTTCGGTGATTCTCAAGGTATAAAACCAGCTCGTAGAGGTCTCTCTCGTAGGCCAGCCGCTGCACTGTGTTCACATCGAACATATTTGTAAGGCCGGTATCCCGTATGGCAAGGATCTGCTCCTTTACCTTTTCATCCATATCAGTCCACCACCTTCCGTACAAGGTCAATGCCGTAGATGACATTCAGACCGGAGCCGTTGTCCCAGTTCACCATGAGGCTGCCGGTATCGTCGACTCCTGTGACGGTTCCCTTGGTGCCGATTGGTGGAGCCTGCACATCGTCCATCTGGAGAAGCTCCACACGGGTGCCTGCCGGGTAGCGGGAGCGGAGCGCTGAAAGCTGCTCTTTCGTAATCATTCGCATGCTGCCACCTCCTTTTCCGGTGCGCCGTTTTTCCAGCTGGAGTTGCCGAAGAGGTTCTTAAGAAGAATCTTACGCTCTGCCTTGTATTCGTTTCCGATGAAGCCCAGCCGCAGAAGGAAGCAGCGGAATGCATACTTCTCATTGTCGACTTCCTTTTCGGTAGCGCTGATGCGCTTCAAATCCAGGCTCATTTTGCCAAGGGCGGCAATGAAGTGGGTGTAGGCTTTGACCTCGTCAGGCTCCGGCATCTCAGTAAACCAAGGGAAGCTGACTGTATCCTCCGTCACCTCAATCCCAAGGTCGTCAATGCCGAGTGCCTTCTTGATGAGACTTTCCTTGGCAGTAAGGAGGTTGGTGAGGTTTCCGACCGCTACCTTGTCGAGCGGGAGGCTGACCGTAAGGCCGGTGGTTTCATCGTTGCTTTCAGTGTTTGCTGCTTCGCAGCCGTTTTCAGCGTTCTCGGTATCTTCCGGTGTGAAGCCATCCGCGATCAGGCTGTGGATGAGGCGTTCCAGCTTGTCTGTGTTCTCGCAGGTTACGCCGCCTTCCTTGTCGACCGTGACATCGCCGATCTCGTAAGCGCAGGTTGGCATACGCATGTAGACCGCCTTGTCGCCGGTGAGGTTTTCGATGGCTGCGACCAATGCTTTTCTGTCGTTTCCTGTTACGTTGTAATTTGCTTTCATGAGTGTGTTCCTCCTTCGTGAAATTAAGGTTTTAGGCTGTGCCTTTCGGCATGTATATACATCACTCTGAAAGCCTTATTTATCAAGCTATTTCCGACATTTTCTGATGTAGAAAATCACCGAAGAATACGGGATGAAATTGTGTACTATACACCTGCCGTCGGAGAAGTCTCAACTTCCTTTGCCAGAGCAGAATAGAGAATCTTTTCACCGTTCCTTATTACATACACATTTTCCGCATCGCCGGTATCCTCCACATAACGGCGAAGGATGACAGAGGCGTATTTCGGATCGAGCTCCATCATGTAGCAGATACGGTTCAGCTGCTCGCAGGCCATCAGTGTGGAGCCGGAGCCGCCGAAGGTATCAATAACTACAGAATTCTCCTGAGTGGAGTTCTGGATAGGATAGCCCAGAAGGTCGAGCGGCTTGCTGGTCGGGTGATCCTTATTGCGCTTTGGCTTATCGTAGTTCCAGATGGTGGTCTGCTTGCGGTCGGAATACCACGGGTGTTTGCCGTTTTGCAAAAAGCCATAGAGCACAGGTTCATGCTGCCATTGATAATCGGAGCGCCCAAGCACGAGGCTGTTCTTTACCCAGATGCACACACCGGCGAGATGGAAGCCTGCGTCGATGAATGCCTTTCTGAAAGTGAGTCCTTCCGTATCTGCATGGAAGCAGTAAGCGGCTCCACCTTTTTCGAGGTGGTCAGCCATGTTCTTAAATGCAGCCAGCAGGAACTTATAAAATTCCTCGCCTTTGAGAGAGTCGTTTTGGATCGTGAGGCCGTCCGAGGCTTTGAAAGATACGCCGTAGGGCGGATCGGTCAGGACGAGGTTTGCTTTCTTGCCGTCCATGAGCTTTTCCACATCTTTCGGCGAGGTGGCATCGCCACACATAACACGATGCCTGCCGACTGCCCAGATGTCGCCGGGCTCCACGAAGGAAGCCTTCTCAAGGGCAGCGGTGAGGTCAAAGTCATCATCGGCGATGTCCTTTTCATTCCCAGTACCGAGCAGCTTATCCAGTTCACCGGCATCAAAGCCGAGGAGAGATAGGTCAAAGGACTGATCCTGTAGGTCAGATAATTCGACCGACAGCATTTCCTCATCCCAGCCTGCATTGAGCGCCAGCTGATTGTCCGCAAGGATATACGCACGCTTTTGTGCTTCCGTCAGGTTCTCGGCAAAAACGCAGGGCACGTTTTCATATCCTTCCTCGCGGGCAGCCGTAATGCGACCGTGGCCGACGAGGATGTTATAATCTGCGTCAATGACCGCAGGACTCACAAAGCCGAACTCCCTGAGAGAAGTGCGGAGCTGTGCGATCTGTTCTTTACTATGCGTGCGGGCATTCCGGGCATAGGGCACCAGCTTATCAATAGGTACCTGTTCCAATTTTTGTGTGTTCATTTACATATTCCTCCTGCTTCGAAGCAGCTGCTCCATGACGCTGTCCTGCGGGCTACCTTCAAAAGGCTCGGTGCAGTTTTGCTTCACAATGTCGTAAATCTCATACCAGAGCAGGTTGGCCTGCTTCTGAAAATTCATCAAAAGCTGTGTGAAAGGACTCGCGATTGCAGCGCCGGTGGTCGGGTGCTTTCCGAGCATGCCGTATTTGCTGACCGCTTCGGAGCACTGAATGTACCGGGCAAAGGCCTCAGAATAGCTTTCGAGCAGGCGTTTGTTTACCAGCCTCTCGCAGCCGCGTTCCTTGAGCCACAGCCATGTTTCCTTATAGATTTCATCTGCGCCGAGGGGCTTACCGTCCTTCTGCAGGGCAGAGAGGTAGTCGTCCGGACTTGGCATATCCATGCCTTCCAGTTCTACGCCGTCACCGATGTCGTCAACATCGAAGTCGGTCATGTCGTCGGTGAAGTCCGGCAGCTCCATGCGTTTTGCAGGTGCGCCTTTCATAATTTTGTCGGCGAGGGCGTCCGGCTTGGAGCCAGCTTTGACACGCCGCCCGCCGCGATAGGTTCCGTCTTTCGCCATGTCGATCACTTCCATTTCTGTGGTGCAGGGTTTAATACCCTGTTTGAATTGCAATTTTTGCGTAAAAGACCCCGCGCCGTTTTCCGGGGAAAAGGGTCGTAGAGATTTTGACCGCCCTACCGGTCGCCACGCTCGCGGTGAATCTTCTCGTGACATGAACGACAAAGGCTCATGAGGTTGGACTCGTCATTCGATCCTCCCTCAGCAAGCGGCACGATGTGGTGGACTTCCTCGACTGCGACGTAGCGTCCTTCCTTTAAGCACTGCTCGCAAAGCGGATGCTTGTGGACATACCTGTCACGGATTCGTTTCCATGCTCTGCCGTAGCGTTTGCCGGGAGAGTAGCCGCGCTGGAACTTTTCGTAGTGCTGTTCCATGACCTTGGCGTGCTCCTCACAGTAAACACCGTCTGTAAGGTGTGGGCAGCCGGGATAGCGGCACGGTCGTTGTGGTTTTCTTGGCATAAGCCGTGCCTCCTTTCAGGGCATAAAGAAAGCCCTGCAGTGTGTTCCCGCAAGGCTTGTGTGCTGCGCGTGCAGCAGTTCTTTATTCTTTTCGCTGATTATATACTATCATAAAGGGCGGGTGGACATCTTTGGACAAAGCAGGACATTTCAGGCGCATTTCAAATAACAATCGGATCATCCGGAAGTGCCACATGCAGAAGCGCTTTTCCATGCCAGCGCCTGATGGTGCGGGCATCTGCACAAAGCTCCATTCCAATCTGCTCCCACGTATAGTTATGGATGTAACGGTATTTCAATACCATGCGCTCGTCGGTATCAGGAACTGCCTCAATGACCTCCCGTATCTGTTTCTTAAGGTCTGATAGCATTTCCAGCTCACCGGCGATTTTCTTTTCCAGCGTCCACAGCTTCTCAAGCGTCCGGACAAAGGGTGCTTCCGTATTTCGGGAAGTCTGCACGCGGTCTTTATCATATTGGATAGCCGACACGCTTCCTGCCATCTCGCGCAGGTTTTGTGCTTCCATCGTGTCGGACTTGATTCTCTGATCAAGGCGGTAGGCCTGATGGAGATATTCTTTTACTGTCATAAGGACTTCGCCTCCTCTCGTAGTTTATTTATGAGGTACTCGCCGTCTACACTCGTTAAGGCCTTGTACCAGCCGGAGTGGAAGAACCGTTCACATTCCATTGCCTCCGACATGGCAGCTTGATTACCGGGCTTCTTTTTTAGGCGCTTCAGGGCATCCCGGTAATCCTTTACGGTCTGCAGCACGATAGCGTTGGCGAGATTTTCATAAGGATCGGTCATCATACCACCTCAAGATCGGCCTTGACCGCGTCAATCAGGGCGGTCTGTGTCATTTCCTTTTTGGATAGCGCCTTTACGATCCTTTCATCAATGGTGCCCTTGGTAATAATGTGCTGGATCACCACGGTGCCGGATTCTTGACCTTGCCGCCAGAGACGGGCGTTTGTCTGCTGATACAATTCCAGAGACCATGTAAGACCGAACCACACAAGGGTGGAGCCTCCGGCCTGAAGGTTCAAACCGTGACCGGCAGAAGCCGGATGGATGACTGCTACAGGAATCTTTCCCGCATTCCAGTCAGCAATATCGCGGCTGGTCTTGATCTCTCGGACATTGAAGCGGTTTTTGATGCGGCTAAGGTCATGTCGAAACCAGTAGGCCACAAGAAGCGGTTTTTCATTGGCGGCCTCGATGATATCCTCCAAAGCGTCCAGCTTTCTGTCGTGGAACTCGATGACCTCGCTGGTGTCGGCATAAATGGCACCGTTTGCAAGCTGGGAGAGCTTACCCGTAAGCGATGCGGCATTGGCAGCAGTCACTTCACCATCGGGGAGCTCCAATATGAGCTCCTGTTTCAAATCTTCATAGCGACTGCGCTCAGAGTCGGAAAACTGAACTTCATATTCTGTTGAAACCAGCTCCGGCATCTTCAGGTGGTCAGTAGATTTCATGGAAATCGTAATATCCGAGATCCTCCTATAGATGGCATCCTCTGCATAGGGCAGCGGCTTATAGGAATAGATGATCTCGCCGTTTCTCTTGTCCGGCATGAAGTAATTTGTCCGGTACTGGGTGATAAAGCGTCCAAGGCGCTCGCCCATATCCAGCACCTTAAATTCTGCCCATAGATCCATGAGACCGTTGGAGGAAGGTGTTCCAGTGAGCCCGATAATGCGATGGAGCTTAGGTCTAACCTTCATCAAGGACTTGAAACGCTTGGATTTGTGATTTTTGAAGGACGACAGCTCATCGATAATCACCATATCGAAGTCAAAGGGAAAACCGGACTCGTCAATGAGCCATTGCAGGTTCTCACGATTGATGATCGTGATGTCTGCTCCCTGCATGAGGGCGGCTTTTCGTTCCTTCGGTGTCCCGACTGCGACCGCATAGGTCAGACCTCTTAGGTGCTCCCATTTCTGGATTTCAGCTGGCCACGTATCGCGGGCGACTCTTAGGGGAGCCACCACTAAAACGCGATGCACCTCGAAGCTGTCAAACAACAGATCATACACTGCCGTCAGGCTGATGATCGTCTTGCCAAGTCCCATATCTAACAGGACTGCGGCCACAGGGTGCTTTTCGATATAGCGGATAGCATAGTCCTGATAATCATGTGGATTGAAGTTCATCGATCATCCCTCCAATCTGCTCCGGATCGTCAATGACATATACCCGGTAGCCAAGTTCCCGCAGCAGCCTGTGGCGTGAGAGCTGGAGCGGGCGTGGCTTTTTGCCGGGTGCCTTCAGCTCTGCGAAACCGATATGGCCGTCAGGGAGTAAGATTAGGCGGTCGGGCATTCCTGCGAAAGAGGGACACACCAGCTTAAGCGCAATGCCTCCGTTCTTTTTCACCGCCGTAGTTAACTTGTTTTCTATCTGTTTTTCTATCATTGCAAACCTCCGTCAGGCGTTAATTTCAGGGGATGTGCAAGGTGTATCAATGGTATTTACCAAACTTTTTCTTAGAGCTATTTTTTAAGGCCTAAGAGAGTTTTTATATAAGACCTTGATACACCTTGTCATAGTCCCGGATTACTGCAGAAAATCTTCCTCTGCGCCGTTGTCCTCATGAATCTTTAAGCCCTTGAAATAACGCTTCCGATTCAGTGTCAGCCGCTCAAATCCGGCCTTCTCCAGCGCAAAGTAAAAATCTGCCGTGCTGCGCACATACTCATTGCAGTCCAGCGAGTAGTTGCGGTATGCCTGATAGAGTGCCGAGGAGCTTTCCTTAAAGGAATCATCCACATCGCACTTCTCGTCCAGAAAATGTCCGAACCAGTCGTTCTGGCTGCGATATTCATCGATGGCCTTTGTAACACAGTCCGGTACCGGAATCTGGTAGTCCAGCGCAATGACCTTTTTGGCACCTTCGATGATCCATGCCAGAATGCTTTCACCGGCATTTTCATATAGGTACTCACCGTAATTTTTGATGTCGGCCTTGCCCTCGATCTTGGCATTGAACGGAATTACGATAAGCCTGCGCCAGATACCATCATCGGAGGCGGAGACGCGAGGCAGGTGGTTCGTATACAGCACCAGCGTGTGGCAGGGCTTGAAGGAAAACGGGTCTTTATATTTTTTCTCCGCAAACACATCGTCTGTGGAGCAGAGCTGCTTGACAGTGGAGTCGTTGAGCCTTGCGCCTTCCTGCATTTCCGCAGCAATCAGCAGGCGCTTACCCTTGACCTCAGCCATTTCCGGCTTGATGTTTCTGCGGCAGCCGACAGTCAGGGTGTCTGCGGATATGTTTCCGCTGTAGAGTCCCAACACGCGGGAGATGGCATTCCAGAAGGTGGACTTGCCGTTGCGTCCGTCACCGTATGCGATGATGAGTGCCTCCACAAAAACCTTCCCGATAGCAGCAAGGCCGCAGATCATTTGTACATAGTCGATAAGCTGTTGATCCTTCTGAAAAATCAAATCCAGATTATCCTGCCAGAGCTGCGCTCCCTTAGTGCCGGGTGACACGGACGTGATTTTCGTAATAAAGTCATCTGCAGAGTGTTCGCGGGCTCCGGCCATGCCTTTTCTTAGGTCATAGGTTGCCTCCGGTGTGCAGAGCAGGAAGCAGTCCGCGTCCAGATCCCTTGGTGAGATTTCCAGCATCGGGTGCGTCTCTTTGAGGGTTGATGTAATGTTCTTGGAGTCGCGCCTGCGAACGGCAAAGCTCTGGTAGGCCTTTGCAGCAAGGAACTCCTGATAGGCCTCCATTTGCTCATCGTTCATCAGTTGTTCGGCCTTTGATTTGGATGTGTTATCGAGGATTTCCTGCGCACCACAGTTTTTGAGCTTCTGCAAAGCCTCCATCATATTGCGATTGGCTTCTGCGAGCTGCCTGCGGGTGAGTTCATGAGCGACAGCCTGTGCGCCGGGCTCTGTTTCCTGCCAGTAGTGATCGCTGTATCGGATAAAGTGGGTGGCCGGTGAGTAGCGCAGCTCGTTTGCAAAATACTTCGAGAGCACCTCAGCCTGTCCCACATCGGAAAAGTCCTCCGGCTTATAGCTGTTCTTGTCGTTATAAACCTCCGGAGGGACATAACCGTCCTCACGGCTGATCTTGGAGTAAAAACGCTGGGCGCTGTGCCAGATGGTATTAAGCTCGCTGTTATCCAGAGGCGGCACGCAGGTCGCAGCCTTTTCCAAAAAACTCTGGTAGGCTTTTTCCGTATCGCCGTATTTCTTTATGACGATACCGGCAAAGCGGGACATGGTAGCGTTACGGCTTCCTTCCGGGATCACGACGTCCTTTTCATGCCCGCCGGGAAGGTCTGCATCAAACTCGTCGTCGTTCAAAAATTCCGTGAGGTTCATGCGACCGGGATAGAGCTCCACATCCGGTTCTTGTGTTCCGAAGAAGAAGCGAGCAGCATCCAGTGCCTTCGTATCGAAATACGGGAATATGGAATTGACCAGCTTCTTCATATCGCTATAGAGGGATGCATCCGTCACCCGGTCGATGGGAAAGAGCACATGGAACTTTGGCCTTGCAGGTTTGCCGTTTTTCTCGCGCTGATTAAAACGGCTGTAATGGATGGCAAGGCTTACTCCCGGAAAAGCCTCCAGCACGTCTGCCGGTGTGATCCAATCTTTCGGATCTTCTGAATGGTCGTTATCACAGTCCACGGGCAGACAGTCGGCGGAGAGAAAGTTGTCGCTGTTGCGGTAGTGATTCTTGTACTCCGCACACACATAGTCGTGACCGACTGCGACTCTTAAGCTGTCCGCGTCCATGACGACGGTCTTATGCGGGTAGGAGCAGTTTCCGGGATTGCCGATAAAATCAGCACTATACAGGGTAAACATCAGTCGTACACCTCCTCCGATTCTTCCTCCAGCACCTTCGTGATAAATTTCAGGGCGCGGATCATGGTTTCCAGTTCGCAGTCGCCGCCAAGGGTGACTTCAAAGCCGTTGCAGCCAAATCTGTCCATAAAAGGTGTGACATGGATATCTGTGCTGGCTTCATCGGAAATGCGGAAATAGGTGCGTCCGCCGTGGCCGGTGTCGCCACCTTTGTCGCCGGTCGTACCGGCCTCGACCTGCAGGATATTGGCGCTTACCACATCGCGGGTGTAGGTTGTGATCTCGGTGCCATCGAAAAGCTCTCTGCGATTTTCTTTAATTTCATACATAGCGTTAAACCTCCTGACATTCTTCTGTGAAATAGCGCAAGTGATAGCCTTTCCACTTGGCGCGTTTGATTTCTGCTTCCATACCGGATGAGATGCGGCTGCCGAATACCCAGACCTCAGCGCACTTGCTCATGAGGGCGTTTCCGAAGAAAAGACCAAGCTCACGTTCTTCCGGATTGTCATCATCAAGGAACTGCGGAAATAGCAGATGCGGTGCGATAGGGATATATCCCTTGTCCACGGCAAAGCGGCTGTAGCGTCTGGCAGCAGCTACGTTTCCTTCCACATCTCCGGAAAACGGAGAGCAAATGTAGACGATAGGCCGGAAAGCACGCAGGGACTGCTTTTCATTGGCAGCAATCCGGGAGAGCGCTTCACCGGCAGTTGGGTCAGGATAGCCTTCGCTGTTGCGATAATCGTTACTCACTCAAAAGTCCTCCTTTCCGGGCAGACTTAAAGGCGTCCACCTCCAATTTCCACTGGAGATGAACGCCTGATTTGAGCGGATGATTTTTAATCTTTTTT
>CALLZZ010000164.1 GCA_937858235.1 uncultured Clostridia bacterium
CTCGGGAGAACGAAGAAAGAGACGGTGCAGACCTGCTGGGGAAGATTCTGGACAGGAATAACCTGAACAGAGCCTACAAGCAGGTTAAACGTAATCACGGTGCGCCGGGAATAGATGGGATGGTTGCGAGAACACAGGGAAGAGCTTCTGAATAGCATCCGGGACGGCGAGTATGAGCCAAACCCGGTGCGACGCAAGGAAATCCCCAAACCGGATGGCAGCGGAATGCGAAAGCTGGGGATACCGACGGTCGTTGACCGCGTTATCCAGCAGGCAAAGGAAGAAATGGCCGAAATACTGACCCATGCCGCTTTTTACACGGGATGGCCCAAAGCATGGGCGGCGTTCCGAATGGCCAAAGAGGTTTATGTAGAAGAATAAGGAGGAATATACGATGATTTTTGAAGAAACTTATATGCTTTCAAACGGAGTTAAAATTCCCAAGTTGGGTCTGGGTACATGGTTTATCGAGGATGCCAACGCGGCGAAAGCAGTTTGCGATACAGTTAAAATCGGTTACCGCCATTTTGACTCGGCGCAGGCATATGGCAACGAGCATGGCGTTGGCGAGGGGATTCGTAGCTGCGGCGTTCCTCGTAAAGAGCTGTTCGTAACCACGAAGCTGGCTGCCGAGATCAAAAACTATCGGGAGGCTGCGGAAGCAATTGATGGTTCTCTAAAGACAATGGGCATGGATTATATCGATATGATGCTGATTCATAGTCCCCAGCCCTGGAAGGAGTATCGAAACGGCGACTATGCCGAGGGAAACCAAGAAGCATGGCGTGCTCTGGAAGACGCCTACAAGGCTGGAAAGCTGCGCGTGATCGGTGTGTCGAACTATGAAAAGAAAGACATTGACAACATTCTGTCTGGGTGCAGCATCGCGCCCATGGTCAATCAGTTGCTTGTTCATGTGAGCAATACTCCCTTTGTACTGATGGAGTATTCTGAGAGCAAGGGGATGCTGGTGGAGGCTTACTCACCTATTGCCCACGGCGAAGTGCTGAACAACGGGACGATTGTTGCAATTGCGAAGAGGTACGGAGTCTCCGTGCCACAGCTTTGTATCCGTTACGATTTGCAGCTTGGAACACTGCCACTACCTAAAACAGTCAATCCAGAGCACATGCCACGGTATCGAGCTTTTACCCGGACAAACATGGGTTGAAGACTATACTAAGGGCACTATTGCAGCATAAATCATAAATGGTTTGAAGGAGGTAAAAATGTTAGTATTGGGTATTAACCGCATTTTGAAGTGGGTTCAGATTACTACGGGATGGGGAACATATACTTGCCCGACAAAAGAAATTAACGGCAAATTATTTTTCAAGTTCAAAAATGAGGGGCACAAGGTGATGGATTTTGCATCAGAGCACACTACAGAATTAGTTTCAGAAGGAGGGGAAATTATATCCAAAAAGTTAAAAAGGTAAAGTAAACTCCTCACCGCTGTCAAAGGTTGTGAGGAGTTTTTATGTCCTTATGCCTGAATTTCCGTGCCGTCCTTAAAGGTGAACCGTACATCGTGAGCAGCCCGAAGGTTACTCCTGAAAAGATATTTCAATGTGCTGATTATTCCGCAGTCACGGCCCGTCCCATGACTTCGCTGACCACGGCGGTTTTCGCATCCGCGTAGTTTTGCACGTTATCCCATACCTGCCGAGCCAGTTCACGCTTGACTTGCGCATATTTCTCGCGGTCAGCTTCATTCGTGCGAAGCCAGTCCCGAAAACGAAGTATGCGCTCCACTTCGGACGTTCCTTCACTGAACACATGAAAATTGATATATTCCTCACGTGAAGAATTCTCTGTATGATTCATTTTTTCACAGTCTTTCGGTTCATTAAGGGATAGCTGTGCCATCTTTTTCTCCCGCTAATATGTGATCCTAAAATAATCCAGATACTTCTTAAACTGATCCTGCGCCGCAAGGCAGGTATCGGTCAGGTAGCCCTTTTCCCGATCCCACTCATGTAGCCCGCGATAGTAAAACATCTTCATATCGTCGCCGATGATAAAGGGCACAATGTTGTTCCGCAGGCACTCCTTGAACAGAATCAGCCGGCCCACACGGCCGTTGCCGTCCTGAAACGGGTGGATGCTCTCAAAGTGCACATGAAAATCGAGAAGCTCCTCGAAGGTCTTTTCCTTTACCGCGTTGTAGTCGGCCAGCAGCTTCTTCATGGCCGGGGCGACCTGTTCGGGAGGCGTGGTCTCTCTGCCGCCGACCTCGTTCGGTATCCGCTTGTAATCGCCCACGGCGAACCAGTCCAGCCGCGAGTTGCTGGTGCCATTTTTCAGCGTGAGATGCAGCTCCTTGATGAATTTTCCCGTCAGCGCGTACTTTGCTTGGGTAATAATCAGGTCGATGCCTTTGAAATGGTTTGCCGTCTCGACGATATCGTCCACGTTCATCGCTTTGCCGGCCGGGCCGATGGTATTGGTCTCAAAGATGTAACGCGTCTGGTCATGGGTCAGGCGGTTGCCCTCAATATGGTTGGAGTTGTAGGTCAGCTCAATTTGCACCTTGTGATAAATCCCGCCGGAGGTTTTCGCCGCCTGCTCCGCCCGCAGAATATCCAAAAGCGTTTTCGGCGCGTCGGAATGCTTGTTGACGCGCTCCGGTTTTTCTGCGTTTTCGGGGATGTTCCATGTCTTTCCTGTCAGAAACGCGCCGGGGATTTTGTTCTGGGCACAGTAATTGCGGACCGTCCGTTCGGACATCTTCCACTTCTTTGCCGTTTGTGACACCGACAGATAATTCATACCGTGCCCCCTTTGCATTTCTGCCTTTATTATAGCATATTATCGGCAAGAAATCAATAAAATATGCACCACACAATTTGAATATTTGCCGATGCCGGCAAGTTTCCGATTTTCATATCCCCGGCGGGATAATATCGTCAATGGAAAAGGTTTGTTTCGGTACGGAAAATGTGCGCAAAAAAGGCGGCGGACAGTTTTGTCCGTCACCTTTCGCTTCGATGGGTTTCTGATGTTATGAGCAGAAAATCCGAACCGCGTCTCTTAAAAACACGGCGCATCCGGGAGCAATTTTATCAAAGTAGGCCGTAAAGCGGGGATCGTCCACATACATCTGCGCAACGCCCCTGTGCGCTTCTTTGCTGTAATGATCCCAGTAAAAGCAAAGCCACCTCTTGTGGAGCGCGCAGGCTTTTTGCGCCAGTTCGCCGCCGGGGTCGCCCTGCTCGAAGGCCGCCTTCAAGGTGCGGTTCAGCTCCTGCGTCAGGGCTTCCAGTTCGCCGTACTGCTCTTTGGTCATGTTTTTGAGCTTGGCGTTCGAACGGTCGACGGCTTCGTCCCCGTATTTTTCCCGGATTTCCCCTCCGTATTTTTGCTCGTTGTCCAAAATCAGCTTTTCCTTGAAGCCCTCGAATTTTTCCTCATCTGTCATTTCCGCTTCTCCCTTCATTGCCGAAATGCTTTTCTGTACATTGTCGATCAGGCGGTCCAGCCGGGCACGCTTCTCCCGCAGAGCGGTGAGATGATTCTGCAGAGCGGACAGTCCGTCAAAGTCCTTCTCCGCCAAAATGCGCCCGATTTCCGACAGTTCCACGCCCAGTTCCCGGTAGAATAAAATCTGCTGGAGCCGGTTTACTTCCGTTTCCCCGTAAATCCGGTACCCGTTGGAGCGCACGGCCTTCGGCGGGAGCAGGCCGCACTGGTCATAATAGCGAAGCGTCCGGGTGCTGACGCCTGCCAATTTTGCAAGTCGATTGATGGTGTATTCCATTGACGTTTCCTCCTGTGAGTATCAGTATAAACTATGACGCAACGTAAATGTCAATACTTTTTTGAAAAATATATGAAACGAGAGACAGCCCCCTTGCGGGGCGCTCCCGATTGCTGTCGTGGTTAATTGTACTTTTTGAGGATGCTGGCGCAGACTGCCCCGACGGCTACACATTATGGACCAGGAGCGTTTCACTCCCGATACCCGGCACATGATTGTCTTTGATGTGCTTTCCCATGAATCCCCCGTTGGTTTCAAGGGTGAGCGTATGCGTCTGTTCCTGACGGACGAGGGATACATAAAAGCATTGGCCTCTCAGGGGCGCAATGAAATCAAAATCAAAAATCATGCCGGAGTATCATCCGGCCATCTTCTCTACGACCATTAAAAACAAGCGAACTGAAAAAGTATTATGGTGCCGGTGCAAATCTTGTAAAAGCTCTGGACGGCGTTGTCCTAAACGTGGAGCCTGGAGAATTCGTGGCCATTGTCGGCACATCCGGCAGCGGTAAGTCCACACTGCTACACATGCTCGGCGGGTTAGACAATCCGACTTCCGGCAGTGTGGAGGTCAGCGGAAAAGAGTTATCTAAAATGAACGACGATCAGTTCACAATTTTCCGGCGCAGGAATATCGGCTTTATCTTTCAGAATTACAATCTTGTGCCGATCCTGAATGTGTATGAAAACATCGTCCTTCCCATTGAGTTGGACGGTGAGAAACCGGATAAGGCATTCGTCGACAAAATTGTAAAGATGCTGGGGCTGACAGAGAAGCTGAACAACCTGCCAAACAACCTCTCAGGTGGTCAGCAGCAGCGTGTGGCAATCGCAAGAGCATTGGCGACAAAGCCCGCCATCATTCTTGCGGATGAACCCACCGGGAATCTGGACAGCAAGACCAGTCAGGAAGTGCTGGGGCTTCTGAAAATGACCAGCCAGCAATTCCATCAGACCATCGTGATGATTACCCATAACAATGAGATTGCCCAGCTTGCGGACCGGATTATCCGTATTGAAGATGGCCGGATTGTGGCATAAGGGGGTCGGAGGATGTTTCAGAATAATAATAGCGCAATTGCAAAACGGCTTGCCCAAAAAAGCCTACACTCTGACAGGCGCAGAAACATATTTACTATCGTTACCATCGCAATAGCGGCTTGTCTGATGGGGAATACTCTATCAGCTCAATTTATATGGACGAAGATGTACTCCGCTTGGGAAAACTGACATGGGAAGGGGCTTTGCCCAGCACCTCGGATGATGTCATGCTTGAGCGGGCATACCTTTCAAAAATAAATACAAAAGCTGATATTGGAGATACCATCACTCTTGATATCGGAAATGGCGGCAAGCAATATCATATTACAGGTTTTATTCAATATGGAGCAAAGAGTGAGGATGCCACAAGTTTTAACATCATTCGCTCCAAAGACAGTTTCACAGCCGATGATGTTACACGGGGCGCAGTATATGTGAGGCTTTCCAATTCCTCCAATCTATCTGCCGATTCACTGGAAAAAGCTATTTATGACATTGCCGGACATTATGACATTCCCCGTAAGAATGTTAAAACGAATTCTTCCTATTTCAATGCGATTGAGCCAATCAGCATAGGCAACCTACTTGCCATCATTGGTGTTGCAGCTATGATAGGCCTTGCATCGGCACTGGTCATTTACAGTATTTTTTATATCTCGGTCACAGGAAAGGTTCGGGAATACGGTCAATTACGAACCATCGGTACGACAAATGCCAATCCGGAGAAAAAGGCCAATGTCGAAACAGAGCTTCGAGCCATTGTCGCATCTGATTCTTCCTTTCATTTGAAAGTATTGGACGATCTGATTGCCGAAAAGGAAATTGAGTTTCAAACGATGTCTTTCATTCTCTACTCTATCGTTTTGGTCATAGCATTTTTCGGAATCATCAGCCTGATCAACACGGTCGTTACAAACGTGCTGTCCCGCAGGCAGGAGCTGGGTGTGCTGCAGGCCATCGGTCTGAGCAACAAGCAACTAAATCAAATGCTTCAAAGCGAGGGTATGATCTATACGCTTGGCACCGTGACCGCAACACTTACTGTGGGTACAGGGTTAGGCTGGTTACTCTGCAAAGGCATCCGTCGCTTTTCAGAGGTTCCTTATATTGATTATCATTTTCCACTGATACCAGCCCTGCTATTTCTTGCGGTATTTTTGCTCATACAAATCAGCATATCCTTTGCTTCAAGCCGTGGCATAAAAAAACAATCGCTGGTTGAGCGGATGCGGGAAGCGTAAAATAAAGAGGTAAGAAGGTGATATTATGTTTCAAAATAACAACGGTGCTGTGGTAAGGCATCTTGCAAAACGCAGTTTGTGTGCGAATAAGCGGCGCAGCGTAATCGCGGTAATAGCAATAGCGTTAACAGGTGTTTTGTTCACGACACTCTTTACAATAGGCGTTGGCACAGCCGAAACCCTGCAAAACCAGACGATGCGTCAGGCGGGAACGGACGGCCATGCCATGTTAAAATACATTACCAATGAGCAATACAATAAGATCAAAGAACAGCCGTCAGTCAAAAAAATCAGCTATCGGCTCTTTGTTGCGGACAGCGTAGACAATCCGGAGTTTTCAAAAAGGAACGTCGAAATGTCCTATATGGACGATGCCGCCTTGCAGATGAGCTTTTGTGAACCTACCACAGGGCAGCGGCCTCAGAAGGAAAATGAAGCCATTGCAGACACCAAAACACTGGATCTGTTGGGGATTCCTCATGAGATTGGTGCAAAAGTGTCGCTTACCTATACGATCAAAGGCGAAAAGGTGCAAAAAGATTTCGTCCTTTCCGGCTGGTGGGAAAGCGATCCTCTGATTGATGCCGGGTTTGTGGTAGTTTCTAAGTCCTATGTGGATTCCAATTCAGCCAAACTTGTGAACACCTATAAAGAAAACTATTCTTATGCCGGTGTCATCAACTCCTATCTTCTCTTTGACAACAGCATCAACATCTCAGGAAAGCTCCATAAGGTGATTACCGATAGCGGCTATGATTGGGAAAACAAACAGGCATCGAATTATATTCAAAGCAATGTGAATTGGGCTTATAATTCCACCGGTATCCTCTCAGGCCCTACGTCGATTATTGCTGCGCTGGCCGCTTTGCTTCTAATTGTTTTTACCGGCTATCTGATCATTTATAATATCTTTCAGATTTCGGTAAAAAACGACATCCGCTTTTATGGGATGCTCAAAACAATCGGAACCACGGGTAAGCAGATACGTGGCATGATCCGTCGTCAGGCGCTGCTGCTTTCAGCCGTTGGCATCCCCGTCGGCCTAATTGCGGGCTACCTGATTGGGAAGCTCTTGGTTCCGGTTGTAATTTCCGCAACGAATGCTGACGCAAACGCTGGGATTACGGTTTCTCTGAATCCGCTCATTTTTGTCGGTTCCGCTTTATTTGTACTGATTACAGTTCTGATTAGTACCGGCAAACCTGGCAGAATTGCTGCGGGCGTTTCACCGATTGAAGCCATGAGATTTGAAGACGGCGATGTTTCTGTGAAAAAGAATAAGGAATCGACGGACGGCGGGAAAATATACCGCATGGCATTGTCCAATTTGGGGCGGAATAAGCGGCGCACGGTCTTGTCCATCGTTTCCATGTCCCTGAGCCTGATCCTTCTCAATACGATGTTCACGCTGTCTCAAGGGTTTGATATGGATAAATACCTGTCCAGATTCGTCGATACGGATTTCCTGATTGGGAATGCCAATTATTTTAATGAGCTGAAAAAATTCAGAACGGCTGACGACCAGCTTTCGGAGAGCTTCATCAATGCTGTTATGGAACAGCCCGGATTTGAAGAAGGCGGAAGGCTTTACTATGATGTTGATACGGAACACGCCAGCATAGATTACGGGCATTTTACGCCCGTATCGGATTCGGGTGGGAAAGAAGCGACCGACGAGCATGGGAATACCATCAAGTTGGCACAAGACGGAAAACCCATGCTCGGCCTTTATGGGCTTGAGGGTATCTACACGGACAACTATGGAAATGCCGACATGAAAAAGCTCTCGCACTATTCCATAGGCGATACGATTACAATTCATGTCGATGGGAAAAGCCATACCTATGAGCTGCTGGCAAAGGCTAAGCAGAACTACCGCACCAATTCAAACCGTATTTGGGACGACTTTGGATTTTATCTTCCAGCAAGCGAATACCTGAAAATCGTGGAAAAGCCTGTGCTGATGACTTATGCATTCAATGTGGCGGACGGAAAAGAATCTGATATGGAGCAGCTTATCAAGACCTATACGGAGCAAAAGGAGCCTGCAATGGATTATGAATCCAAGCAAACAGTTGCTGGCGAATTTAACGGCTATCGTTCCACCGTGCTGATGGTGGGAGGCGTTCTCAGCTTCATTACTGGCCTAATCGGAATTATAAACTTTATCAACTCAATTCTGGCCAGTATTATTGCTCGGCGGCGAGAATTCGCGGTCCTGCAAAGCGTCGGAATGACCGGGAAGCAGCTCAGGCGAATGCTGCGCATGGAGGGTTCTTATTATTCGATAGGGGCAATCCTGCTGTCGCTTCTCGCCGGAACAGTTTGCTCCGTCTATATTGTGAAGTCACTGATCGGCAGTTTGTGGTTCTTCAGTTATCATTTTATACTTTGGCCTTTGCTTGCCATGTGTCCGATTCTTATCATGATAGCCTTGGTTATACCTGTTGTTTCCTACAGAAGCACGGTGCGGCAGAGTATTGTGGATCGTCTGAGAGAGGCTGCTTAGAAAAATTAAATATATCCTCAGAAGAAACGATGATAGAGATTTTGCGTACCCACCGTACGGAAAGGAATTTTCAGGCTAATCAAGTGAAGGGCATTTGCCCTATTACATGAGTAAACGGGACAGGCAGTTTAATCTGTCTGTCCCGTTTACTCACTGGAGGTTAGCCATATGCCTACAATCAATCTGCGCAAGTATTACCCGCTCCCTACAGAAGACCATTTTATTGAAGTTAGCGACGAGGTTGCTGAAGCCTTTCTTTTAGCTACGCGCCAGGAAAACAATTACCGGCAGAGAACATATCGACACAAAGCATATTATTCTCTGGATTGCAACGACGGCATCGAAAACAGCATTCTTCATACGGAGCCGTCGCCCGAAGAAATCCTTATGAAAAAGATTTCGATGGAGCAGCTTTATGAAGCTCTTGACCACCTACCGCCCATTCAGGCGCGGCGCGTTTATGCGCATTACATTCTCGGCATGAAGAAAGTGGACATTGCCCGCCAGATCGACGGATTGAATAAGCGGCTTTCTATGTGGAAACAGTACACCGACAATAAACCGGTTCGTCAGCGGCTTGTCTCCCTGAAACCAAGGGCATGGGAAGAATTCCAGGACACGCACAGCGTGAAAATCGCCTTGTATGACGCCTCTGTGCGGTATCTGAACGAACTGAAAGCGTCCGGCGAGAAGATTACGCCCAAGCATTGGCAGGCCGAAGCGGAACGCCTCACCGCCCAAAACAGCGCCCTGTATCAGCAAATGAAAGCCATGCGCACGGATATTCAGGCCGTGGAGAAAATTCGCAAGACCGCCGATGAACTTGCCCGGTTGGAGAAGTCCAGAGATCGGGGGCAGGAACCCGAACGATAAAAAATGCCGTACAGGTTTCCCCCATACGGCACTCCGTTATTTTCCGAATAAGTCGCTGTGCGTCCCGGTCCGGGCCAAAGTCAACACCAGCACATCATTCTCAATGCGGTAAATCAGCAGCCAGTCCGGGAGAATGTGGCAGTCCCGGTGACCGGCCCAATCACCGGAAAGCGCATGGTCTTTGCTCTTCTCCGGCAGCGGCGTACCCGTCGCCAGCAATGTAACAATCTCTTCCAGCAATTCGATTTTCAGGCCGCGCTTTATCGCCAGTTTGTAATCCTTGCGAAATTGCGTGGTGAACTTGACCGTGTACTTTGTTTTTCTCATTTTTTAAGTTCCGCGAACAGCTCATCCAAGTTGCTGTAGCCCTTTACGGACGGGTCTTTCGCAATCCTTTCCGCCTCCAACATGGCGGCTATCGTTTCCTTGTTGGGCTGATCCAGTTTGATGTCAAAGGGAATGCCGCCCTCCCGGAGCGATTGGCGAACAAAAATATTAAAAGCAGTGGTCAAATTCATGCCAAGCTCGCCAAACAGGGCATCAGCCTGTGTTTTCAAATCTGAATCCATGCGGATGCTGATATTCGTTGTATTCCCAGCCATAGTATCAACTCCTTCGTACTGGTATCTATAGTATATGCTATTTGCACGATAAATGCAATACACAGCACGAATAAATAATAATATTTCGATTTTCGAGGAAAGGAAGCGGTCCACCGTTGAAAGCACTCAAACCGCATGAACATAGTCCTGTCATGAACTACCGCCAGTATCGTCGAGCGCGACGGCTGGTGCATGAGTGCTGCAACTACGATAACGGTAACTGCCTCATGCTGGATAATGGTGAGGAATGCGTCTGCGTTCAGAGCGTTTCCTACTCTTTGCTGTGCCGATGGTTCCGCGCCGCCGTCCTTCCGCTGGACAAGGAGTTGGAAACTGCACTATTACATCGACAGGCCGGAAAACGCTGTGTCCTATGCGGGGCGTTGTTCCTTCCCGGCTCCAACCGGGTGAAATACTGTCCGGACTGCGCCAAACGAGAGCGACGCCACAGGGAAGCCATAAGGCAGCGGAAACGATATGCGATTTCTACGCATTTAGAGCCAGAAAAAGCCCGATAAATCAAGGCTTTCCGAGCGTGTGTCAGCAAGGGGCCGGCATGTCTGTATTCCAAGGACCGAAAAACGGCCTCTAACAGTCGGTAAATTTCCATTCAATGATTTGAAAGGAGCGTCTATGAATAACAAAGGAATCATTAACAGCGCTACCACGTCTGACCGTGTTGTTCCCCTTGTCGCACAGGAGGACGAGTGCCCCACACTGGTAGAGAAAATCGGCAAGACCACCTACCGGGTGAAAATCCATTTCAGCGCCACCAGCCGGGAAACCATGAGCGACAAAATTAAGCGGATGCTCCGCAACGAGGTTAGCCGGACGTAATATTTGATTTTTAATAAAAAAATCTTCGATAATTCGTTAAAACGAATGGCATGACATTGTAAATCCATCGTGCTATTATTATAATATTAAATAGAAGAATAAGCTGAATTTTGTTTGGATCACCGGTTTCACCTTCTATTCAAGCAATTGTCTGTATCGTAGATGATCCTTAATTTAGCAATACTGTGCGGTTCGGTCAACATCAGAATGATAATAGGAGATAGGTGGTTAAGGTGCCTAAAAAAAAGATCTCAAAAAAAACGAGCAACAGAAAATCTGCGCCCCCTAAGTTAACAATTCAAGAATTGGAAGACTCTCGTAATGGTGGGCAAATTGCGTTAAGAGGATTTTCGTAAGCGTCCAATAAGTCGGTGGATGTAAGCTTCCCTGCGAGTATGAGATAATACCCTTGAATTCAAGTTATTAGAGTTTTTCAAGTTTGGTTGAAAAACTTCAAAGGGGGATTAAAGTGAGAACGAATGCATGAACATCTCCTGAGGGAAGGGTATTTACATGCGGATGAAACCACTGTCCAGGTTATGAATGAAAAGGGGCGAAGCAATACCACGAAATCTTACATGTGGGTGTACAGCTCCGGACAGCACTCCAAATACCCAGTCCGGATATTCGAATATCAGCCTGGAAGGAGCGGTAAATACCCTCAGAAATTTCTGAAGGGCTTCAGGGGATTTCTTCACACGGACGCCTATTCCGGTTACAGGAAGATACCAGAGATCATAAGGTGCCTGTGTTGGTCACACCTTCGAAGAAAATTCGTGGATGCTCTGCCAAAGGATATTCACAGTCCCGATGCCACCTATACAGGTCAGGGTATCCGATACTGCAATAAGCTCTTCGAGATTGAAAAGACTCTTGAGGATCAAACAAGTGAAAAGCGTAAACAGGAGCGTCTGAAACAGGAGAAGCCGGTTTTGGATGCCTTTTGGTCGTGGGTTGATTCCATCAAAGACGGGATCCTTCCAAAGTCCAAACTTGGTGAGGCCATTCGCTATGCCCGGAACAACAAGGAAGACCTGATGAATTATCTCAGGGATGGGAACTGCTCCATTTCAAACAATCTTGCCGAAAACAGCATACGTCCCTTTACAGTTGGAAGAAAAAACTGGCTGTTCAGTGGCAGCCCGAAAGGAGCTGCGGCAAGTGCTGCTGTATACAGCATTATTGAAAGTGCCAAAGCCAATGGACTGAATCCATACAAATATCTCAAATACATCTTTAATGAGCTTCCCGGTGTTCAATTTGAAAGAGAGCCTGAATTCCTTGAAGATTATTTGCCATGGAGTTCAGAAGTCCAGGCAGCCTGCAAGTAAAGTAAAACTTTTTGATTCACAGGAATATTGCTTTTTTATCCACTATGTTATTTTACGCTAACTTTTGATATAAAAGAACTCAGGGAGTTCATGGAATATGACGAGCTGGAGCTTGATACCCTGGGAGATAGGAAAACCGCTCTGTTTCTCATTATGAGCGACACGGATACAACCTTTAATTTCGTTATCGCCATTCTGCAAGCTCCATCAATCCATAGTTCGTTTTTTCACGCAGCACTGTGCTGTTTGCTATTTCGATTTCGATATTCTCATTGACGGATCCCTTATTCTCCTGATATACTTTCATTATGACAGCCTCTTGTTTTTGATGGTTTATTGATTTTCACAACATTATTCTATCAGAATTACTTGGAGTTGTCATTCTCAATTTCTATGGAGTTTGGGGCAGGATCGTTTGATGTTGAAGAAGGAGTGTGCTCGTATAGTAGATAATATTATTCAAAAAGTAACAGAGAAACTATCGCCTTTACCTTATATAGAAGGTATTGTATTGGGAGGTTCACGTGCAAGAGGCACTCATACAGCGGATTCTGATATAGATTTCGGAATCTATTACAATTCAGAATTGTTTGACCTGAATGCTATTAATCAACTTGCTACAGAGTTGGATGATGAGCATAGAAGCAACCTTGTTGTACCTCCCGGAGCGTGGGGTGATTGGGTTAATGGCGGTGGATGGTTAGTCATAAACGGGTATCATGTTGACTTGATTTTACGTGATATAAAACGGGTGGAACAAATAATGAAAGATACGGAGCAAGGGATTGTTACGGCCAATTATCAGACGGGGCATCCCCATGGATATATTAGCGCCATGTATCGTGGAGAATTGGCAATCAGCAAAGTACTTTATAGTAGAAGCAGCGCATTTAATGAAATGAAGAAAAAAGCAGAAACTTATCCTACTGCTCTAAAGAAAAGCCTGATAAACTTTTTTATGTTTGAAGCTGAGTTCTCTTTAATGTTTGTAAAAGCAAATGTAGGAACAGACGATAAATATTATATTGCGGGCCATGTTTTTCGTATAGTTTCATGTTTAAATCAAGTATTATTTGCATGTAATAATGCTTATTGCATAAACGAAAAGAATGCTATCAAACTGCTTGAAACTTTTGAACATAAGCCAGAAAAATATGCCAAAAAGGTTAATCGTATTTTTGAAGTACTTGGTCTTTCCCTTATTGAATGTTACGACATGACCGAGAAGCTTTATATTGAAGTAAAGCAAATTGCTACTGAGACATAATGATTAGGAGGAATAAAATGAATAAACATGAACTATATAAATGAAATAATGCTTCACGGAAGCAATGAATTATTACAGGAATAGAAGTAGGAGGATGAGATAATGGCTGTACCGAAATACGATGAATTGATGAAACCTTTACTGATGGCAGTGAAGAACGGTGAAGTATATAAAATTAAGGACGTTACTGCTGCATCGGCACAGCAGCTACACCTGTCGTCAGAAGATCTTTCGGAGATGCTTCCCAGCGGCAGGCAGACGGTTTTCAGAAACAGGGTTGGTTGGGCAAATACTTATCTTAAAAAAGCCGGACTGCTGGATAGCCCGGTGCGGGCATCTGTCGTCATCACCGATGCAGGGAGAAAAGGCGCGTGACTATGCAACTACACATCACATCATTTTGATTGATGGGGAACGATTGGCAAACCTTATGATCGAATATAATTTCTGTGTTTCTGTCCGCAAGTCGTTTGAAATCAAGACTATCGATACAGATGCATTGAGCGAATATCAGGATGAGTAATTATAGGCTGAGTGAGGCACAGAATAATGTTAAAAGAGTGCTGGACAAGAGATATCATAACGTAATTAAACCAGAAACCGGCATAGAAATTATGATTTTATTCCAAACCAGAATTTGGAGGACAACATGATGTGACGAAGGAGAACTGAGGCGAGATTCAGATGTTGCAAATTTTGCAATAACATGATTTTATCGGTTCGAGGAAACAAGTCCATAAAGGCGGCTTTGATAGTCAAGTGGTCCGATTAGATGTCATGGCTTGGCGAGAGGTCGGGGTAGATGTCAGAGATCGCGAGTGGTCAGGTTAGATGTTTTTTCGGTTTTGCCGAGGCTGTGTGGTCAGGTTGGATGTTGGCATAAAACAAGCGGTTTTTTAAGGCGTTTTTCCGATGTTATCCTGCATTGCTTGCCGCAACGATTGGTTATATGGTATCGTGAGGGCAAGAAAGGAGGCAAAAACATGTTTGGTGAAAATCTTAAGAATCTACGAAAGCAAAAGGGACTTTCTCAGGAAGAATTGGCCGAACGATTGCATATCGTTCGGCAAACGGTATCAAAATGGGAAAAAGGTCTTTCAGTACCTGACGCAGACTTTCTTATTCGGATTGCTGAAATTTTTGAAACATCTGTAAGCACACTTCTTGGTGATACAATAGAGCCGTCCAACGATAAGAGCATCGTTGCTGAAAAGCTAGAGCAACTTAACACTCTGTTAGCCGAGAGAAATAGGCGGAGCCGCCGTATTTGGAAAGCGGTTGCAATCACTTTGATTTCCATTGCTACGGTAATGATATTACTGTTCATACTCAACTTTTCAGTTACTTAAAAAAGTTTTGAAGATACATCATCTGTCATTACAAGAACAAAACTCACAGATAACTGAACCAATAAAAAATAAGTTAAGCATCCCTGAAAAATAAAATCCAATTTATCTGTGTTTTAACGCAAAAATGAGGAAGGCGCCTTATGTTGTAATTTACGTAGAGTGCCTTGCTCATTTTTACTTTTATTTTTAGGCCCGTAGATCTTGCTGACCGTGTCGGCGGAGTTCTCAATGTTGGTCCGCCATATTTCTCTATCCTCTTTTGATATGGCTTTTTACCTTGTTTTTATTACCTGTTATTGTCTGTTTATAACTGTTTACAAACTTATAACTCTCGATGTAGTTGACAGTCGTCTGTTAAATGCTCATAATAAGATTAGAAGTCTGTTTTCGTTGTCATCAGGGCCCTTCCGATCAACTGCCTTTAGTATCGGGGAAGCATCAGGTACCGGGGAACAGATGAAACGCTCAGAATCACGGGGACAAAGAATGGCATGGGCGGAAACTTGTTCTCACGAATGGCATTGAGATACGTCCGAGACCGGAACAGGCGGCTATCCCATTGCCTGGCCTGAAACCGGGTGAACATACAAAATAGCCACAGACATTGATGCCCGTGGCTTCGAAGGGAATTTTGAATGAAAATGGGAAATGCAGGACACTGATGGCGAGAACTGCTTCCCTAACCATAGATGGGATTTCAATATAAGGATTAATGTTATATTCCATACGAGCGATGGAGGAGAGACCCGTGGATAAGAGCATAGAAAAATGGTCGACACTTAAGGAAGTGCAGGAATATCTCGGAGTCGGACGCGAAAGCATCCTGCAATGGATCAATAAGCGCAATATGCCTGCCTATAAGGTCGGCAGGCTTTGGAAATTCAAGCTGTCCGAAGTCGACGAATGGATCAGATCCGGCGGCGCATCAGACGAGAGCAACACGGAAGATAAAGAACAGGCTTAAAGGAGGGAAGCTCCGTTTGTGGAAAAGCTTATAGACATTCAGAGCAGTCCAGTAGCCCCTCTCCTGGACTTGCTTCTTAAGGATAAATCGACAAAGAAAAACATCATCTGGGCGACCGATACCTACGATGGGCTAGGAAACGGCTTCACAGATAAGGAACAGATAAGCAGGAGCCTTCTCTTGCAGTATGCGGACATCATCAAGCCGCGTATCCAGAAATCTCAGGAGGCACAGCAGGAGCGCACACGAAAAAAGGCCGAGGTTTTCACCCCGGCGTGGCTGTGCAACTTGATGAACAATTACTGCGATGAGGAATGGTTTGGCAGGAAAGACGTATTCAATGCAGAGAACGACGATCACACATGGATGGTTATCGAAGAGCCGATTGAGTTTCCGAAGCGCAAAACATGGAAACACTATGTGGACTCCCGACGGCTGGAAATCACTTGCGGTGAAGCACCTTACCTTGTTTCCCGATATGATGTCTCGACTGGAGAACTCATCGTTCCTCCGAAGCGGAGAATCGGACTGCTCGACCGGAAGCTCCGAATCGTGAATGAAAATGTCAGGGACTATGATGAGTGGGTCAAATGGGTGATCCGGGCATTCGAGGCGTCCTACGGATATGAGTATCAGGGCGACAATCTCCTGGTAGCCAGAATTAACCTGCTTCTGACGTTCATTGACTACTATCAGGAACGATGGGACAAAGAGCCAGATGAGAAACTGCTGCGGACGGTGACAAACAAAATCGTATGGAACATCTGGCAGATGGATGGATTAAAAGATACTGTCCCGCTTGGAAAGCCGTACGAGGAATTCCGGCAGATGACGCTTTTCGATATGCACTCTGAAATGACGGATATGGCAGATGAAGAACCCGAAGCCATACCTTGTAAGATATACAACTGGAGAAGGGATAGCTTCATTCTCTTCAACAAGCTAAAGGAGATAAAAGCCATGGGACATAAACTTTTCAATTTTGTGATCGGGAATCCACCGTATCAAGAAACAAGAAAGGGAACTTCGGATAAGCAGGTGTATAACTATCTTATTGATGCAGCGTATGAAATCAGTGAAAAGGCAGAATTCATCACTCCCTCTCGTTTCTTATTTAATTCCGGTAACACACCGAAAGCATGGAATGAGAAAATGCTTAATGATTCTCATATTAAAGTAATGAAGTATGAAGAAAATGCTTCTAAAGTGTTTCCAAACACTGATATCAAGGGTGGAGTTGCTGTTACTTATAGAGATTCCAAGAAAGATTTCGGGGCAATAGAGATTTATACAAAGTATGAAGAACTCAACCAGATACTACACAAAGTGATTCATGTTGAGATCGCACCCTTATCAAATGAAATATACTTGCAAAACAAATTTGAATTGGATATCTTATACAAAGACCATCCCGAATGTAAAAATCAGATTGGAAGTAAAGGAAAAGAGCGTCGATTAACAACATCTATTTTTAAGACATTGAATATCTTTAAAGAATCATCTTTTGATGGAGCAGTAAGGATACTTGGGCTGATCGACAACAATCGAGTATACAAGTATATTGATCGAAAATATTTATCAGAGCATCAAAATCTTAATAAATATAAGGTTATTCTCCCAAAGGTAAATGGTACTGGTGCGTTTGATGAAGTTCTATCAAGTCCAATTGTAGGAGAACCAGGGTTAGGTTTTACCCAATCGTTTATAAGTATTGGTGCTTTTGAATTAAAAGAACAAGCAGAATCTACCCTTAAGTATATTAAAGGCAAGTTTGCCAGAGCAATGCTTCATGTGCTGAAAGTAACACAAGATAATAATACCGAAGTCTGGAAGTATGTTCCTCTCCAAGACTTTACTTCAAACTCCGGTATCGACTGGTCAAAATCCGTCCATGAAATCGATCTTCAGCTTTACCGCAAGTACGGGCTTGATGAAACGGAGATTAACTTCATAGAATCGCATGTAAAGGAGATGGCGTGATGGCGGGCATAATGATAAAAACAGCCTATGAGGTTTTTCCCCAATGTTATGCGTACACGACACCGGGAGTGCCAGCGCATGATGGCTGGACAAAGATCGGTTTTACAGAGCGGGAGGTTGAGAATCGCATCAAAGAGCAGACGCATACAGTTGGTGTGGATCATAAAACATGGTGGCACATGCACGCCGCATATATGACGGAACCATTCGGCACATTTACAGATAAGGACTTTCATGCTTATCTGAAGAAGCTCGGTGTCAGCCGTGAGGAAGGCACTGAGTGGTTCCGCATTAATCCAAACACCGCAAAGGGTAATTTTGTAGATTTTACCCAGAATCATGGCGTTGTGTCCGATGATGACGCGGACGCTGTCATTCCGTATAAGCTCCGCAATGAGCAGGACAAAGCTGTTGAGATGACACTTGATTATTTCAAGTCTCACAGCAATGGTGAATTTTTATGGAATGCGAAGCCGCGTTTTGGTAAAACACTTTCAGCTTATGATCTGTGCAAGAGGCTTGATGCAACGAACATTCTCATCGTTACGAACCGCCCGGCGATTGCAAACTCATGGTATTCGGACTATGAGACGTTTTTCGGTCCGCAGTCCGGTTATCTGTTTGTTAGCAATGTGGACGGCATCAAGGACAAAAAATATGTGATGAGCCGTCAGCAGTATCTTGATAGGCTGGATGATAATACCAATGGCTGTATTGAGTTTGTGAGTCTGCAAGATCTGAAAGGTTCCATCTATTTCGGTGGCCAGTATGACAAACTTTCTGAAGTTAGTGCTGAAAAAGGCTTGAACTGGGATATTATGATCGTAGATGAGGCACATGAAGGCGTCGATACCTACAAGACGGATACTGCCTTTAATCATATTAAGCGTAAATGGACATTGCATCTTTCTGGCACGCCGTTTAAGGCATTGGCAAACGACAAATTTGCGGATGATGCGATTTTCAACTGGACGTATGCGGACGAACAGAAGAAAAAGCGTGATTGGGATGATTCCAGGGAGATAGAGAATCCGTATGAAAACCTTCCGCGGCTCAGTCTGTTTACATACCAGATGTCGGATATCATCCGCGACAAGGTAAAACAAGGCATTGAGCTTGCAGACAATGATGTCGAAGAATATGCTTTCGACCTGAATGAGTTCTTCAAGACAAACGAATCCGGCAAGTTCATACATGATGCGGATGTGGACAAGCTTCTCGATGCACTAACACATCAGGAGAAGTTCCCGTTCTCTACATCGGAACTGCGAAATGAGCTGAAGCATTCGTTCTGGCTGCTAAATCGCGTAGCGAGTGCTAAGGCTTTGGCAAAGAAGCTGGAGCTTCATCCTGTGTTCAAGGATTATCACGTGATCCTTGCAGCGGGTGATGGCAAGCTGGATGACGATGATGAGAATGAGAAGGCATTCGACCGTGTCACGGAAGCCATCAAAAAATATGATAAGACCATTACTCTGTCGGTTGGTCAATTGACGACCGGTGTCACGATCCCGGAGTGGACGGCAGTTCTTATGCTTTCTAACATGGCGAGTCCGGCACTGTACATGCAAGCCGCTTTCCGCGCACAGAATCCTTGCCTGTTCCATGATGCGCAGGGCAATTCCTACAGGAAGCAGAACGCTTATGTCTTTGACTTTGATCCGGCGCGTACACTGACTATATTCGAGCAGTTCGCCAATGACCTGATTCCGGAAACATCAGGAGACAAGGGAGACTTCGACCAGCGTAAGCAGCATGTTCGTGAGCTTTTGAACTTCTTCCCTGTCTACGGTGAGGATGACCAGGGCTCTATGATCGAACTGGATGCTGAGTCCGTTCTCACGATTCCGCGACACATCCATGCCAAAGAAGTCGTGGAGCGCGGTTTCATGTCAAACTTCCTTTTCGCCAACATTTCCGGTATTTTTGGAGCACCAAAGGAGATCATTGACCTCATCAATGGCATGCAGGCAATTGAGGAACCTAAGACGCTGGTTCCCATCGGAGTTGATGAAGGTACAGCTGATGAGCTGAATCTCAACGTAAACAGTGAAGTGGAGATTCCGAAGGAACAGGTCATCGGCACAGCAAGCGAGCTTTTCGGAGACAAGGTTTATGGGGATATCGATAAAAAACTGGCTGATGCAGTGGAAGACATCACCAAGTGTTTTGAGAGGAAAAAGGATCCAAAGAAGGATGAACTGAAGGAATTGCGTGAAAAATTCTCCAGGCCTATCGCCAATACGCTGGTGGATTCAGCAAGAGCACAGTACGGCCATGACCTGAAAAAATCCACACAGAATCAGCTGGAACGGAAAATTCAGGAAACCACGGACACTGTAGTCAACCGGGAACACGGTGATTACACCATCCGCGATCACCAGCTCGTCAAAGAACGTGACGACAAGATCTCCGAGGCACAGAAGTCTGGTACTTCCATGTCGGAAATCTCAAAGCTTGATGATGAGTATACGCAGAAACGGCTTCAAGGCTACCGGGACATGGTCCAGAATATTCAGAAGAAACTTCATGATGATGAGACTGTCAAGAAGGCGGCGGAAACCATCGTAGAAACAGTAGAGACGGAAAAGCTCAATAATCAGAAGGATTCCATTGAAGGTAGCGTGAGGGATCACCTGCGTGGTTTCTCCCGTACCATACCCGCATTTCTCATGGCCTATGGTGATGAAAAAACGACACTGGCAAATTTCGATTCACTCGTACCAGAAGATGTATTCTGGGAAGTGACTGTTAATCCACAGAACGGAGAAGGCGTTACGCTGGATCAGTTCCGCTTGCTACGTGATGGCGGTGATTACTACCAGAAGGACGAGGATGGAAACGAAATTCGAGACAAGGAACACAAGAGACATTTCGACGGTCACCTGTTCGATGAAGTTGTCTTCAATGATGCCGTTCTGGAATTTATGAAGAAACGCGCTGAACTGGCTGATTACTTTGATGAGACCAGCAAAGGTGACATTTTTGACTATATTCCGCCGCAGAAAACAAACCAAATCTTTACGCCAAAGCGTGTAGTCAAGGATATGGTCGACCGGCTGGAACAGGAGAATCCGGGATGCTTCGATGATCCGAACAATACGTTTGCTGACCTTTACATGAAGTCAGGCATGTACATCACAGAGATTGTCACCCGCCTGTACCAGAGCAAGTGTATGAAAGCTTTGTATCCTGATAATGCGGAAAGATTGAATCATATCTTTGCAAAACAGGTATATGGTTGTGCACCGACAGAAATCATCTACCGGATTTGCCTAAGGTACATTCTTGGATTCAGTGATGAGATCCATATTGATAAGTACAATATTAAGTTGTGCGACACATTGGAGTATGCGAAGAGCGGAACACTTGAAGAAGAGGTGGAGAAACTGTTTGCCCTGTAAAGGATGAGCACGTTTCCGATGAGCCGCCTAAGCGCGGGAAAGACATGAACGATTATTTGAGAATTTTATTGGGTTTGCAGCACCCACGGGAGCTTGAAAGACTGTAACCAAAGTTGCTGATTGATTTCATAGCATGAAATGGGTATAATATGATTAGAATGTTACTACAAGGAGCTGATATCATGCAGATTAAACCATCCGCAAGCATCAGGCAGAACTATAATGAAATTGCGGCTTTGTGCAAATCCTCCGGGGAGCCTGTGTATCTTACCAAAAACGGCGAGGGCGACCTCGTGGTCATGGATATAGATACGTTTACCCGTAGAGAAAAAATGCTCAAGCTGCGCGAAGAACTGCTATCCGTTGAGGAAGATCGAATGGCTGGTCGCACCGGAGTAACGCCGGATGAACTGGACAGCTATTTAGAAAGCATTATAGATGAGGTGGAACATGGAAAAAAAGCCTCAATATAAGGTGATTGTTTCCGATCGTACCCGTCAGATGCTGGCGGGTCATGTTCGGTTTCTGGCACAAAAAAGTCCTACTGCTGCCCGCAGGACAAAGAAGGAATTAATGGATGCCATTCGTTCCCTTTCCACCATGCCGGAACGATTTCCCTTCCTCAACATAGAGTTTATACCACTGAACAAGTATCACAAGATGTTCGTTGAGAAATGGTATTTGATTCTGTATCAGATTAAGGATCAGACAGTGTATGTTGATTATATCGTGGATTGCAGGCAAGATTATGGGTGGTTGGTGCGGTAACCTTTTATGCCTCCTCGCTATTTTGAGTGGGTAATGTAACCAAAGCACAGTAATGAAGTTATAGAATCTATCAGAATCTGGTATAATTTACATATCATAAAAAGATAGAGAGATAATATGGTATAATAACGTAAGGCTGTTTGCGCAGGCGCTGCCGCGCGGGTTCTGTGTGGGAAAATGGCGTCAGCTTCCAAAACAAGTAATCAAGGTAGTGACCATAGGATTGATTCTCTATTTCCTCACCGCTCAAATCAACTTATTTTGGGGAATGTTGTAGGTCTGACTCCAAAAAAGGATTGTGTTACTATAGACTTGAAGGGAAGGTGAAAGACAAGTCTATGGATGATACTATCAGGGCGTTTTCCGGCAGGACATTCAGTCCTGAAGATATTGAGACAATAATATGGGTGACAAGGACATATCCAAAGCTTTCCAAAACGGAGATGGTCTCAACAGTTTGTGATCTGATCGGATGGGTCACGCGGGCGAATGGACAGGCATCTTGAAAATGGACTGTCACGGAAAGCCATATTTATGTATCCCATGCGGAAGGATTTTCGAGCGGTACTCAAGGGTCGGAGACCCTCTTCAGCTTTGATCGGCAAAAAAATGTTTACAAATAGAGTATTTTTGGTTATAATAAAAGCAGGTAATTGGATCATGCAAAGATGTGATTGCCAATAGACGATTATATATTAATAATCATCCTGCTGCGAACAGGGTGATTACTTTTTTTGTCCTGCTATTGTCTTGATTATGACAATAAGTAAGGAGATTAAGGATACAACCAACATAGAACACGATATCAATAAAGATATGGCTTCGTATGTCGTCATATCATACCACCTCCTTTCTCTTGTGAAAGTCGGTGGCAATCACACCCTGTTTCCAATTACCTGCTTTAACCATTATATAGCAATCAAAGAATATATGCAATCAAAGAATATATGCAATCAAAGAATATATGCAATCAAAGAATATATGCAA
>CALLZZ010000165.1 GCA_937858235.1 uncultured Clostridia bacterium
AAAAACGGGAGAACCTGGCGGGGGGTGCCTGCCGGAAGCGTTCATAAGCTTTGCGCAGCAGAGGCAGCCGCTGCTGATAAAGAAGTTGAAAATCCACTTGATCGGGCTGCTGCCCCCAGGAAACCCCATCCACCTCGTTCTGGGTTAGCCAGCCCTGTTGGATCAGGCGATCCGGATCAATGAGGTAGGGATTTCCGGCAAAGGTGGAGAAGGATTGATAAGGGGAATCTCCGTAACCGGTGGGGCCGATGGGCAGGATCTGCCAATAGCTTTGACCGGCAGCATGGAGGAAATCAATAAAGTTGTAGGCTTCCCGTCCCAAATTCCCGATACCGTACCGGGAGGGCAGGGAGGTGATATGCAGCAAAATGCCACAGCTTCGATTCATAGCGATAACCACTTTCTATTTTGGGAGTGATGAGAGGGAACGTACACTTTCTCCGATTTTCAGGGAGAAGGGTACGGTTTCGTGGCGGGCGGGTAGGCCACCTTCCACGCAGTCCAGGAGAAGCGTAAAGCTACGCTGCGCCAGTGCCTCTACCTGCTGGGCGATGGTGGAGAGCTTGGGGAGGAAGTAGTCACTGATCCGCAGTCCGTCGTAGCCGATGACAGAGACGTCATAAGGGACTCGTTTCCCCTGATCCCACAGAGCACGGATGGCACCGATGGCGATGACATCGGCCATAGCGAACACGGCGGTAGTCTCAGGGTGAATCTGGAGCAAATCGGTCATGTTCCGGTACCCCGAAGCGAAAGAGTAACGACCGGTGCGATACCAGCTGTCGTCAAAGTGGAGTCTGTTGTGCTGAAAAGCATCGACGCAGCCCTGATAACGGAGGAAACTGGTATCGGAACGGGTACGATCACCGCCCAGCACAGCGATATTGTTATGGCCGGCGCGGATGAGGTGTTCCACTGCCTGGTAAGCACCTACTTGGTCGTCGGTAGAAACACTGGAAAGGCGGGGGAAGTCCAGCGCATGGGCATCGTTGGTCACCACCACAGAGGGTACCTTGGTTTGTGCAAAGGAGGCTCGAAAGTGACGATTGCTCCCACCCAGGAAGAGGATTCCTAGAGGTTTGCGTTCTTTTGACAACTGGATGGCACGAACAACCTCGTTGGCATCCTCGTCAATATAGTCAATAATCAACGGGTAACGAGTGTCTGTAGCCAATAGCTGAAGCTGTTCTACTAAGGTGGCAAAGAGTTCGTTGGAGGTACCCTTGACAATGACAAGGATACAGGTACCGGATTGCTGTTTGAGATACTTTGCGTTGGCGTTTAGCTCAAAGCCGTATTCCTCAACTACCTTCATCACGATACTGTGAGCTGTTTCACTTACGTTGGAGTGGCCATTCAGTACCCGGGAGACGGTACCCACAGAGTAGCCGGAAGCGGCAGCCAGATCCTTGATGGTCATAGGTTCGCCTCCTGTTATCCTTTGACAGCGCCGGCAATGACACCTTTGATAATGTGCTTCTGGCAGATCAGGTAGAAGAGGATGATGGGGATGATCGCCAGCACCATGCAGGCCATAATCCCGCCCATATCAGTTTTCCCATAGCCGCCCCGGAGGTATTGAATCACAATGGGGATGGTTTTGTACCGTTTCAGATCCAGCACCAGATAGGGAAGCAGGTAGTCGTTCCAAATCCACATGGTCTCCAGAATAGCCACGGAGATATAGGTGGGCTTCATGATAGGGAGCACCACGTGAAAGAAGGTTTGCAAAGGATTGCAGCCGTCAATCATAGCGGCCTCTTCGATTTCCAGAGGGATGGATTTGACAAAGCCACAGAACATGAAGACTGCCAGGCCTGCACCGAAGCCCAAATAAATGACGGGGATCAGCCAGGGGGTGTTCAGTTTCAGACTGTCTGCGGTTTTGGATAGAGAGAACATGACCATCTGGAAGGGGACTACCATGGAAAAAATGCACAGGTAGTACATGACGTTGGATAGACGATCCCGTACCCGGGAGATATACCAGGCGCACATAGAGCAGCAGACCAGGATCAGGATCACGGAAAGAACCGTAATGATGACGCTGTTGCCGATGGATGAGAAAAACTTTATCTTTTGGGTGGCGTAGATATAGTTGTCCAGTCCGTTAAAATTCAGCTCTGTGAGCCAGCGGAAGGGTTCCCGGCTGATAAAGATGTTCTTTTTCAGGGAATTCAAAAAGACCAGGAAAATGGGTGCCACATAGGCCAAGCAGAGCAGGGAAAACACCACGGTAAGGACACGGTTTATTTTACGTTCATGGGTTCCGTTCATTACTGCTGCACCTCCTTAGATCTGGTAAAGCGGAGCTGGAGCAGTGCGATTACCACCACCAGCAGGAAAAAGATGACGGCCTTGGCCTGACCCACACCCTGCCAGCCTACCCGGCCATAGAAGGTGTTGTAGATATTCAGAGCCAGGAGTTCGGACATATTAGAAGGCGCTCCGGCGGTTAGTGAGAGGTTCTGATCGAAGAGCTTAAAGGAGTTGGTTACGGACAGGAAGGTACAGATGGTGATGGAAGGCATGACCATGGGGATGGTTACCTTGAACAGGGTCTGCCGGGAGGTAGCACCGTCCATGCGGGCAGCTTCCTTGAGCTCCTCCGGAACCCCCTGAAGCCCAGCGATATAGATGATCATCATATAGCCTACCTGCTGCCAGCACATCAGAATGGCAAGGCCCCAAAAACCGTACCAGGTAGAGTAGGTGAGGGTTCTGCCCCAGTGGAGCAGGACACCGTTAAAAATCAGCTGCCAGATATAGCCCAGCACGATACCGCCAATGAGGTTGGGCATAAAGAACACCGTGCGGAAGAGGTTGGTGCCTCGAATGCCGCGGGTCAGGAGCAAGGCGACCAGAAAGGCCAGTATGTTGATGGCCAGAACGGAGACGACGGTAAACAGGGCAGTGTACCAGAAGGCGTGAAGAAAGGTGGCATCGCCCCAAACTTTGATATAATTCTTAAAACCGACAAAAATCGCGTCAGTGACCGTGGTAAATTCGCAGAAGGACAGATAGACACCCTGTAGAAACGGCCATAAGAACCCGATACAGAAGGCTGCCATAGTGGGCAGGGCAAAAATGGGGAAATATTTGCGAATTGAGTGTGCCATAGAGACTTTTCCTCCCTCAGAGTTTGGAGTGAGTGGAAAAAAGGGTGAACGGCATGCCGTTCACCCCTTTCCTGTTCGGCGAAAAGCCAATTTACTTTGTTGTTGCGAATGATCAGCTCTTAGCAGCAGCCTTGTACTCGGTTGCCCAGCCATCTACGAAGGCCTTGACAACGTTGTCCCAAGAAGCGGTACCCTGAGCATATTCGGTCAGAGCGGAACCAACGCCATTCTTCCAGTTTTCAGAGGGGATGGAGCTAAAGTTCCAGGAGACGGGAGTGAGACCCTTTTCCATATACTTGTTGGCAATGGTCACCAGGGGGTTGGAGGGTTCCTTAGCATCCTTGAAGGGGCAGACAAAACCCATGTCATCCGCCAGAGCGGTGGTGCCTTCATCAGAGGTGACAGCCCAGTTCATAAAGTCCAGAGTTGCCTGAATATCTTCCTTGGAGGCGTTTTTGTTGACACACCAGTAGTTTTCGGAGCCGGTGCACAGTCCCTGATTTTCCTCGCCTTTTACGCCGATATAGATGGGCAGCATGTCCAGATTATCTGCGCCAACGCCAGATTCCATGTTTTCGTCCCAAGCCCAGGTACCGTTCTGATAGAATACGGCCTCGCTGGTGCAGAACTCTGCCTGAGCATCGTCGCCGGTCTTAGAGCTGAGCAAGCTGGGCTCGCAGGTAGCGTTGTTGATATACAGATCCCAAACGTTTTTGTAGTTGTCCAGATAGGTTCCTTCGATGGCATCGGTCTGAGAGATGCCCCTCTCTTTATACTCGTAGTAGATGGGCAGGTTAGCCAGATGGGTCTTGAATCTCCAATCAGAGGAGGCGTCCATACCGGCGGAAGTAAAGGCGGAGAAGCCCAGTTCACCCTTCCGAGCGGTGATGTCTTCTGCCACGGACTTTAGGGAGTCAAAGTTGGTGATGTCGGCAGTGGTGTAGCCAGCTTCCTTCAGGAGCTTGGTGTTGACAATGAGGCCATAGGTCTCAATGACGTAGGCGATGCCGTAAACCTCACCGTTGTCACCCTTGAGGGCGAAGTCGTCAGAGGTCAGCTGACCGTAGACATCGGATTTGGATAGGTCGTAGCAGTAATTCTTCCAGTTGGCCAGACCCACAGGGCCGTTGACCTGGAAGAGGGTGGGAGCCTCGCTCTTGGCCATTTCGGAGGTCAGAGTGGACTCGTAGGTGCCGTCGGCAGCGGTGATGACGGTGACGGGTACCCCAGTTTCCTTGGTGTACTTCGCAGCCAGATCCTGCCACTGTTCATCCTGTTCGGGCTTGAAGTTCAGGTAGTAGACAGCGCCTTTGGCAGTGGTGTCTGTGCCTTGCTTCACAGATGTGCCTGCGGAAGTGCCGGCACTGGCGTCAGGGGTTTTGCTGCCGCCGCAGGCAGTCAGCGTACCCAGGCACATGACCAGAGCTAGCATGAGTGCAGTGATTCGTTTCATTTTCCATATCCTCCTATTGTTTTGTGCGTGGAAACGAATTGTAAACGTTTCCAAACTTCGATAGCTCCTAGTATAACGTGGGTTTTTCACTTCTGCAATTACTTTTATGGAAGCAATCGTATTTTTGCTGTTTTAAGCAAAAACAATGCTTTTATTTGTGCAGTATAGCCAAAAATGTGCGCTGTGATGCGACAAAATTCTACAATGAGAGTATACACAGAGCGGAGTACACTTTACAACAACCGGAACGGTATGGTATAAAGAAAGCAACGAAAGGGGGGAAGGTGTTTGGGAAAGTGGTTTGATTTGAACACGCCATTTATGTCTTTTCTATCTGACGTCTGTGATTTAGTGATCCTGAATTTACTATATCTGTTGTGCTGCGTGCCCATAGTGACCTTTGGTGTGTCTACAGTAGCACTGTACCGTGTGGCGCTGAATCGGATTCAGCACCGTAGCAGCAAAGTGGTGCGGCCCTTTTTTGCGGCGTTCCGCCAGAATTGGAAGAAAGGACTGTTAACCGGACTGCTGCAGTTGGTGGTAATGGCGTTTACCGTAGCCGACCTCTATGTGCTGTATGGCTGGAATTCCAGTCTGCGGCTGCCGCTCTTGACGTTCTTCCTTCTGCTGACGCTGCTCTTCGGATTCGTTTTTACCTACGCCTATCCACTGATCGCTCAGTTTGAAAACAGCGTTACTGGTACCATCGTCAACGGGTTATTCCTCAGTATTCGCTATCTGCCACGCACCGTGTTGATGGTGGGTCTGAACTGGCTGCCGGGTATTTTACTTCTTTTATCCCCCGTACTGTTTGGACGGCTGGCGTTGTTTTGGATTCTGATTGGATGTGCGTTGACTGCCTGTATCAATGTGCTGCTGCTCCGAAAAGTGTTTCAGTACTGCGTGGATCAGCAATAAGAGTCTTGGCAGTGAAAAGGAGCGATTCGAATGGAAAAAACGAAACACAGCAGTCCGTTTCAGCGGTCGGAATCCTTTCCCATCGGGGTGCTTCTGGCACTGATCGGCGGCTTTTTAGATGCGTACACTTATTTTTCACGGGGTGGCGTATTTGCGAATGCCCAGACCGGGAATATGGTGCTGCTGGGCATGAAGCTGGCCGAGGGAAGCTGGAGTCAGGCAGCGCGTTACTTTCTGCCTATCGTGGCCTTTGCAGCCGGAGTGCTGCTGACTGAGCTGATTCAGAAAAAGTGCAAGCAAAGCCCCGGACTCCACTGGCGGCAGAGAACGGTATTGATTGAGGGCGTGATCCTTCTGCTGGTGGGGTTTGTCCCCGGCGGAAAGTCAAATCCAGGGGTCAATGTTGCAATTTCCTTTGTCTGCGCCATGCAAGTGGAGAGTTTTCGCAAAATCCATGGGTTAACCTACGCTACCACCATGTGTACCGGCAACTTGAGGAGCGGGACAGAGAATTTGTTCCAGTACCTCAAAAGCGGAGAGAAAAAACGACTGTGGAACAGTCTGAAATACTACAGCATCAATGGGGCGTTTATTGCAGGTGCGCTGATCGGTGGACTGCTGACGAAGTGTTTGGGGGAGCGAGCAGTTTGGATCGTCTGTCTATTATTGCTGGTGGTGTTTGTTTTCATGTGCAAAGTGGGAAAGAAAACGGAAAATTCCTAAAAAAGAGCTGACCGGGGAAGTAAATTCCTCGGCCAGCTTTTTTGTACAGGTAATAGTTGTTGGAGTGG
>CALLZZ010000166.1 GCA_937858235.1 uncultured Clostridia bacterium
CTACCATGACGAAATCCATGGCGTTTTCTTTGGCCCACTGCACCATGGCATCCACATCAGTTGCGGTAATGGGGACGCAGGTGGCGATGGCACTGATTCCAGCGTTACCGGGGGCGCAGAACAGTTCGGTTACCTTAGGGCTCTTTTTCAGTGCCCAGCAAATAGCATGTTCGCGGCCACCGCCGCCAACGACTAATACTTTCATGAATGATTCACCTCATAGCATAAAATGGGTTCCCAAAGTGGGAACATCATACATTTGTAGAAGGCACTTAAAAAGGGGACGCGAGTCCCCTTTTTTAAGTGGAAAGCAACGATTAGTGGTGGAAGAGGCGGATGCCGGTAAAGCACATAACGATTCCGTGCTTGTTGCAGGCTTCGAGGACGTTGTCGTCCCGGATGGAACCGCCGGGCTCAGCGATATACTTCACACCAGATTTGAATGCCCGTTCCACGTTGTCGCCGAAGGGGAAGAAGGCGTCGGAACCCACAGAGACATCAGTCATCTTGGCGATCCAGGCTTTCTTTTCCTCTAGGGTGAGCACTTCGGGCTTGACCTTGAAGGTTTCCTGCCACACGCCGTCGGCCAGTACGTCCTCATATTCGTCGGAGGTGTACACATCAATGGCGTTGTCCCGGTTGGGGCGGCGGATTCCGTCTACGAACTGGAGCCCCAGCACCTTGGGATGCTGGCGCATCCACCAGTTGTCGGCTTTGTTGCCGGCCAGTCTGGTGAAGTGGATTCGGCTCTGCTGACCGGCGCCGACACCGATGGTCTGGCCATCCTTGACGTAGCAGACCGAGTTGGACTGGGTGTACTTCAGGGTAATCAGGCTGACAATCAGGTCGATCTTGGCGCTCTCAGGCAGATCCTTGTTGTCGGAGACGATATCCTGGAGCATTTCCTGGTCGATGTTGAGGAAATTGTGACCCTGTTCAAAGACGATGCCAAAAATTTCACGGCGTTCCGGCACGGAAGGGATATAATCGGGGTCGATTTGTACCACGTTATAGTTGCCCTTCTTCTTGATTTTCAGGATGGACAGTGCTTCCTCGGTGTAGCCGGGGGCGATGATGCCGTCAGAGACTTCGTCCTTCAGATAGGTGGCGGTAGCGCCGTCACAGACGTCAGACAGAGCTGCCCAGTCACCGTAGGAGCAGAGACGATCTGCACCGCGGGCGCGGATGTAAGCAGCTGCGATGGGGGTAATCTCAGCCTTGGGATCTACGAAGTAAATGGCTTTGTCTGTATCGCTGAGAGGGAGACCAACGGCAGCGCCGGCAGGGGAGACATGCTTAAAGGAGGCGGCAGCAGGCAGACCGGTAGCGACCTTAAGCTCTTTGACCAGCTGCCAGGAGTTGAAAGCGTCCATGAAGTTGATGTAGCCGGGTTTTCCGTTGAGGACGGTGACAGGGAGATCGCCATCCAGCATATAGATACGGCTGGGCTTCTGGTTGGGGTTGCAACCGTATTTCAGTTCCAGTTCCTTCATTTTTCAGTACCTCCCAATAAAATTAAACGTTAGTGTTTTTGATCACATCGTCGGTTTTGCCGGAGGCGATGTCAATGTAGCGGACAAAGAGAGAAACTTTGTTGTCCGCGTTCAGGTTGGTCCACAGCAGGTCGGCAAAGTCGGCAGCGGAAGCGCAGTCAACGGTGATGACCTCCGGTTCCCCTTCGAAGGAGGGCAGAGGGTTGCCGTCCCCTTGGTAGGTGTGGATAAAGTGACCGTAGCCAGCCGCGGGCGCATCATACTCGTAGAAGTAACGGCAGCAACAGTTGGGATCGCCGTTAAAGCTCTTGAGGATGGACAGGTTGTAGCTGCCATCGGGTTTTACCACACCGGAGATTCTGGGGGTGTAGTTGGGGCCGTCAGGCTCGAAGGTACGAACCAGGAGACCGTGACGGTAGCAGTGCCCTTCCTGGAGGGTATCCCGAATGGTATCCGTCTGGTCACCGTTGGTGACGATGGTCTTACCATCAAAGCAGCGCACCGGATGATAGATGATCAGGCTGGGATCTTCCATTTTAGAGGCGTCATAGGCCTCGGTACGAATACCGTCCTCGGTGACGGAGAAGATCCGGTTACGACTGTTGACGCTGCGGCCCATGATAAAGTAGGCGATAACAGCCTTGGTGTTGTCAGTACTGCGGCCCAGGATGATACCGCGGCCGGGATAGGAATTGTTACGCAGTTCTTCTGCGATGTTCAAAATCTTCATAGCAAAAACCTCCGAAAATCACGCTGGGGAAATGTGCACGATACGTCCTTCTACCCGTAGCCGACTCTGGCAGAACAAGCTGACTGCCTCAGGCAAAATACGCCACTCTGCCTGTTCCATCACCCGGCACTGGAGCACCTCGGGGGTATCTCCTTCCTGGATGGGAACGGCACGCTGGAGGATAATGGGGCCGCCGTCACAGTCTTCACTGACAAAGTGGACGGTAGCACCGGTGACTTTCACGCCGTAGGACAGGGCAGCCTCGTGGACGTGAAGACCATAAAATCCTTCACCGCAGAAGGAGGGAATGAGAGCAGGATGAACGTTAATGATTGCGTTGGGATAGGCGTCGATAAGCTCCGAAGTCAGGATGTACATAAAGCCGGCCAAAACCACCAGACCGATGTCCAGCTCCCTGAGCTGACGAGTAAGCACCAGTGTCAGTTCCTGATTGGAAGCATAGTCCCGACGATTGATGACGTAACCGGGAATGCCCGCTCTTTTGGCCCGTTCCAGGGCAAAAGCGTCAGGAGAAGAAGAGATCACGGCGGCAATGGTACCGTCTTTGAACTCTCCACGGTTTTGTGCGTCAATGAGAGCCTGGAGGTTGGTGCCGCCACCGGAAACCAGAACTGCAATGCGAACCATTACAGCTGCACCTCCACACCAGCGTCACCGATGGCGACGGAGCCGATGAGGTAAGGCTGTTCGCCATCGGATTTCAGAGCTGCCATAGCTTTGTCTACCTCAGAGGCGGGGACAGCGATAATCATGCCGATACCCATGTTAAAGGTGTTGTACATGTCCCGGACGGGAATGTCACCGGTTTTGCGGATGATATCGAAGATGGGGGGCATGGGGAAGGTGGATACGTCAATTTTTGCCGTCAAACCGGGCTGCATCATGCGGGGGACGTTTTCGTAAAAACCGCCGCCGGTGATATGGCTGATGGCATGGACGGTGGCACCGGAGGCCATTAGAGACTGAACGGCACGGACATAAATCCGCGTGGGAACCAGCAGTGCCTCACCCAGGGTACAGCCCAGTTCATCGCTGTGCTGAGCAAAGGTTTCGTTGATGTTCAGGGTCTTGCGCACCAGGGAGTAACCGTTAGAGTGAACGCCGGAGGAGGCCAGACCGATGAGCACATCACCGGAAGCCAGCTTGGAGCCGTCGATGCGATTCGGTTCGTCTACGATACCCACGGTAAAACCGGCCAGATCGTATTCGTCCTCGGGGTAGAAGCCGGGCATTTCCGCAGTTTCGCCGCCGATGAGGGCGCAGGCAGACTGACGGCAGCCGTCAGCGATACCGGTAACGATCTGTTCGATGCGGGCAGGGAGGTTTTTGCCACAGGCGATATAGTCCAGAAAGAACTGGGGCTTTGCACCGCAGCAGATAATATCGTTGACGCACATAGCAACGCAGTCGATGCCCACCGTGTCGTGCTTGTCCATCAGGAATGCAATTTTCAGCTTGGTGCCTACGCCGTCGGTGCCGGAGACCAGAATGGGACGGGTCATACCGGTGAGGTTGGGGGCGAACTGACCGCCGAAGCCGCCAATACCGCCCAGCACACCGTCAATATAGGTGGATTTGACCAGAGGCTTAATCCGGTCAACGACTTGATAACCGGCGGTAACATCTACGCCGGCAGCGGCGTAGGAAGCAGATTTACTGTTGGTATTCAAAGAAAGAACCTCCTCGAAAGTTACATGTTTAGGTTGCCGCTGTTGGAGTGGGGGAGGACGTAGTTGCCAGTGAAGCAGGCATCACAGACGCCGATATCGCCGGCGAGATGACGCACGTCGTCTAGAGAAAGGTACTGGAGGGAATCTGCGCCAATGCGCTGACAAATTTCCGACTGAGTCCTGCCATAGGCCGCCAGCTGCTCTGCGTTGGGGATAGCGGTGCCGTAGTCGCAGGGGAAAAGGAAGGGCGGTGCGGTGACCTTCACATGTACCTCTGTGGCACCTGCGTCCCGGAGCAGCTGTACGATCCGGGCGCTGGTACCACCCCGGACGATGGAGTCGTCCACCATAATGATCCGTTTTCCGTGTACCACGGAGCGGATTGCGTTAAGCTTAATGCGGAGGGATTTTTCACGCTCCAGCTTTTGAGATTGAATGAAGGTACGCTGAATGTAGCGATTTTTCATCAAACCCATGGCGTAGGGGAGACCGGATTCCCGGGCAAAACCCATGGCGGCCGGAATACCGGAGTCAGGTACGCCGATGACTACGTCGGCCTCTACCGTACTGCGGCGGGCGAGAAAGCGTCCTGCCTCTTCCCGTGCCTTGCCGATGGAGATGCCATCAATGACGGAATCCTGACGGGCGAAGTAGATCAGCTCAAAGACGCAGAAGGAGCGTTTTGCTACCTTAATCCGAGAGTGATAGCTGTTTAGAGTGCTGCCGCTGGCCACCAGTACCTCGCCGGGTTCTACATCCCGGAGGAGGGTACCACCCAACGCTTCAATGGCGCAGGATTCCGAGGCAAAACAATAGCAGCCGTCCACCTGCCCGACACAGAGGGGACGGAATCCGTTGGGGTCCCGGGCAGCGATAAGTTCTTTGTCGTTCATGACCACCAGGGAGAAGGCACCGACCATGTAGTCCATAGCGTTGAGGATGGCGTCAGCCAGAGAATTGGTGCGAAGATGCTCTCGCACCACCAGATAGGTGATTACTTCGGCATCGTTGGTAGTCTGGAAGATGCCACCTCGATTTTCCATTTCACGGCGCAGCGCCAAGCTGTTGACCAGTGTACCGTTGTAGCACAGAGCCATAGAGCCGGATGCATGACGGGCGACAATGGGCTGTGCATTGGCGGGGTTGACGTCGCTGGCGTTGGAGGCGTGGCGGACGTGACCGATGGCGCCGCAGGCGCCGGAGAGACGCTCCAGCTGAGCGGGGGAAAAGACCTCGGGAACTAGACCCTGGTTTTTGTGGAGTACCAGGCGGCCGTCGATGCAAGCAGCGATGCCGCAGGAGTCCTGTCCTCGGTGCTGGAGGGCAAACATGGCATGATAGGCATCGAAGGCGGGATTCCGGGGGCCGGCGGAGCCGGAGCTGTTGATCAGCCCGAATACACCGCACTCTTCCTTCACATGTCCGGAAGCCGGATGATGATTTTGATTCTTGTGGCTCATTTGTCACCCATCAGACGGCGCATCACTTCTTGATATGCATCCTCAACACCGCCCATATCCCGGCGGAAACGATCCTTGTCCAGTTTTTCATGGGTGGTTTCATCCCACAGGCGGCAGGTATCTGGGCTGATCTCGTCGGCCAGTACGATCTGACCGTCAGCGATTTTGCCGAACTCCAGCTTAAAGTCCACCAGGTCGATACCGACGCTCTTGAGGAATCCCTTGAGGAGGGTGTTAATCCGGAAGGCATAATCTTTGATCTGGTTGATTTCCGCCCAGGTAGCCAGCTTCAAGGCCGCTGCGTGATAGGCGTTCATGAGGGGATCACCCAGATCGTCGTTTTTATAGGAAAACTCAATGGTGGGTTCGTCAAAGACAATTCCTTCCTCCACGCCGTAGCGCTTGGCGAAGGAACCGGCAGAGATATTGCGAACGATGACCTCTAGGGGAACAATGGTCACTTTTTTGACAGCGGTTTCCCGTTCGGACAGCTCCTCAATCAGGTGAGTGGGAATGCCTTCGGCTTCCAGCTTCCGCATTATGTGATTGCTCATCCGGTTGTTGATGACACCCTTGCCGGTGATGGTACCTTTTTTGATACCATTGAATGCAGTGGCGTCATCCTTGTAGTCCACGATCACTACGTTAGGGTCTTCGGTGGCGAAGACTTTTTTGGCCTTGCCTTCATAGAGCTGTTCCAGTTTTTTCATTTTCAGAATCCTCACTTTCATGATTATACCAGAAACGATTTTAATTCATTGTGTTGCGGCAACCCCTGGGGAGTGACTTAGCACCCACGCTGAAGCTTTGCGTCCTTTGCGGCTACGGTTTCTGCCATCTCCTTCTTATAAGCAGCCAGTTCCTTCTGGAGGGCGGCATCGCTGATGGCCAGCATCTGAGCGGCCAG
>CALLZZ010000167.1 GCA_937858235.1 uncultured Clostridia bacterium
AAGCAATCTGCGCAGCGTAGCTGGATTGCTGTTCTTCCTGTTCGGTGCTGACCCGGCAGTAGGCCGCCACACGGAGCTTTCTCTTTCTGGCATTGGGCTTGGTTAAAAGAATATTGGCGGGGATTATATCGACCCTTTTCTGTATGGGTGTTATGGTTTGTGCTTGCATAGCGGTTACTCCTTTCCGATCAGCTTTCCGTTTATCATCCGCAGCCACAGGCTGCCATCCGAATCTATGACCACCTGCTTAACTGTGTTCTCAAACAATGGGGTTGAAAAGGCCTCCAGTGGCGGCTGCTTCTCGAATATTGCCAGCAACTGGCGGGTTAAGTATTCCGGCTCCGTATCGGCGCAGGCCTCATATTTTGCGGCGGCGCAGCCGAATATGAGCATCTTGACATAGTCGCTGTCCACTTCGCTTTTTTCAAGCTCCCGGTTGATTTGATTTTCCGTCCGGGCAACATCAAGGGAATAATGCTCCCGATGCGGTGAAGGCAGCTCCAGCAGGCTTGGATTGCTGATAATCACATTTAGTATTTCTGTTACACTCTCCAGCAGGGCTTGGTCGGTGATGCGTTTCGGTGTGATGCGCCCCTCGGCGGAGCAGCACCAGGCTTCATATTTCTTGCTTCTTCCATCCCTTTTGTATTTCGCTCCACAAGCCCCACAAACCGCCTTACTGCGGATGCTGTCCAGTTCCTCGGATAAAGGCGCTCCTTGGCTTTTCTGTCCGATTAGGGCGGCTACAGCCCTGAACATGTCGGTAGGGATCATTGTTGGGAAGTCATCACCGCCGCAGTAGCGTAAATTCTCCAGCATCCTCTTGACCATGTGCTTGTTCCAGTCGGTGCGGTTCTCCATATAGGGGATGCCTTTGGCAGTGAGCCGCTCGGCAATCCGGCGGTAGGACATTCCGGTTTGGTAATCCTCAAAAACTTGACGAACCACAGCGGCTTCCGCTTCATGGATGCACAGCACACCGTTTTGGATGTGATAGCCGAAAGGAAGGTATCGGTTTTTCTTCATCGTCCAAACACCTCCTTTGGCAGCTGCTCGGTAAAGGCAAACCCACCGATCAGGCAGAATTTCAGCTTATCCTGCTCGGTGACAACAATCTGATTGACAATGCTGTGGAACAGCACCTCATCAAACTGTGCCAGGTATGGCATTCCCTGTTCCACCAGCTCAATCAGCAGCTTGCAGTCGGAAATCATCTCATCGTCCGCATCGCTTTCCAACAGTCTGCGGCGGTTGCGCTTCAAGAGATCGAGCTGCTGGTTGATTTCATTGGTTTTCTGCATAAAAATAGCAGAGTCCATGTAACCTTTCGTCCTGAGACGATTCAGTACCAGACTCTGCTTGGTGAGTTCCGCTATTTCCTTATTGATGCTTCCAACTTTTGCATCGCTCATGGTAATTTTGGATTTGAGATCCATCAGCTCGTTTAAAGCGGAGGAGAGAATATAGCGGCTGTTCTGTTTTAACTTGTTGTACATTCGGATGAACGCCTGCATGATGGCATCTTCCCGGATTTGACGGATTTCGCAAAGCTCCTTGCTGCGGAAGTGCCTGTGGCATACCCAATAGGTTTTTCCATTGGTCACCCTGCGGGAGAAATTCGTACCGCATTTGCCACATCGAATTTTCTGTGAGAAAGTGTATTGCCTGCCACGCCCCTTGTTTGGATAAAGGGAGTTACGGGCTTTCATCAGCCGCTGTGCCTGCTCAAACTCCGACCGGCTGATAATCGGTTCATGGGAACCGGTGATGTAATAGCGGTCACGCTCGCCCTTGTTGCGCTTGGTTTGAAAGGGCATGGTGTCGGTGGTGTAGGATTTCTGCAGCAGGGCATCACCGATGTAGCGTTCGCTTTTCAGAATATAGCTGACGGCGGTATAAAGCCAGCTGACTTCTCCATTTTTGCAGGGAACACCATCGGCGTTCAGTTCAGTTGCTATCTGATCCATACTTTTCCCGGAGAGGTAGCTCCCGAATATCCGGCGCACCACCGGGGCTTCCTTGGAATTTGGAAACAGCGTGTTATCCACAAGGTCGTATCCGTAGGGAGCGCAGCAGCAGGTGAAGCTGCCGTTCTGCATCCTCCGGGCGTAGCTCCAGTGCATATTGTTGGAGATAGAGGTGGATTCCTCCTGAGCGATGGAGCTGAAAGCTCCGATCATCATCTCATCGTGCATATCCGATGTCTTGAGGCCATCTTCCTCAAATTCCACCTCGATGCCGAGGGCTTTCAACTCCCGGACGGTGGAGAGGCAGTCGTGGATGTTCCTTGCAAACCGAGAAACAGATTTTACAAGGATGCGGTCGATTTTGCCTTTCCTACAATCGGAAAGCATCCGCTGGAATTCCTCCCGCTTGTCCGACCGGGTTCCGGTGATGCCCTCATCGGCATAAATGTCCACCAGCTCCCATTCGTCATTTCCGGCAATCAGGGAGGTATAATGCTCCATCTGCACAGAGAATGAATTCAGCTGGTCAGCGGAGTCGCTGCTGACTCTGGCGTAGGCGCAGACACGTAGCTTAGGCGGTGCATAGCGGTAAATGGAATTTATCGGTTCGATAACCTGTACCTGCGGCATGGCGGAACCTCCTGTTCTTTCAGGCCTTGCTGCAGCCGTTTGGCCTGCTCTTTTTCTGAGCATTCAGCTGTTAACTGTGCCTCTGTTGCCATACGGCAGTAAACAGCAACCCTGATTGTTTTTTCTTTTCGCATCGTGGATTCTCCTTTCGTGTAAGTTCAATACCTTTTAGGTATTAGCACATACACTACCACATAGATGCAGACATAGCTATCACTATTTCCACTAAATAATCCGGAGCCTCGGCTTGTACTTTTCGACCACAAATTGGTCTGCAATCTGAAATTCCTTAAGGCTGATTTTTCCCTGCTCCAGAAGATAGGTGAGGAAGTTGTGCGCTATCAAATAACGGACTTCATTGACCGGTTCTGTTTTCGTCATAGCCATTCCTCCTATCGCAATTGAAACGGTGGCATTGCAAAATCAGACAGCTTGATTTCGCCCTCAGCTGGGGAGTAAATGCTGACACCGCAGTTTGTAATAGTATTCATAAACGCTATTGTCTTTTCCATATCCCGCCCGATGCGGCTCACCGAATCCACCAGCAGAATCTGAAAGCTCCCGGCTTTTGCCGCTTCCAAAACAGTCTGCAGGCCGGGGCGGTCAAAGTTCAGACTGCTGCCCAAATCTTGCGAGGAGCCTACAACGGTAAAGCCCATCTGTGCGGCATAGATTTCCAGTCTTTCGTATTGCCCTTTTAAAGCGCCATGAGTATCTTCCGGCGCATCAATGCGGCAGTAAATCCATGCAGATTTTCTGTCCATAGAAAAATTCCTCCTCTTAAAAGCTCAGGCTCATTTGCGGTTCCGGCATCAGGGCATCCAGACCAAAGCTCACTGCTAAGGCTTCATCGACCTGTTGCATCTGTGGTTCGCTCAAATGGCCTATGTACTCACGCAGGCGGGAACGGTCAATGGTTCGCACCTGCTCCAGCAGCACAAGAGAATTCTGCCGCAGTCCGTACTGCTGGCTGCACAGCCGGATATGGGTAGGCAGATGACTTTTTTCCGTGCGGCTGGTAATGGCAGCCACGATGACGGTGGGGCTGTAGCGGTTTCCGATATCGTTTTGGACAATCAGCACCGGCCTTATCCCGCCCTGTTCGCACCCAACAACCGGAGTTAAATCGGCGTAGAACATATCGCCTTTGTAAATACGCATTTCTCATTCCTCCTTTGCGTAAAATCAGTGTTATATCACAAGGATAAGGACAGCCGCCGATTATGACCGGGTATACCCGCAGGGCGGCTGTCCTCATAGTTTCTGATATAACAAAACTCTTGTTCTTC
>CALLZZ010000168.1 GCA_937858235.1 uncultured Clostridia bacterium
TTGGATGTTTCTACCATGCTTCCCGAAAAATTGTCCTTTGTTCAGTTGACATTACTTAGTTTGAGCTTTTTCAGTTTTACTTATAATTGAAAGCACAGGAGGTAAGGCATTTTCTAAATCTTGTTTAGAATACATTCCAAGACTACCGTCATTCTCTATCAAAGTTTTCGAAATATACAGAGCCTTAATTCTGTTCTTTAAGAGAGAATGCTTTGATGTGCCTTCCGCAAATTTCAATTGCATTTTTTCACATTTGCTGATAGTGGAAGATATAAGTTTTACAGCCGCATTCAGTTCTTCTTGAGAATAATGTTCCATACAACCCTCCCGTTTCTACCTATCTACTTCTATTTAAGGGAAATTGATTATACCATAATTAACATCGTAGATCAAATTCCCGGCGGGATGATGTCGTCAATGGAAAAGGTCTGTTTCGGCTTTTCCATGCCGAGAAACTGCTTGTGGCACGCCCATAAATCCAGAAACAGACCAATGGGCATCAGCCAGAATTCCTCCGTGCCTATGCCCATCTGCACCGTCCCGTAATAGTAAAGGCGCGTGAACACTTCTTCTGTGGTCACGCGCCCTGCGCGTTTTTTGCGCCGTCTTCGCTTTCACTTTCCACATTCCGCGTCGTTCCCTTGAACATCGCCTCGGTGACGGCGTTCTTGTACGCCGCCAGATCCAGCGGTGAGGTCAACAGCTCCACGTCCTCCTCAGTCAGCAGATCCTGCGGTGCGTCCTTGTTTTTGAGGTTGTGAATGAGGATGGACTGATTCGCCAGCAGGGTAATCAGCCAGATAATCTCATCCAGCGCCATCTCAAAGTTTTCGGACTTCATCAGCTTTTCTCCAAGGTTCTCCAGCCCACCGTAGCGGCGCGCGATTTCCTTGGTGGCGCGGGTGGTGAGAATCAGTTCATAATTTTTCCCGCCGATGCTAATAACAGCACTTCGTTCGTTTTCCATGCGTCACCCCTCCTTATTCGCCGGCCGGCGCTTCGGTGTAGGTGGGTTCGTATACCTGACCGAACCAGCCGGAGATGGTTTCAGCCGTCACGCCGGAAGCGCCCTCGGAAACCTCCGCCTTCCACGGATGCGTTCCCTTGGTGTCCGGTTTGTTGCGACGCATGACCGTGCCCTCGATGCTGGGCGTGGAAAAGGTGATGGAGTCGCCCTTTGTCTGCAGGTTAGTCGCAGGGATACCGAAAATAACGCGGTAGAGCCAGAAGTACCGGTACTTGCCGTTTGCCCTCAGAGCGCGGAAGCCGATCGCCGTCGGCGGGGCGATGTTTTCGCCGGCGGAAATGAGCACGCCGTTGTCGTCCGCCGCCGCGCCGGTTAGGTCCTGCGCGGCCGTGATGCCGATATCGTCCACGCCCAGCGTCAGCTTGCCGGACTTGAAGTCCTTGACCACCTCCGACGCGCCGTCGTCCGCGTAAAGCGTCGCTTCGGCAAGCTCCACGGACAATTCCGCCGAGATGGCCTTCGCGAGGATGACGGGCGTATCATAGGTTTCCTCGCCGTCCTCGGCTTCGGTGATTTTTGCGTAATAGAGCTTATCCATTCCAATGGTAGCCATAATTTATTCCTCCGTTTCATAAGACTGCGCCACATCAATGGCGTAGTGGTGGTAGCCGGTATCGTCCTCGTGCCCGACATAGGTGCGTCCGGTGACGGTGAAGCCGGCGTTCAAAAGCGCCTGCGTAATCTGCCGTTTGCGCTGCAGGTAATTGCCCTTGGAAAAGAGGGAAATCCGCACCTCCGACACATCCATCAGCGGCGCGTTGTCGCCGAACAGGGCGAAATCATCAGTCAGCGGCGTCAGCACCAGATATTCGTCGGGCGGAACACCGGAAAAAGCGCCTGTCTCCACCGGGAGAATGGGCGTGAGAAGCGTATTCAGTTCCGAAAGCACGCTCATATCCGCCGCACCTCCTCGTCCAGCTTTGATTTCATCGTTTCGATACAGGCCTTGCGGCTCTGGGTTTTCGCCGGTTTGAGAAAGGGCTTGGGCGGCTGTCCGTGTTTGCCGTATTCGAGGATATTGGCGATTTTCGCGTTACTGCCGCCGCCCGAGCGCGGCTCGGCAAAGCCGACCTTGATGTCCCAGCCGGAGCCGTCCCGCTTGGGTTTGGCTGGCGAAGGCCCCAGCGCGCTTTCCAATTCGCCGGTGGAGCGGCTTAGGTTTTTCGTGCCTTTCCCGACGACGGCGGAGAGGTTGGATTTTACCCGTTCCAGCACGACCTGTCCGCCGGCCTCCAGCACACGGGGCAGGATTTCGTCTGTCTTTTCATTCAGCCGGGAAACCTTCAGGAGAAAGTCCTCCGGCATCTTGATTTCTGCTTTTCCCACGTCAATTCGCGCTCCCTTCCACCAGCTCGCACAGGCACTCTACATACATTCCGCGCCCGCGCACGTCCTCCGCGCTGGTGATGCGGTACCGTTTCTCCTCGCAGAGAATGAAGTGTGCCGCGCTGACCTCGACGCCGGGGATTTTGCGGAAACGAAACAGCACGGACGCTTCGGAAAAGACCGCCATATTCGCCCAGCGCTCCGAGCCATTGCGGTCCTCCTTGTAGGCGCGCACCGAGGCAAGGACCGTGTCGCCCTGCGTGACAAAGCCGTCCGCGTCCTTGACCGGCGCGTTGGAGATAATGTCGATGAAGCTGTTCATTTTTCCAAAACTCATAGCTATACCTTCCAATCCCGGTCCAGCCGCAGCAGCAGATTGACCGTATCCCACACCTGCCGGCCCGCCTGCACGGAATCGGCGAAAAAGCCGCCCGTGGAGCCGTCGCGGGACTCGTACCAGTTGGAAACGAGCATAATCACGGCCTGCTCGGTGGTGGGAGACATGGCGTTTTCGCCATAATATCCCGCCGAAACGTGCTGGTAGCTTTCGGCATAAGAAATGGCGGCGGCAATCAGCCGCAGAAGCAAATCGTCATCCTGATCGTGCGTGAGGATCAGGTTTTCCTTAACCGGGGCCAGTAAATCCGCAGGCGTCATGCCGCCGCGCCTCCTTTCGTCGTTACGAACTGCATATTTTGTGCTTCCACGCGAACGTGAAAGCGCATCTTACGAACCCGCCGCCATTTTGAGCAGCTTGATGCCCTCGGCCAGAATGACCTTGCCGTCCACGCGCTCGGTGGCGATGAAGCCGACCTGTCCGTTGGTGGAGTAGAGCTCGTTGAGCCGCTGCACCGTGCGGCCCTGACGGTCGGCAATCCAGTAGTTTTTGTAGTCGCCGAAGGCGATCACAAACGCGTCCGCTGCCACGGCGGGCACATAGGGCGAGGTGTAAATCGGGTAGCCGATCAGTCTGTCCGGCTGGCCTGCCTGCACGGAAGGCTGCCAGAGATACGCGCCGTTGGAATCCTTCAGCTTGCGCAGCAGCGACACCGTCGCGTCGTTCATCAGGAACACGGCATTGCGGCGGTAGGGGCTTTTCAGCGAGTAGACGAGGTCGAGGACGTTGTCCACCGTGATGGCCGTGGCGGAATTTGCCGTCACGCCCACCTGCCCGCCGTTCGCCGTGAAAATCCCCGTGGGCTGACCCGTGCCGGTGCCGACGCAGAACGCCTGCTCCTCGGCGATGCCGAACGCTCTGGCAAACTCCTGCGCGATGTAGCTCTCCAGATCGAACATGTTGTCCTGCAGAAGCTCCGTGGAGACCTTCACAAGGTCGGTCAGCTTAAAGGCGTCAATCTGAGTCTGCCCGAAGGTGGGGTTGGATTCGGTGTACGCGCCGTTTTCCGCGGTCCACGTCGCCACGGAATGGGAAGCCGCCAGCGGAATTTTACGCTCGCTCGACGTCGTGATGACTTTGGCGAGGGAGCGGATGATGTTCGCCTCGTCCAGCCCCGACACAATCTGATGCTCAAATTCCGTCGGCACCAGATAGCCGCCGTCGGCGTCCACGCCCTCGGTCATGACGTTGTGCAGAAGGGCTTTGCCGTGCAGATGGCGGCTGAAATCCTCCTTGTACTCGTTGCTGGCGCGGCCCGTTTTCGGCGCCTCCGGTTTGGTCGGCGCGTTTGTGATGGGAAGGCTTGTCGGGCGGCTCAGCTCGAGGTCATACGCCTGCTGACGTTCCAGCCGCTCGATTTCCTTGCCGAGCGCCACCATATCGGTCTCCATCTTGTCGTACTCGGCTGCGGCTTCGGGAGGAACAATGCCGTCCGCGCCGCGCTTCTGGTCGAGGAACTCCTTGGCGGTGTTCCAGATTTTACTGCGCTTTTCGCGCAGTTCAAGAATTGTGTTCATGTCTTTTACCTCCATTAAAATTAGTGAAGAATGAGGGAAAGCCGCTTTTGCAGCAGCTCCGCCGGTACGCCGTCGGGCACTTCGGACTGGGGTTCGGGTTTTGTCTTGGGCCGCACCTTGTCGAGCAGAGAGTTGGTCACGGCCCGCCTTGAAAAAGCGAAGTTCAGCGGTATCTCCTCAGCCTGCCGGCGTTTGGCATCCTCAAGAATACCGTCGGCAAAGCTCAGTTCGATCGATTTGTTCGCGTTCATCCACGTTTCCGCATCCATCCAGTGGGAAATTTTCACCCGCGCCTGACCGGTTTTGATTTCATAGGCGTTGATGATGCTTTCCTTGACCTCGTTCAGCATTTCAACCGCCTTTTTCATCTCTTCGGTATCGCCGATGGCGACGGTGAACGGGTTGTGAATCATCATCAGAGCGGTGGGCGCCATCAGCACCTTTGTCCCCGCCATGGCGATGACCGAGGCCGCGGACGCCGCCAGCCCGTCAATCTTTACGGTGACGCGCCCGGCGTAGTCCATCAGCATGTTGTAAATCTGTGCCGCCGCGAACACGTCGCCGCCGGGGGAATTGATCCACACGGTGACGCTGCCGTCGCCGGCAAAAAGTTCGTCCTTGAACATCTTGGGGGTGACTTCGTCGCCCCACCAGGTTTCGTCCGAGATGACGCCGTTGAGATAGAGCGTGCGCTCCTGGGAATCCTCATCCCGCACCCAGTTCCAGAAGCGGCGAGCCGCCGCCGGCGATTCGCGCCCCCGGCTTTGATCTTTTTGAGGGCTACCTGCCCGCGTTTGTACCTGCATTCTCAGAAGCCTCCTCTTCATAAAAATTTCCCGCCTGAGAAAGCGGGAGCATGTTTCCGTTGACCAAATAGAGATCGCCGCCCTCCTCCGAGGGAATGCGGTTCATGTCCTCCAGCTCGCGGATGTCGTTGGCGGAGAGCCAGCCGTTCTGCCGCCCGACGGCGTACCCGTTCATGCGGCTCTGGTAGTCGCCGCGCAGAAGGCCGTCCAGATTAAACCGGATGAACAGCGATGCTTTTTCGGAGGGAAGGAGCAGGGACTGCTGAAGGCTCTGCTCCCAGCGGATCACCCACGGGTCGAGGGTGTACTTCACGAATTCCAGGCTCTGCTGTTCAATGTTGGAGAAGCTGGATTTCTCAAGGTCGCCCACCATGTGGGGCGGCACGCGGAAGATGCGGGCGATTTCGTTGACCTGAAACTTGCGCGTTTCCAGGAACTGCGCCTCCTCGGGCGGAATGCCGATCTGCTGAAACTTCATGCCTTCTTCCAGAACCGCGATGCGGTGGGCGTTGCCGCTTCCCTGGTAGACAGCGTTCCAGCTGTCCTTGACGCGCCCGATATCCTTGATAACGCCCGGGTGCTCCAGCACGCCGCCGGGGTTTGCGCCGTTGGCAAAGAAGCTGGCTCCGTATTCCTCGGTGGCAAGGGATATCCCGATGGCGTTTTTCGCCATGGCGATGGGGCTGTAGCCGATCAGGCCGTCGAACCCAAGCCCGGGAATGTGCAGGACTTCGTCCCGGCGCAGTGTTGCACCGCCTTGCTTGGGCCGGCCGCCGCTTTCCTCCCAGTCGCGGTAGTAGGTGTAAATCAGCTCCCCGGCGCGGTTTCGGCTCACGTCCATCTTGTTTGGGAGCAGCGGATAGAGGGCAATCACCTGCCCGTTGCCGTTGCGGATGATCTGGGCGTAGGCGTTGCCCCACAAAAGCAGGTGCGCCATCAGCGTTTCCCGGAACACGAACGAGGTCATTTCCGGATTCGGCTCGTCGTGCAGGATTCGGTACAGAGGGTGGGCGGCGGTGCGCTCCTTGCCGCCGTCGCGGGTATACCGATAAACATGGAGCGGCAGTCCCGCGATGGATTCCGAGAGAATCCGCACGCAGGCGTAGACCGCTGAGGTCTGCATCGCCGTGCGCTCGTTGACAGGCTTGCCGCTTGTGGTATTTCCAAAGAGAAAGCCCAGCGTCCCGCCGGAGCGGTTGCCGGGCTTATCCCTTGAGTGAAAAAGTCCCGAAAAAATGCTCATATAAACAACAGCCCCCTTTCGTTGTAGACGCTGTCGGTGAAGCCTGCGCCGCCGACCGCAGCCCGGGCAAAGCCCATGATCATGGCCACCACGCCGTCGATTTTTTCAGTGGATTTCTTTTTGTTGGGCTTGATGTTGCCCGCCGCGTCCTGGTCGATGATGACGTTCGCCATATTCCAGTCGAGGACGGGGTGCCGGCCGTGGCGGATTCGGCCCTCCATCA
>CALLZZ010000169.1 GCA_937858235.1 uncultured Clostridia bacterium
GCGACAGGTGTCCCCACGTTTTCGCTGGCGGAGATCAGCACACCGTTGTCGTCGGTAGCCGCGCCGGTCAGATCTGCCGCCGCTGTAGGACCGATGTCGTCAACGCCAAGGGTGAGTGTACCGCTGTTGAAGTCTTTTACCACTTCGGCGGCACCGTCGTCCGCGTATAGAATCGCCTCCACCAGTTCTACCGAGAGCTCGGCGGTGATGGCTTTGGCGAGGATAAGCGGCGTAGCGTAGGTTTCTTCGCCGTTGGAATCCTCAGTTATTTTTGAATAATACAGTTTGTCAAGACCGATTGTCGCCATAATTCAATCCTCCGTTTCGTATGATTTTTCTACATCAATGGCGTAGTGGTGATAGCCGGTATCATCCTCATGACCGATATACCGGCGGTCTGTCATCGGTGTGAACACAAGATATTCGTCAGGAGGAACGCCGGAGAAGATGCCTGTTTCCACAGGCAGGACAGGAGACAGCAGGGCGTTCAGTTCAGTTAAAATGCTCATACGCAGATAACAAAGCTGGCACAGAAAGTATCGCTTTATGTGGATCAGCTTGAATTTGCCGGCTTTATTGATGATCACCAAGATGCGGTAGTTCAGAATCTTTGCGACAGTTTTCTGCCGTATCTGCCAGACATCACGCCACACAATGCCGGAGAGCAGCTTGCCGGTCTGTTCGCGGATATAATCAAGGACGCTGCACTGATAAAGAAAAAAGGCACCCCAAGAGGTGCCGATAAAACTGAAACAATAGAGGCGGAGGTCGTAGATGACTATAAGCCATCAGGTGCTGCCGATGAGGATAAGAAAGACAAAAAAATAACCGTTATTCAGCACCAGACGAATGTTGTTCAAAACGGAGAGAACAACTTCAATCTGACGAATAACGGTACGATGAATTTTAAGTTTTAAGGAGGGCGGTGCATGGGCAACGAAATATCTGTAAAGCAAGCCGATTCTGCCGTTGTGCCTGCTACGCAGCAGACAGGAACGAATAACTTTAATGTTAACAACGAGAGCGGCGGCACAGTAAACTTCATCAGCAACTACAATTATCCGCAAAATACCCCCGGGGTAAGCGCTGAACAGCTTATGGCTATTCGGGCATTCAGTCAGGAATACTATCAGCTGATTGTCACTTGCGAAGAGGATGTTTTTACAGATAACATCGTCACGATTCCGACAAGCCGTGCGCTTACAAAGTATCTTGTCCCAATGGAGATATTTGATAGATGCTCCACCCTCTCCGATGAAGGAAAATCGGAACTGATGAGATTTCCAGCAATCATCTGCCGTGAGAACACAGAACTGAAAGGTACGACAGACCCGAATCAATGGGCGATGTTTGCCTACATAAAAAAGATACGAGTTGACGGGAAGAATGTAAAAATCGTCTTTCAGCCACTTGCTCCTATCCAGCAGCAAAAACTATGTGATAAACGCAATTCAGTTTATTTTGACCTGAACATGGATTGCGCAATTACCGACCTCAACCATAGTGCCTGGTCGGTTCACAAAGTAAATATATTTGAAGCTTTTGATGAAGCCGGAGTCCCCAGTATACCCAGACCGGTGTAAGGAGGTGCCTTTGTGAGTATCAAAATTCAATCTGAAATTATCCGCATTGATTTGACTGACGCAAGTTACAAAGGCACTAATGCCTTTGTCGAATGTCCGACCTATGTAAACTTTTTCTTTGGCAACAATGGAACAGGAAAATCCACCATTGCAAAAGCCATTCAAAGCGGCACTGGCGTTACATACGCTCCCGGCAGGGCGTTTGAGGATTATCTGCCGTTGGTCTACAATCAGCCTTTCATTGACGGTAATTTCAGCAGCTACCGCAATATGCCCGGGGTTTTCACCCTTAATGCCAAAAATGCTGCTGCGCAAAAGCAGATTGATGAAAAAACGCAGGCTCGCGGTGATGAGCGCAAAGCCAAGAATACCGCAACGGAGCAACGGGATAAAAAAGCCGGTGCCAAGGAAAAACTGCAAAAAGACTTCCACAAAGAGTGCTGGGATCGTGAAGAAGCGTTTCGCATAGAGTTTGAAAAAACGCAGCACGGTAAGGGGAAATCAAAGCCGTTCACGGAAGAAATCATGCGACACGCACCGAAAGATACGGATATTGAGGAACTGCGTAGATTATATGATTCCGCATACTCCGACGCCGCAAAACGCTACTCTCGCTTTTCCTCTGTCGCAGATACGGCGGTGTTGGATTCACTGGATGGAAACGACATTCTGTTCACAGTAATCGTAAACAGTGCGACTACGGAGCTGGCAGGTTTCTTGCGTGAAATCCGTGCTACGCAATGGATGCGCCAGGGTCATGACGCTTATTCCGAACACGCCGACGGTCGATGCCCGTACTGTGCCAGAAAGTTGGATGACGATTTCGAGCAAACCGTCGCAGACAGCTTTGATGATAAATATCAGAAAAACCTCACTCGCCTGGATGAGTTTTTTACTCTCTACAGAAAAACAGCAAACGACCTGTATGTTCCTCTTGAGACTTTCCCAAGCGAAGTATACCATAAGATTGACACAAAGCCGCTCACAGATAAATTGGCAGTTTTAAAGGCCGCCATACAATCCAATGTTGAGGTTATAAGGGCGAAAAAGGACGAACCCGCAAAGACCGTAACACTGACGGACACAGCACCCATTGCTTTGATTGACGCAAATAATGCCGTTGTCGACGCTGGTCCGGGGAAAAGAGCGGACTGCACAGACTTGGCGTTTTCTCTGCTTGCGTTCCGGCTCAAAGATATTATCGCAGCATATAAAAAGAGCGATGCCGCTCTTGCCGAAGAAATCGCCGGCTTCGAAGAAGAAATAAAGACGCACACGGAGGCACTTGAGAAAATCAACGCTGATTTAAAAGTAGCAAGAAGCGATACTGTAGAAACCGAAACAGCGAAAGACAGCATCAACCTCATGCTACGAGATTCCGGCATGCAGGGCTTCAGCATGGAGCCAAAACCCGGCGTAGACCATGTTTATGAAGTGCGCCGCCCGGATGGCTCTATTGCCGAGAATTTGAGTGAAGGCGAAAAGAACTTCATAGCGTTCCTCTACTTTTACCACCTCGTGTGCGGCAACGATTCCGAGGACGGTGAGACGAGGGATAAAATCGTTGTCATCGACGACCCCGTTTCCAGTATGGACAGTAACAGCCTTTTCATCGTTAGTACACTTGTGAGGCAGATGATTGAGGTCTGCCGGAACAACGCGGATAATCGCAGCAAAACGGTCGACGGCAACTTTATCAAGCAGATATTTATTCTCACGCATAACGCCTATTTTCACAGAGAGGTTACCTACAGCTATGTTCCAAAGTATGAGTATGTGTCATTATATTTGATTCGCAAGCTGGACTCGAAATCATCTATCAAACTTTCGGATAATGTTAACCCCAATATACCGACAGAGCGGATGAATGTAAACCCCGTGAAAAATTCCTACGCCGCGCTGTGGGATGAGTATAAAGAAGTTAAGTCGGCCGTTCCGCTGATGAACGTCATCCGCAGAATCCTGGAGTATTATTTCCTGCAGCTCTGTGGATACGAGGGATCCACTCTCCGCAAGGTCATTCTGGTGGAGGGTAAAGCCAAAGGTCGTTATAAGGACAAAAACGGGAACTATGATGAAGAAAAGTTCCAACTGGCATCTGCGATGCTCGCCTATATAAACGCAAGCTCTATCGGTATGAATGACGGCATGGACTATGTTGAGGAATGCCTGAACGCCGCCGAGTGTAGAAATATCTTTGAAATGATATTTGCCGCCATGAATCAAAAACAACATTACGATATGATGATGTTTACAGATAATCAGAATTAAAGCATTACCCGAGGAGGAGAGCAATAAGGTGCGAATCAGCTATAATAAACTATGGAAAATGCTTATCGATAAGGAAATGCAGAAAAGGGACCTGCAGGAGTCGGCTGGCATCAGCTCTGCTTCTATAGCAAAGCTCGGTAAAGGTGAAAACATAACCACCGATATTTTGCTGAAAATCTGCAAGGCGTTGGACTGTGACCTTAACGATATCATGGAAACCAAGAGAGATTAACTCACACAAAACAAAGGGAAATATCGAACATGTCGCTGCGGTTGAGCCACTGTTCAATATCGAATTCAATAGTGTATTTAGGCTATTCCACTTCTTCGCAAAATACTTCGTAGGCTTTCTCCGTTTTACACCGTCCTTGCCGACTTCCACATTGCTTCGGCGGGAGCGCTTCTCTTGCAGACCTCACTTCTTCAATCAAGAAAATGTACATTTTGCGCAAAATATGATAAAATTATTAAAGGAAAGGAGGCAAACGATAGTGGGAGTATCAGTTGCTGAGTATTTTGGACAACGAACAGATGTAGAGAACCCGGTAATCCAGCCTGTTGTGGGCGAGCATCTTTGTCCTTTCTCTTGTGGAAACACCTGCAAAAAGCTCAAGAGTGGCAATCCGCCTGTGTGCTCAGTGCGTAAGCCTGATGGTACGCTTTGGATTGTATGCTCAGAGAGGTTATGTGCTACAAAAAAGGACATTCCTTTATGTGAGCATCAAATGTCAATTTTGCATGATATTGGCAAACACATCTTTACCCCCGACATACCTCGCGATAGAATATGTGTCAAGCGAGAAGCAAGACTTAATGTTGTTGAAGGAACCAAATATAATGCAGATTATGTAATTTCTCTTAGTGAGGGACGAACGCCTTATTCTGGCCCAGACCGCCTCGTTTTAGAAATGCAAGGTGGAGGTGAGACGACAAATACAGGAAAGATCACGCAGCTTATTTCTCGTTGGCAATCAGACGAAAATCGAACTAACGAATTACTTAGGAGTACAACCGAGGCATCGACATTAGAAACAAACGCCTGGCGCAGACAACAAGAACAGTTTATCGTCAAAGGCAACATCGCAATGAAAACGTGGAAGGGCTATGGAATAGCTTTTTGTGTGGGTACAATTCTTTTTGATTATCTAAAAGGTAAGCTGGCAAGCGCAAATCTTCCCGATTTACATGATTACAACTGGACATTGGCGATGATTGGTATTTGTGAAGATGTTTCCGATCTCGCTTCGCCAGGACCGATTCCTATTAAAGTGGATGAAAGTAGATTACTGTATACCAATTACCAGACCTTCGTTCAAGCACTAATAAATCAAGGCGAACCGTCTTTGAGTGCTTTTCGTGGAGATTTCATCAATCTTGATAATGAGCATATGATTATCGATTAAAAATGGATGGCAAACAAAATGCGTTTGCCATCCATTTTTATTACTTTTCCTTGTAGTACTTGTTATCTACGTCCGCGATTCGTTGACCTATCCATTCAATTACAGGAACTGCTACGGCATTTCCTAAAGCTCTCCATCGATTTGAGTCCAGCCCTGTGGAAAACCCTGAAGACGCTCGTATTCCGAAGGGAGCATCCGTCTTACATATAGCGTCGGAGCTTCCTCTGGAGTCGCAAGTATACGTTTCTCCATCATTTCTATATCCTTTTGCTTGGGGGCCCGCTGAAGGGATGCGTCCAATTCCGGCATGTTGGATAGCGTAGTAATTTGTAACTCGAGGGTCCTCCGCAAGTCCGTCGGCATAGGAATGTTCCCTGAATCCGCCCGCTTTATCAACGATTGTAGCTGCGCTTGGTTCAAAAAGTACTTCAGCGGAGCGGAGGCTTCGATAACTTGCGACAATATAGACTCTTCGACGTCTTTGGGTTGTTCCGAAATATTTTGCGTCCAAGACTCTCCATGAAACACCATACCCGAGTTCATCCAGCGTATAGAGGAGTCGTTTAAAGTCATCTCCTTTTCTACTATTAAGTAGTCCCGGAACATTCTCCATAAATACCCAACGAGGCTTTTTCTCTTGCGCTCGGATGAGTTCCGCGAACATATAGAAGAGACCGCTTCGTGCTCCTTTAAGCCCTTGTCGTTTTCCTTGGTTCGCAAGCGATAAGTCTTGACAGGGAAAACCTCCGCACCAGAGTTCGGCGCTTGGTACATCTGTTGGTTTGACATCATTTATATCACCTTCTAACTGGACATTAGGCCAGTGCTTTTTAAGTATCTGTTGACCAAAGCGGTTTATCTCACATTGAAAAACCACTTCCATTCCAGCTCGTTCAAGCCCCAAATCAATACCTCCGATACCGCTAAAAAAAGAGGCTACTTTCATGATTTCGATTTCCTCTCTTTTTGATTTGCAGTATTGGAGGCGTGTTCTGCAATGACTTTATTTGCTTCCACTAGCGCAGTGCGGCGGACAAACTCGCTGCAAGACGAATATGATAGTAAATCTGCTGCCACTTTTAATTTTTGGAGTTCGTCTTCGCTGACACGTACACTCATCGAAATACTTTTCGATTGCTTCATACCTCCACCACCTTTGAGAATGATTGTAGCACAATCGGCACCTATTGTCAATGCAATCGGCCACGAATCAGGTGTAGAATTAGTTAATCGTATTGCCCTTTTTAATCCAAAGCAAAGGTACAGGCTGCCGAATTTGGTAGGCCTCTATATTTGAATACAGCTGGCTTGGTTGTGGGCGGATCAAATCATACACTTTTATTATTCATTGAACCCTGTTATTTTTCGTAGAACTATTTTATTTTTCCTCAAGGGGTATTCGAATTCTTCCTTGAGCCGATGAGCCGGATGATGCCTCCAGAAGCGAAAAAAGCCTGCAGTACAAAGGATTTTGAATACCCCTATGAGGTAAATTCCTTGTATTGCAGGCTTTCTTGATACGAATAATAAAAGAGTTGACCGAAGCATCGTATCAATGCTTCGGTCAATGTTTGGCGGAAGAGGTGGGATTCGAACCCACGGTACCTTGCGGTACACCGCATTTCGAGTGCGGCTCGTTATGACCACTTCGATACTCTTCCATATTAAATTGTCACGGGCAACGCCTCAAAACTATTATTTCGAGTGCTGCACCTTCGACCACTCGGACAACTCTCCATATAAATTTTCAACATTCTCTTAGAATCCTCAGAAAGTGGGAAGTATCGCAGCGATATTGTAACAACTAGTCAGGAAATAAAATCTGTTAACGCTAAAACTACGTTGCATTATGACATAGAACCACTAAAAAAACAAGAGAGAACATTAGAATTCTAGCATTACTGACTACTAGGTATCCCAATCTCCTACAAAATTTCGTTTTTTTCAAAGTTCCCCTTGATTTTGCACACTGCATCTGGTATGATAATAAAGCTGTTTTACAACATGCTGTTAATGCTAATTATGAGGAGGTATGCAAAATGGCTAAGTGCGACTTTTGCGAGAAGGGCGTAGTGTTTGGAATTCAGGTATCCCATTCTCATCGCCGTTCCAATCGCGTCTGGAAGCCCAACGTGAAGCGCGTCAAGGCAATCGTGAACGGCTCTCCCACTCACGTTTACGTCTGTTCTAGATGCCTCCGTTCCGGTAAAGTTACTCGTGCGTGAATCAGAACATGCAAATAACGGTCTCTGTCATTGATACAGAGACCGTTATTTGTTATATTTTAGAAAACATATGCTTGCAATTTGTTATCCTTTACGTTATCCTAGTAGAAATTGTAGCATTTCAGCATTGACATATGTCTATTCCGCGTCTACATTGGTTGGGAGGTTATTTTTAGATGTACAGTACAACTTGCGCTCTGATCGCAGCAGTCCCATTGCTTCTGGCCTTTTTCCTTATGGTTCTGTTCAATACATCTGCTTCTAAATCGGTCGGCATATCCTTTTTGTTAACCATTATTTTGGTGCTCTTTGTTTGGAAGGTGGATTTGCTCACAACTGCTGCTTACGCAATCTACGGTCTGCTAAAAGCTGTAGATTTGTTGCTCATAGTAGCGGGTGCCATCTTTTTGCAAAACACACTGAAATCCGCAGGCCTGATGGATGTGATTCGCAGCGGATTTAAGCGTATTTCTCCTGATCCTCGTATTCAAGCCATCATTATTGCCTACTTGTTTGGTGCTTTTATCGAAGGATCCGCTGGCTTTGGTACCCCTGCTGCACTGGCAGCACCTCTATTGGTTGGATTGGGTTTCCCAGCTGTGGCCGCTTGCGTTGTGTCTTTGATTTCCAACAGCACGCCAGTTCCATTTGCCGCAGTCGGCACGCCTACTTTGACGACTATTTCCAATATTACCTCCCAATTGGAGGCATCTGGTGTATCGACTGATGCCTTTACCAGTGCGGTAACCCATAAGGTCTGCTTCTACCTGGGGATTGGCGGCATAGTAGTTCCGTTGTTGCTGGTTGCTGTCTTGGCCCTTTTCTTCGGCTCTGAGCGCAAGCTGCGCAGTATTACTGAAATGATCCCATTTTCTATACTTGCAGCCCTCACTTTTATTGTCCCCTATTATTTGCTGGGTACGTTCCTAGGTTCTGAATTTGCCTCGATTATCGGTTCGATTATCGGTATGCTTCTCACCGTTTTGGCAGCAAAATTCCGCATTCTGGTTCCGAAATATGTCTGGCACTTCAAGAATTCAAACACCAACGTAGAGCAGAATTTAGAAGAAGTACCCACTAAAAAACAGTTTTTACTAGCGTGGACTCCGTATTTTTCCATTGCTCTGTTACTTTTGGTGACCCGTGTATCTGCATTTGGTCTGAAGGATATTTTGAAAGGAATTACCATCAATATCAACAATATTCTTGGCGTTGATGGCTTAAATTTTGCGTTCCCATGGGCATACAATCCAGGCATATTCCCCTTCATTTTTGTTGCCCTAATTACTGCACTCTGTTGCCGCCTGTCTGGTAAGCGTATCGTACAGGTTGCCAAAAGCACTGGTCGTCAAATGGCAAACCTCACCATCGCATTGGTTGCTGGTGTTGCCATGGTACAGATTATGATGAACTCTGGTGTCAACACCTCGGGGCTCAACAGTATGCTCTCACAGATTAGTCAGCTAATGGTAGATATAGTTGGCAGTGCCTTCCCCTATATGTCACCTGTGATCGGTATTTTTGGTGCCTTTGTTTCCGGCTCCTGTACCGTTTCTAGCACCTTGTTCGGACCGCTTCAGTACGAAACTGCCGAACTTCTTTCTCTCTCAACCTCCACCATTATCGCATTGCAGATCACAGGCGGCGCACTGGGCAACATGATCTGCATCAACAATGTAGTTGCCGTTACCTCAACTACCAATGCACCAGGCAGGGAAGGGCATATTATCCGCCTCTGTCTCTTGCCATGTCTGATCTATTGTGCTATTGTTTGGGCTGTTTACATGTTTGCTGGAATATAGATAAATAAGAACGATCCCCCGTTGGAGTCTCCGGCGGGGGATGTTTTCTTCTGTTATTTTAGAAAAGATATTGGAAGGCTGCAATATACAACTTAGTTGATGTGTTTTTAGGGGCTTTATTACAAGCATCTAAAAGTAAGGTTATAGGGTTAAGTATAGGAACTCTTTACTGTTGCACAATATGCAACAGCGTGCTACACTTCAAAACCGTGTTACACTTAGTATAACAATATTTTATACTAAATGGCTCCATTCGGGGTGTATTTAAGAAAGGATGTTTTGTTATGACTCAGTCGGCAGGGAACCAACCTAAAGTTTCCAAAGCTAAGCGTGTCAGCAAACCCCTTGCGATACTCTCCACGTTTAACGAAGTGATACCTATGCAACGCACCATTGATATTGCAGCGAAATTGCATATGAACATTAGTACTGTGTCCCGCCATCTCAATACAATGCTCGACTGGGGCTTTTTAGAGCGAGACAACTCAACCGGGGTCTACTTTTGGGGACTTGAGATTGTTGCACTTGCAGGGGCATCTTTACAGAACAATGACGTTTATCGCCATGCTTACCCTGAGCTACAGCAGCTCTCTTATAAATACGGGGTACACATACAGGTTGCTCGCTCTAAAGCCGCTCAGGCACAGTTTGTTTTTGCAACTCAGGATTAGGCAGATGTAGCCGCGCGTGCTATTTGTAAAGTTGTCTATGACAATTCCTAAAAGCTGGATCCCATGGCAGCTGAAGAATCCCGTATGGGCAACCTGCAGGATAAGATTGCAAAGTGCTGCAACAAGTCTGCACTAATTTGGCACAGCCTAAAGGGAAAGAAGTCCTACGATATCATCAATAGAATTGAAAAACGCCGCATGATCGAGGTTGCAAAGCCCATGGGCGTCGTTGCAAGCATTATTCCCTTCACCAACCCGGTTGTCACTCCGATGAACAACGGGTGCATATGCAACGAAGACCTGTAACTCCATCATCTTTGCTCCACATCCCGTGCAGTAAAGTGCGCCAAGCTGCTGGTGGAGATGTTCCGCGCAGAACTGGCAAAGCTTAGCCTGCCTGAAGATCTGGTTCCGGATCCGGAAGACGTTTCTAATGAAGTCACCGCAGAGCTGATGAGTGCGGCAGATGCAGTAGGGAAGATCATCATCGGTCGTGCCTTTGATAACGGCCTGTTCTAAGGCGGCGATGTATTCAGCCGTGTAGTAGTTGGTATGTATGCAGATCAGGTCTGCAAAGGAAATTGGTCTGGATGCGCCTGAAGACACCCGTGTCATCGTTGCAAAGGCAAGCGCAACTGATGCTGGCGACGTTCTGCGCCGGGAAAAGTTGTGTCCTGTTATTTCCGTGATGTCCTATAAAACCTTGCTACTTCAGCAGGAACAGCAGATGCTGCAGTCAGAACGGCAGGCAAAATGATTATTTAAAGGTCAATCAGACCTTGCCTGAAGGCCTGGTGGGAATGCATGACATCTTTGACATCGGCTTGCCACCTCCATCCAATTGTGGAGATGTGTGCCTGAGTGAATCTTATACTTATTACAGATGTCCTTAAGGCTTCCTTTTCCAGACAAAGATTCTGTTACGGCTTTCAGCTTAGGGTTTGCTGAATGGTCATTGTTCTTGCTTGCCGACTGTAACGCCGCTGCACCGTCTTTTTTGTACAGTACACCCCAACTGCAAAATGAGGATTCGCTATTGTTCGCCGCCTTGACACTCTCCTTGCATCCTCTGCACCCATCAGATACGCTTCTACTATTTCCACCTTTTTTTCATACGGCATCTTGTTTTTTGACATTAAAATGCTCCCTTCATAAGAAACAGTGTTTTTATTTCACTGTCTCCTATAAAGGAAGCATATCAAAGCACCCCGCCTTTTTCGGTTTACAACGATTTTCTTTGGGTTATTAGAGCCAACTCATCGGACAGTATACAATATACTGGTAGATGCTCGCAACGTGGCGGCGTTCCACCGTCACGGAACCTGCAAGGGAATTGCCCGATTCTTTAACCAGCTCATCCAGCTCAGGAATCGGTTCCTTACACATTTTGTACCACCCAATCTGAACACCAGGATTTTCTTCTTGGTCAATGAGGGGGGCCATCTCTTTTTTTCCTATGAGTTCAAGTAACGCTTCTTTTTTCATTTTTGCTCTCCTTTCGGCTCTGTGAGAAGTTCAAATTCAAAATAACATATGTAGACGTCTATGTCAAAGCATAAAACAAAAAATCTACAAAAAGGAATTACATTGGCTTTGCTATGTTATTGAAAAAGTGATACGTATTTGAAAGTAAGTCCTTATTCTATGTGGTCTGTTGGAAAGTGGGAAATTGATTTTTCTGCGCCGTTAGTCTGCCCTAAATCAAAGCTTTTGGGGAAATAATCCATGAAACCATGTGCAGCATCAAATGTAAGTATATCTAAATGTGGTTTGTTCCGAAGCACATGCACAAGAGTATCTACCTCAAAAGAATCTTCCTTTGCAAACAGCAAAAGGGTAGGGCAAGCAGGGCAGGGTTGAGGCTAGTATAATCTCTGATGCGGGAACTGCAGCAAGAGATGGTGCCAAAGAAGTGGATAGATTCGTCAGGCATCTAAGAGAAACCTGCGAAAAGGTTTTTATCCTTGGCTTTAGCATTGGTGCAACCATTGCATGGAGATGCTGCCAGCTGCCCACCGAAAACCTCCCCACACTTATTGTGTGAGGTTTTTGCGACTCCGTTTTTCGACAGATTACTTGCGATACGGGCAGATTTCAATCCAGTAGCCGTCTGGATCGGTGATGAAATAAACGCCCATAGTTTCATTTCCGTAGCAGATACAGTCCATTTCTTTGTGTTTTTGGTAGGCTGCCTCATAATCGTCAACACGGAAAGCCAAGTGGAACTCGCACTCTCCCAAATTATATTTCTGGGGATGATCGCGCATCCAGGTCAGCTCCAACTGAAAATCAGTGGTATCGTTGGCAATATATACAATGATATAAGAACCATCCTTTGCTACATTGCGACGCACTTCAGTTAATCCCAGCGCCTCATTATAAAATGCCAGGGATTTTTCCAAATCGGATACGTTATAATTCTCATGATCCATTTTGAATTGCATGCTAATACTCCTTTTCCATATAGATTTGGGTAACGGTGTTGTTCGTTCTATTATAGTAGCGTGACCACCGTAGTAACAAGGGTAATTGTAATAATGGACAGTGTAGTGCTAAGCACAATCCCTTTGGTTAGGGTTTCCGTTTCCTGTCCCGCCTGCTGAGCCAGCATTAGGGGCATATTCGCCACTGGCATTGCCATCAATAACATGGTAACGTTAATCATCGTTTCATCATGCACAAATTGCTTCATGACAAAGCCTACAGCGATAGGAACCAGAACAGAGCGGAGCAATACGAACAAGTAAATTCGCTTTTCGCGAAATACCTGTTTTAATGGGATAAAGGCTAAGGTATGTCCAATGATTGCCACGGTCATAAATGTCATTATACTGCCCAGATAATCCAGACAGTTAAGGACTGCGGTGGGGACGGTGGGTTTAAAGATGAGCGCAAGGATTGCCACCACACCGGATATAGTACCCACATTGATGAGCTTTTTCCACTGGAGCTTTTGTTTCTCTCCCTCGGTGTTCTGATTGAGAACAATAATGCCATAAGTGAAGACCAGAAGGTTAAATCCAAGATTAAACAAGGCTGCATAAGGCATTCCACCGCTTCCGATAACTGCATTGATAACAGGGTAGCCGATAAAACCAATGTTTCCAAACACGGTCATCAGCTTATAATGTTTTCGCTGATCCTTTTTCACTCTCAGTAGTGAACCAATTAAAATGGCGAATAAAATTAAAAATGCATATGCCAGCACCACCACAATTCCCATTTGAATGAGATGCTGAGGGGTAATGGACTGATCTGTCAGCACACCAGAGAGCATCATTGCCGGACAACAGATATTAATAATCAGGAAAGACATATCGCTGGCTGTAGTCTGTGAAAACTTTCCTTTTTGGGTGAGCACATATCCGATGATCATAAAAAGGAAGATTATTATCATTTGGGTTGCAACAATACCTGCGCTCATAAATTCACCTGTTCTCTTCAACGTTCCTACTAAATATATAGCACCACATGTGCATTCGTCAAGTTCTTCCTTTTTGCCGGAATCCATTGCATCATTTTGCACCTTGGTGGGTTTTCAGTCAGAAACTTGAATATTATTAAAACTAGGTGTATAATATTCGACATAAGTTGGTGGTTGTTTAGCGGGAAAAAGAGAGCCACTCCCGTGAACCAAGGTAGGAGGAAACAGGATGAATTTGAGAGGCAGAGATTTTCTGAAACTACTGGACTTTACGCCGGAGGAAATCCAGTATTTATTAAATCTGGCAGCAGAACTGAAGGGGAAGAAAAAAAAAGGCATTCGCCACGATGACTTCTATGGGAAAAACATCGCCCTGATTTTTGAAAAAACATCTACCAGAACGCGCTGCTCCTTTGAAGTGGCGGCTCACGATCTGGGGATGCATGTTACTTACTTAGATCCCACTGGTTCCCAGATTGGGAAGAAAGAATCCATTGCTGATACTGCCCGCGTTCTGGGTAGAATGTTTGATGGGATTGAATATCGAGGCTACGGACAGGCCGTTGTAGAGGAATTGGCACAGTACGCCGATGTTCCGGTCTGGAACGGCTTGACCAATGAATTTCATCCCACTCAGATTTTAGCGGATTTCTTGACCATACAGGAACACTTTGGTCACCTGAAGGGCATCAACTTTGTTTATATGGGAGACGCACGTTACAACATGGGCAATTCCCTTATGGTTGGTTGTGCGAAAATGGGGATTAACTTTACCGCCTGTGCCCCCAAAAAGTATTTTCCCGCACCGGAACTGATTGAAATCTGCCAAACACTTGCAAAAGCCTCTGGCGCTATTCTGAGGTTTGAAGAGGATCCTATGGCTGCAACCAAGGGTGCCGACGTGCTCTACACAGACATCTGGGTTTCCATGGGTGAACCCCTGGAGGTTTGGGAAGAACGAATCAACGATTTGGCATCGTACCAGGTCAATCAGAAATTGATGCATCATGCTGGTTCTCAGGCGCGCTTTATGCACTGTCTACCCGCGTACCACGATCATAATACAGTTGTAGGCAAGGAGATGGGGGAGCAGTTCCATCGGGACGCGATGGAAGTAACAGATGAGGTGTTTGAAGGGCCTCAGTCCATTGTTTTTGACGAAGCAGAAAACAGAATGCATACAATTAAAGCGGTTATGGCTGCTACGTTGCCTAAATAACGCTTTATAATTACAAATTATCAAAAACAGCGATTCTCCTAATAGGGGGAATCGCTGTTTATTTAAGTATGGTCTTTTACGGAATTTTGGAGAAAATGGGCATCAATTTGATCCGTGAACGCCCTAGCTGTATTAAACCCCATTTTTTTCTGCCGATTATTCATAGCGGCTACCTCAATGATAATGGCTAAATTACGCCCCGGTTTTACCGGAATGGTGACAGTCGGAACCTGTACGTCCAGCAGGGAGGTGAAACTGTCTTCCAGCCCCAGCCTGTCATAAACATAGTTATCACGCCATTGCTCTAGATTGACAATGAGATCTATCTTTTGGCTCTCCTTTACCGCTGAAATACCAAACATATGCCGTACATCAATGACGCCAATCCCGCGCACTTCAACATAATAACGAATTAGTTCCGGGGAAGAACCCAACAAGGAATCCTGGCTAATTTTTTTGATGTCTACGGCATCGTCTGCAATGAGCCGATGTCCGTGCTTAATCAAATCAATGGCGGTTTCACTCTTGCCCACACCAGACTCGCCCATCAACAGAACACCTTCCCCGTAAACCTCCATTAAAACGCCGTGGCGGGTAATACGGGGCGAAAGGTGGTTGCGCAGGGAGGCAGTCAAATCACTCATGAACTCTCCCGTTACTTGATTGGTACGCAGAACCGTACAATCACGGCGTTTTGCGGTCTGAATGCACTCCGGAAATAACTCCAGGTTCCGGGCGATTACCAACGCGGGAATGGGTCTTGAAAACAGGTTATCAAAAAAGGTGTAGCGATCTCCCGGAGTCATTGTTCTCATGTAGCTGTATTCTGCCTTCCCCAGCAGTTGAACGCGGTGATTATCAAAATAATCATAGTAGCCCACCAACTGCAAACCGGGACGATTTACACTGGGAACATTAATGGTTACTTTCTCAAATTGGTCACTTTTCGTCAGGACTTCTAATGCAAATTCCTCTACGATAGCTGCCAGCGGAACTCCCTTTTTCGCATGCATACTGAGCGTCCTCCTTTGGATTATTTGTTGTGCTGCAAATCACTTCCTTCCTTGTAGTATATCTGTTTTTTTCCTATCTGACAACTTAATCTCAGGAAGAAGGGAAAAAGTGCTTTACATTGACACTTTATCATGGTACTATACTAGCGTACTCCTTTTTGCTCGAAAAGCGAGGAAATTTATCGTTACTTAGGAGAGAATGAAAATGAAAAACATGAAGAAAATCTTGAGTCTCATGCTGGCTCTGGTTATGATGCTGGCTCTGGCCTCCTGCGGCAGCGCAGGGTCTGGTGCAGCTTCCGGTTCTGCAACAGGATCTGGATCGGCTGCAGAGGATGCCAGCGATCTGGCTTATGTAAAGGACAAGGGCACCCTGATTGTTGGTATCACTGACTTTAAGCCGATGGATTATAAGAATGATGCCGGAGAGTGGGTTGGCTTTGACGCTGACATGGCTACCGCATTTGCAAAGTCCCTGGGTGTCGATGTCCAGTTTATCGAAATTGACTGGGATAATAAAATCATGGAGCTGAATGCTAAGAGCATTGACTGTGTCTGGAACGGCATGACTCTGACCGATGAAGTGAAAAAGTCTATGGCTACCTCTAACCCCTACTGTGACAACGCACAGGTGGTTGTGGTTCCTGCTGACAAGGCTGATCAGTATCAGGATGTTGATAGCCTGAAAGATCTGTCCTTCGCAGTAGAATCCGGTTCTGCCGGTGAAGCAGAAGCGAAGAATCAAAACCTGACCTATACTTCTGTATCCACCCAGTCTGACGCTGTTATGGAAGTCTCCTCCGGCGCATCCGACGCCTGCGTTATTGACCTGCTCATGGCTGGCGCTATAATCGGTGAAGGTACCAGCTACCCCAAACTGACTCATACTGTTAAACTGAACAGTGAGCAGTATGGTGCTGCTTTCCGTACCGATTCTGATTTGGCTGAAGTACTGAACAAATTCTTGGCCGATTCCTACAAGGATGGCAGCATGCAGAAAATTGCTGAAACCTATGGTGTTCAGGAATCTCTGATCGCGCAGTAAAAGGATCAAGCATCGTTTTTGTTGCATGGCAAAGGCAGAGGGTTTTTTGCCCTCTGCCTTTTGAAAGGTTTCTGGAAGTGAGGTTATTAACAAATGTTCCTAACAGTCACCCTGTCGCTGTTGCAAGGACTAGCCACTACGGTTAAGCTCTTTGCGTTAACATTGCTTTTTTCCCTGCCTCTTGGATTGATCATCAGCTTTGGATCCATGAGCAGATTTAAAATCCTCCGTTACCCTGTTAAAACCCTGGTCTGGGTGGTACGTGGATCCCCGTTGATGATCCAGTTACTCATTATGTACTATGGTCCCGGGCTCTTATTTGGGTGGGAGCTTTTGCCTCGATTTACTGCGGCTCTGGTGGCGTTTGTAATCAACTATTCCTGCTATTTCTCGGAAATCTACCGCGGCGGTATCGAAGCGATTCCAAAAGGTCAGTATGAAGCCGGTCAAGTTCTGGGCATGACGAAAAGTCAGATCTTTTGCAAAGTAGTGCTGCTCCAGGTAGTCAAACGGATTGTGCCGCCTATGTCCAACGAGATCATAACATTGGTAAAGGATACTTCTTTAGCCCGGATCATCGCAGTATATGAGCTGATCTGGAACGGACAGACCTTTATCAAGAGTGCCGGCATCATTTGGCCGCTGTTCTACACCACTGTGTTTTATCTGGTTTTCAATGGCGCACTGACATTGCTGTTTGGCTACATAGAGAAGCGACTTGATTTTTTTAAATGTTGAGGAGAGATAATACAATGGCTATGTTAGACGTAAAAAACATTAGTAAAAGCTTTGGCTCTACTCACGTTTTGAAAGATATTAGTTTTTCTCTAGAACAGGGTGAAACCATTGCAGTGATCGGTGTTTCGGGCAGTGGTAAAACAACATTGCTACGCTGCCTGACCCATTTAGAGCAGGCGGATCAGGGAACCGTTTCCATCCATGACAAAGTGGTTTTCGATGGGAAAAGCCAGAAAAGCTTGTCTGATCGTGAACTGCGCCAGCGCAGACTCCACTTTGGTATGGTGTTTCAATCCTTCAATCTGTTTCCGCAGTATACCGCGCTTCAAAATGTGATGTTGGCTAGTCAGCTGTTAGCCAAAGAACGTCCAGACTATAAGCAGAATCATAAAGCAATTCACAGAGAAGTGGAGGAAAAGGCAAAGTCTTTGTTGGCACAGGTAGGGCTGAGCGAACGAATCGGAAACTATCCGCACCAGCTCTCTGGTGGACAGCAGCAGCGTGTTGCCATCGCCCGTGCACTGGCCTTGGAACCGGATATTCTCTGTTTTGACGAACCGACTTCCGCTTTAGATCCCGAATTGACTGGTGAAGTACTAAAGGTCATCCGGTCGCTGGCAGAACGAAAGATGACGATGATTATCGTCACCCATGAGATGGCCTTTGCACGCGATGTAGCAGATCGTGTTATTTTTATGGACGTTGGCTATATTGTTGAACAGGGCAGAGCAGCGGATCTGATCAATCACCCTAAAGAGGAACGAACCAAACAGTTTCTGGCTCGTTATGCCTCTGGCCAGTAACTACTAAATTTGAAAACAGCGAAGCGGTTTGTACCGTTTCGCTGTTTTTTCAGGCGTTAAGCCTTGTCAAAGGCTGGGTTTGTAAAATAGATGTTCCGCTGATTCATCTTATTTCTAGACAACTCCAACGCTTCACCAAACCGCTGGAAGTGAACGATTTCAAAAAGCGGATAACATCGCTGACATCAGGATCATCGCTAAGCCGCAAAATGTTGTCATAGGTGACACGCGCCTTTTGTTCGGCTGCCATATCCTCAGTTAGGTCAGCAATCACATCCCCTGTGGACTGCATACCGTCGGCGTTCCAGGGTGTGCCGGATGCAGCAGTAGGGTAGACCCCTGTGGTATGGTCTACGAAGTAAGGAGCAAAACCGCTTTCAATGATTTGTTCCCGCGTCAGGTTCCTGGTAAGCTGATGAACCAGTGTGCCAACCATCTCCAGGTGACCTAATTCTTCGGTACCAATGTCTGTTAGGACGCTCTTCACTTCATTGTAGGGCATAGCATACCGCTGACTCAGATAGCGCAGTGAGGCACCAAGTTCTCCGTCAGGACCACCATACTGAGAGATAATCACGGAAGCCAGACGAGGATTGCTGTTTTTAATGTTAATCGGATACTGAAGCTTTTTCTGATAGACAAACATTACTTTTGCACCTCCTGACGTTCCCAAGGCCATGGACCCTCCAGCCAGGTGTAGTGGTCATCCATGGCTGTTTCGCCCAGTGTGATAGGACCGTGATCCTCAAGATATTTGTCTCGAGCACTTCGCTCCAGGGCAACATATTTCTGAAAGAGTGCAAATGCTTCTGCGTCTTCAGCGTGGGTATCCAAATACAGCCCTAGCTCATGTATTACAAGGCCGAGCGCCTGTAATTCTGTCAGGGGGGTTTTAGGAACTTCGGTACCACTTTTTTTTAAATGGAAGGGGAGGTTTAAGGCAGGATACAGTGTTCCTTGACTCAGTGCCTCCCTGGAACCGTATTTCGCAGAGTTTGTCTGCTGGAACGGAACAAAAGGAACTGCCAGCGGTGCACAGCCAGGCATTGTGCCTTTATCAGGCGGGCACACAGTTGGCATAGGAAGATTCGAACTCAATGGAATAATCTCCTTTGCTTCATGCTAGGCGATTTTCGACCGCCTTCGCACCATCCTATGCAGTATACATCACCCCGGTGATAATATAGGAAGCGATACTTGATCTTCTCACTGGTCACTTTCTGTGCTACAATAGGGACAGGTTGCATACACTTTCACAGGTGATGCAAATGAATAAAGTAACAAAAATGTTCTTCCTCTTGTTGTCTTTTTTAGCGTTTTCTTTTTGCTTGTTTCAGTTAACCCAGAGGTATTTATCTACTACCTCCTATGTGCGGTGTACAAGCAACACCCTCATTTTAGATGCAGGGCACGGAGGGGAGGATGGTGGAACAGTTTCCGTTTCTGGTGTTCCAGAAAGTGGGATCAACCTGTCAATCGGGTTAAAGATGGATCAGATTGCCGGGTTATACGGGGTTCAGACCCTTCTTATCCGTACGGAGGATACTTCTATTGCGGATAACAGTGCGCAAACACTGCGCGAGAAAAAGCGCAGCGATTTGCATAATCGGGTTGCCATTGTAAATCAAACCCAGGGTGCCGTTTTGATCAGCATTCATCAAAACAATCACCCACAAAAATCTGCTAGAGGTCCGCAGGTGTTTTTTCATGACGATGAGAACAGTAAGGCGTGGGCCGAACAAACACAGACTTTTTTCAAAACAGGACTAATGCCCGAAAACCATCGGCAGGCAACTAAAATCTCGAGTCAGGTATACCTAATGAATCACATTGACTGCTGCGCAATTTTGGTTGAATGCGGTTTTCTTTCCAATCAGGAAGAAGATTTGTTGTTGCAAAGCGATGAATATCAGAGCAAAATTGCCGCAATTCTGATGGGGTCATATCTGGCATATCAGTCGTAATTACAGAGGAATAGATACATATGAAAGTAAAAACGATATTTTATTGTACTGACTGTGGGAATGAGCTACTGAAATGGCAGGGTCAATGTCCTGCCTGCAGAGCCTGGAATACGATAGTAGAGCAGCCGAAAGAGGGCAGAAGCAAAAAAAACGAAGCAATCAGCTTTGGAACCAGACCTAAATCAGTCGCGAAGCGGCTGAGCGAGATTGCAGATTCCGAAGAACTACGCTTTCAAACTGGAATGTGTGAACTGGATCGAGTGCTAGGCGGCGGGGCAGTACAGGGCTCCTTGGTGTTGATCGGCGGTGCGCCTGGTATCGGAAAATCTACGTTGATGCTTCAGATCTGTGATAATTTATGCCAATTTGCCACTGTCTTATATGTCTCCGGTGAGGAGTCCGTGCGACAAATTAAACTGAGAGCCGGCAGATTGAACATTCACTGTGACGATCTTTATCTACTCTCTGAAAACAGCCTGGAGGAAATTATTGGGACCGTTCATGAGGTAAAACCAACAATTCTGATTATCGACTCCATGCAGACCATTCTGACCAGTAAGTCCGACTCAATGCCAGGCAGTATTGCACAGGTGAAGCAGTGTACCATGGCACTAATGGAACTGGCAAAAGGGGAAGGGATTACCGTATTTGTCATTGGCCACATCAACAAAGAAGGCTCTATCGCTGGCCCCAAGGTTTTGGAACACATGGTTGACTGTGTGCTGAGCTTTGAAGGGGAACAGCACATGGCCTACCGCATTCTGCGGGCTGCAAAAAATCGCTTTGGTGCCACCAATGAGATCGGTGTATTTGAAATGATGGATGAAGGTTTGGCAGAAGTGCCAAACCCATCTGAAATGCTGCTCAGTGGCCGACCGTCTGCAACACCTGGAACTTGTGTTACCTGCGTCATGGAGGGAATTCGCCCTGTCTTGGCAGAGGTACAAGCGCTGATCGCACCATCTGGTTTTGCTTCTCCCCGCAGAACCAGTAACGGCATCGACTATAACCGTGCCATGCTCTTGATGGCAGTATTAGAAAAGCGTGGCGGCTTGAATCTGGGTGGCCACGATGCTTACATTAACGTAATTGGTGGTCTGAATCTGGGGGAACCGGCAGCTGATCTGGCTACAGTTTTGGCACTGTCATCCAGCCTTTGCAATAAACCGGTACCAGATGATCTAGCTGCAATCGGTGAAGTTGGCTTGACTGGAGAACTGCGTACCGTAAATGCCTTAAGTCAGCGGCTATCTGAAGTGCAACGCCTTGGATTTACAAAGTGTATGATCCCAGCCCGTAACAGTGGAACAATCCTGGACATCCCAGGGTTGCAGCTTATTTCTGTGCGTAATGTGCGGGAGGCTCTAGCTACGTTTCTTTGACTGCGTGTTTTCACATGGGTGATTTATCTTGACATTCTCCTAAATCAACAGTAAAATAAATGTGTACATAAAAACAAACGCCCCCACTAGGGGGCGAGTAATATTGATTTTATGAAGTCAACAAAATAAAGATTTTGTTGACTTCATGGAGGGGGTTCTATTATGCCCGTTGCACACGATTACTCACAAGAATCACCACCTGTGTTACGTGATTTTCTTTCGTACCACGAAACGGTACGCGGACATTCCGCAAATACAGTGGATGAGTATTTCTTAGACTTGCGGAGCTTTTTCCGATACATGAAACAAAAACGTGGCCTGACTGACCATACAGACTTTGAGGAGGTTTCCATCCTAGATATTGATATTGCGTTTATTCGAGGGATCACACTGAGTGATATCTATGACTATCTGACTTTTTTGAGCCGTGGCCGTAACCTAAATGCTGCCTCCAGGGCTCGGAAAGTTTCATCAATCCGATCTTTTTATAAATATTTAACAAACAAAGCAAAGCTGTTGAATGAAAATCCCGTACAGGATCTGGATGCTCCCAGGTTAAAGAGAACACTTCCACGTTACTTAACATTAGATGAAAGCATACTGCTTTTGGCCTCCGTGGATGGAAAAAACAAGGAGCGGGATTTTTGCATTCTTATGCTTTTCCTGAACTGCGGAATTCGCATCTCCGAGCTGGTCGGACTAAATGTAACGGATATCCGTGAAAATACACTTCGCGTCCTTGGTAAAGGCAATAAAGAACGTAACCTCTACCTTAATGACGGCTGCATACAAGCAATCCACTCCTATCTTACAGTGCGGAATATGATGACCCTTGACCATGAACCGGCGCTATTTGTTACGGCGCGGAAAAAGCGCATCTCAAAAGCCGGCGTTCATAAACTGGTAAAAAAACATTTACTAGAGGCTGGTCTGGATCCTGAAAAGTATTCTTCTCACAAACTGCGCCATACTGCCGCTACGCTAATGCTTCAAAATGGTGTCAACGTTCGAACCTTGCAGGAGGTTTTAGGGCACGATCATCTCAACACAACTCAAATCTATACTCACATCAACAATGAAGATTTGCAAATTGCGGCACGAGCAAATCCTCTTGCCAAAGAGCGAATGAAAAAATCGAAATAGTGTGTTTCAGCAGGGACAGTTTTGTGTTGCTTTTTCTACAATCAAATCCAATTGACTACTGGATTGAATACATTCTTCTGAAATTAAATGATGATTACCGATCAAATGTTTCAGGCACAGGATTGCAGCGTCAAAGTACTCCGGACCACCAGCACAGCTACAATATGAGGTGAGAACAAAAGGTCTTACCCCCGCCTCAAAAAAGTCGGTGGCTGTTTCCAGTACACAGCACCCCAAATCTAACCCGGCTAAAAAAACCTGCTCCGGATACTTTCCATCGTTTTCTTGTAAAAGATATTGGCATAAACTATCGGTATAAGCAGAATAAATATTCTTTTCATAAACGTAGTCCACATAGTCATTTACAATATCCGGAATTGTCTGCTCTTCTTCCGTTAATAATTTCGTCCATCCCATTAAGCGTATAATATTACTGCCAGCGGTGTTGATATACCTGGTAGCAATAGTGCGATCAAACAGCCCCTCTTGTACCAGCTGACCTATTTTTTGAACCATCACCTGATTTTCTGCATTGTGGATAAAACCGTTCTGCACGTCAACTAGAATCAATACATTTTTCATAAGCTCTTTGTTCCAATCAAAATAGTCTTTGAGAATCAGGCGCACAGCGGTGATTCTACAACCAGTTTGCCACCCCCCTTCTCTTTTCATGCAGAGTAACTGAAACAGTTTTAATGCAGCTTTTAAAAAAAGTTCATAAAGTGTATAGATTTGAATGATAAAATACTGTAAACTGAGAGAATACCCGCTTGGGAGGAATGCATTATGAAAGAGTTTCTGCGGCGCAATAAATACGCCGCTTTATTTGGGTACTTTATCATTTATCTGATTTGGTTTCGCCTATTAGAACTGCATGCAGTTCCGATTTTTTACACCCATTGCAAACTAGACGATCTAATCCCCTTTTGCGCTTGGTTTATTATCCCCTATCTGTTGTGGTTCGCCTATGTGGGTGTTACATTAGGTACCACCTATTTTAGGTCGAAGCCGGAATTTTGCCGCCTCTGTGCCAGACTATTTTCCGGCATGACTATTTGCCTCATCATTTACACTATTTTCCCCTCTGGACAGTTATTGAGACCAGCGCTAGTAGAAGACCATGGTTTAATGGTCAACCTAGTCAGCAAACTGTATGGTTTGGATTCTTCTACCAATGTCTGTCCCAGCATCCATGTTTATAACACGCTTTGCATTCACTATACTCTGTGCACTTGGGAACAGACAAAAAACAAAAAGTGGCTGAAATGGAGTTCTTCCTTGCTAGTGGTACTTATCGCTGCTTCTACTGTCCTACTGAAACAGCACTCTGTTATTGACGGCATTGCTGCGGTTGCGCTTTGGATCGTTATAGAATGTGCGCTGCAATGGGCCGTTTCCAAGCAAAAACAACGTCAGTTGCGGGAACTATCTATCTAGCTACATACTTCAATAAATAAGTCATAACCATTATTTCTTTACTTGACTGCCCTCTTAGGAGGGCAGTTTTAATTCTTTTATATATCGGCTCTCGTGTTTTAAAACCACGGACAACCTCACTTGTTTTCTTATTAAATTAAAAATAAAAAAACTCTGAAACAATTGTTTCAGAGTTTTGGTCCGAGTGTTGAGATTCGAACTCAAGGCCTCTTGAACCCCATTCAAGCGCGATACCAAACTTCGCCACACCCGGTTGCTGTCTGTCGTCTCCTGACGACTTTCATATAATATCACAGACCCAAGTGAAATACAAGAGGATTTTGAAAATTTTTTTATTTTTCGACAATGTACCTTAGATGTTTTACCAAAGGTTTTTGATAGGAAAAAGTTGCGTTATTATTTGCTTTTGAGCCAAACACAAATGTTTATGACCGGCATTCCGCTTTCATTCACTTATTTTCCTAGTCCTAGCTTACACTTTTTGAAAATTCTTCGCCATTCTGACCATGGACAATGAAAAAACGTATGTTATAATTGAGCCGTATTGCAGAGAGCATAAGTATGATGCCATCTGGCGCATAATAAAATGCATCTGCATATTTAAAAAGATATTCAAAGGTAGGTGAATTCATAATGAATGAATCATTAGGCCAGCTGCTACCCATCTGGATGTGCATCCCCTTCGTAGGAATGCTGCTAAGCATTGCTATTTTCCCTTTGTTCAGGGCAGAGTGGTGGGATAAGTGCAAACATTATGTGGTCATTTTTTGGTCACTGCTATTTCTCATTCCCTTTACCATTCAATTCGGATTTAGCGCGGCAATACAAGAGTTTTTAAATGTTATGGTAGGAGAATATCTCACCTTTATTGTTTTATTATTTGGATTATTCTGCGTCGCAGGAAATATCCGCCTGGACGGAAGACTAGTGGGAAAACCAAGTACCAACATTATCTTACTTTTGATTGGCACCTTCTTAGCTAGTATAATCGGAACAACTGGTGCCAGTATGGTTCTGATCCGGCCCGTGATTCGCGCCAATCAGTGGCGCAGCAGGAAAACACATGTATTTATCTTTTTCATTTTTCTGGTCTCCAATATTGGCGGATGCCTCCTCCCGGTAGGCGATCCCCCCCTGCTGATGGGCTATATCAATGGCGTTGATTTTTTCTGGAGCCTGAAGTTGATCCCAATTATGCTATTGAATCTAGTGCTGTTGCTGGCACTGTTTGCTGTTAACGATATTAGAGCCTATCGCAAGGATTGCGCCCAAGGGCTGGCACCTTCCTTTGATGAAAACGAGGAAAAGCTGAATGTGAAAGGCATACACAATATCGTTAACTTGGTTATCATCGTTATTGCAGTCATTTTAGGTGGTGTACTTCCCAAACTCATCCCCTTTTTCGGCAACGGCATCACCTTATGTGAGGGAGTAACCCTCACTTATGCAACCATTCTAGAAATTATCTTAATTCTGTTGTCTGCGTTCTTCTCCTATAAAACCACCTCGCCCACCGTACGCCAACGCAATGATTTTACCTGGGACGCAATCAAAGAAGTAACTGTGCTCTTTATTGGTATCTTCATTACTATGATCCCAGCGCTGTTGATTTTGGAAGCCAGGGGCGCAGACCTTGGTCTAAATGCTCCTTGGCAGTATTTCTGGGTGACAGGCGCACTTTCCAGCTTCTTGGATAATACGCCAACATACTTGGTTTTCTTTACGACCGCTGCTTCTCTAGGCGCTACCAGTGGTGTATTGACCACATTAGGCCATATTCCTGAGACAATTTTGATGGCAGTCTCCTGCGGAGCTGTTTTCATGGGAGCAAACACCTATATCGGTAACGCGCCCAACTTTATGGTGCGGTCCATTGTTGAAGAAAATGGCACTAAAATGCCTTCCTTCTTCGGCTATATGCTCTGGTCAATTTGCTATTTGATCCCCGTTTTCTTGGTAGATATGTTAGTCTTTTTCTTATAACTGGATCATCTCTTATTAGGAAGCTTGTTCTGATTTTTGAACAAGCTTCCTTTTTACCCTTTCTATTGGTACGACAAAAAAGCCCTGCTGAAACAGCAGGGCTTAATTCGTCTAATATAGCAACGATCCTATTACTTGCTTCCATTAAAGGTATAGTTCGGCGCTTCCTTCGTGATATAGATATCGTGGGGATGGCTTTCCCGCAAACCTGCAGAGGTAATGCGTACAAACTGAGATCTCTGCTGTAGCTCCGAGATAGTAGGACAACCACAATAACCCATACCGGAACGCAGACCACCCATAAGCTGGAATACGGTTTCAGAAGTGGTTCCCTTGTAAGGCACGCGCCCCTCAACGCCTTCCGGTACCAGCTTCTGCTTACCAGTCTGAAAATAACGATCCTTGGAACCATTATTCATAGCAGCCAAACTACCCATGCCGCGATAGACCTTAAACTGACGTCCCTGATAGATTTCCATTTCGCCAGGGCTTTCTTCACAGCCGGCCAACAAAGAGCCTAACATCACAACATTCCCGCCAGCGGCCAATGCCTTGGTAATGTCACCAGAGTACTGAATACCGCCGTCTGCAATGACAGGAATGCCGTATTTGGCAGCCATACACGCTGCGTCATATATCGCGGTAATCTGAGGCACGCCGATACCGGCAACGATACGAGTAGTACAGATAGAGCCGGGGCCGATACCAATTTTAACGCAGTCCGCGCCAGCCTGAATCAGCGCTTCCGTGGCTTCCGCAGTGGCGACATTGCCTGCGATCAGCTGCACATCAGGATACAGCGCCTTAATACGGCTGACTGCCTGCATAATGTTATAGCTGTGCCCATGAGCCGAGTCTAGACAAAGAATATCTGCACCTGCTTCAGTCAAAGCAGCCACGCGGTCTAGGAGATCAGCAGTAACGCCGATTGCAGCACCGCAAAGGAGTCTGCCACCTTCATCACGTGCAGCGTTGGGATAGGCCACCGCTTTTTCGATGTCTTTAATGGTAATTAGACCCTTCAGATGCATCTCATCATCAACAATAGGAAGTTTTTCAATTTTACGATGCCGCAAAATTTCTTTGGCTTCATCCAGGGTGGTACCCTCTTGTGCAGTCACCAGGTTATCCTTGGTCATTACTTCATCGATGAGGCGATCCATGTTTGTTTCAAACTTCAAGTCGCGATTCGTAATGATCCCAATCAGCTTTCCCCGTTCGCAGATCGGAACACCAGAAATGTGATACTTGGACATCAGCGCAGCCGCTTCACCCAAGGTGTGACCAGGTGCCAGCCAGAACGGATTGGTAATAACACCATTTTCGGAGCGTTTTACCATATCAACCTGCTCTGCCTGAGCCGCGATAGACATGTTCTTGTGGACAATGCCGATGCCGCCTTCGCGAGCAATGGCGATTGCCATCCGATATTCCGTAACTGTATCCATTGCAGCGGCCATGACCGGGATATTCAACTGGATTTTTTTTGTCAATTGAGTATGCAGATTAATATCTACCGGAACAATATTGCTCTCTCCAGGGATCAACAAAACATCATCAAATGTAAGTCCTTCTTTTAAAAACTTTGCGGAAGCATCCAAATTCACCATATTGGCATCCCTCTCTTTCTTAATTGGTCAGATCTGTAGAAACATATAGATCTTAGAAACAAAATAAATTTAACATTACACATTGTAACTGCTGCGAATCTGTAGTGTAGGATGGCAACAGAGTTCATCCAAATCGTTAAGTGTTGCGGCATTAATCCGCATGGCATTGCCGCATACGGTGCAGGTCAACTCCACCGAAGCATAAAAAACCTTCATGCTCCAGCGAAGGCTGCCGCACTGACAGGAAATACCATCCCTGGCGGCAATATCCCGAATTTCGCTGAGTATTTCTTGCATCACGATTTCATTGAGAAAGGCGCCTTTCTGTGCCTCATCCTGGTGTAAATGATCCACTGTTTTCTCTAGGTGTGCCATTGCGGCGTAAACCTTTCCCTCTTCTCCCACATAGCAACAATCTAATCCGGTGGTATGACAGGAAAAAGCAAGTGCCTTGCGTGACAAAAAAGCTTCAGCAGGGCACATAACAGTGTGAACATCTCCGCAGACAACACAAGGCGAAGTGATACGAAATCGATCCAATAGATACTCAATTTTCAAGCTGGATTTTCCACAGGGGCAAGGAATCTCGCAGGATGCAGATGCCGTTAACTGAAAGGGAGAACGGTCTGCAATGACACTTTGTCGACAGTGTGGACAGATAAACCCAATGGTACGAGTTATTGTATCCGCCATGCTAAATCTCCCCATTTAAAAATATTTTTACTATTATAGCATTTTCTCTTACAAAAAACAATGGTGTGCCTCTACAAAAGGGAACAAAAATCGAGGTGGCTTTTTTGCATAATTTCACCGCTTCCAGTCAAACTATAAGCAACTGACAACAGGAAGGGATATTATGGAAAACAAAAAGACAGGTGCACAGACTTTTGTGCTATGTAACCCACCTTCCATCTCCGGTCACGCAAACGTGGTCGGAGAAAAGGAAGGTCAGGGCCCACTGAAAAACAGTTTTGACGTTATTTCAATTGACGACACCTTTGGCGAGCGAAGTTGGGAAAAAGCTGAGGTTGAGATGCAGAAGCAGGCATTGACCATGGCACTGACAAAAGCCAAACAGACGCCCTCTATTCTAGATTTTTTGTTTGCAGGCGATCTGTTGAACCAATGCATCAGCGCTGGCTACGCAGCGCGCAACACCGGCATTCCGTTCTTCGGACTCTATGGAGCTTGCTCTACTATGGGCGAGTCACTTAGTCTGGCTGCATTGCTTTTGGATGGTGGATTTGGTGAATGGGGAGCAGCGGTAACTTCCTCACATTTTTGCTCCGCAGAGCGGCAATATCGTGCCCCACTGGAGTACGGTGGTCAACGCACACCGACTTCTCAGTGGACTGCCACCGCTGCCGGCGCAGTTGTGTTAGCTAAAAACGGTGAGGGACCTTATGTCACTCACGTCACTCCGGGTTGCATCCGGGATAAGGGGATCAAGGACGCTAACAATATGGGCGCTGCTATGGCTTGGGCCGCATATGACACAATTTCCCAACACCTGAAGGATACCAATCGCTCCACCTCTTATTACGATCTGATTATAACAGGAGACCTGGGAAAGTTAGGGATGGAAATTGTGATTGATCTGTTTGCGGAAGATGGGATTGATATCACACCAAACTACACAGATTGCGGTGTTTTGCTCTTCGATCTAAAGGAACAGGATGTCCACTGTGGTGCCTCCGGCTGCGGTTGCTCCGCCTCTGTTCTGACCGGCTACCTGCTCAATGGTATGCGTGCTGGCCAGTGGAACAATATTCTGTTCTGCACAACCGGTGCCCTTCACTCCCCTACGGCTCTGGGTCAAGGGGAGTCCATTCCTGGAATTTGTCACGCCGTGGCAATTTCCACTTGCAAATAAGGAGTGTTCTATGGAGATGTTTTGGCAATTTGTCCGCACGTTTCTCTGCGGTGGTATTTTATGCCTGATCGGTCAGATTCTAATTGACAAAACCAATCTGACCCCGGCTAAAATTCTCACACTCTATGTAGTTTCTGGAGTCGTTTTGGGAGCAGTTGGTATCTATGAACCCATCGTTAAATGGGGTGGTTCCGGCGCAACGGTGCCGCTCACAGGCTTTGGTTATGCGCTAGCTCAGGAAGTGAAAATCGCCGTTGCAAGCGATGGTTTCCTAGGTGCTATGACGGGAGGGATCACGGCTGCGGCCGGTGGTATTACTGCTGCAATTTTCTTTGGGTGGTTGACTGCACTGATTTTCAGTCCCAGGGACAAAGGTTGACTTTATATCAAAAGGACAACTGCCTGTTTTTTGACAGATGGTTGTCCTTTTGAATCGTATTTTGCCATAGTTCTGCTTCTATGATATAATAATGAAAAAGAAGTTGAGAAGCGAGGATGAACTATGCTGTGCCTAAATTGTGGTGAAGGGATTTCCAGTGATTCTGTTTATTGTAAGCACTGTGGGCATAAAACCTACCTACCAAAGGATTACCGTACTCCGGCCGAGTTAGATGCCGATGAGATGCCCTGTGCTGAAGGGCAACAGAAACCCTATCCGCGTACATGTCGTCCAAAACGTCGTACATCTTATGTGTATTCCGATCCTGTTCCACTCCAAACAAATAAGGTTTCCCTTGATCCATTTCACTCTCCTAAACGACGGGGAATCGCAGCCATCCTCTGCCTTTTTCTTGGTCTTTTCGGCATCCATCGGTTTTATGTTGGAAAAATTGGAACTGGTCTTCTGTGGCTCCTCACATATGGCCTGTTTGGTATCGGCTTTTTCATAGACCTATTCCTGATCTTATGTGGGAACTTTCGAGACCGCGATGGCCGCAGACTTGCCCGCTGGTAATGGCTCCCACGCTCTTTTGGATTTCTGCTTTTTGAGACAAAAAAGAGTCCTTCATGAAGAAGGACTCTTTGGTGCGCGAGGCGGGAGTCGAACCCGCACGCCCGTAACGAGCACTGGCACCTGAAGCCAGCGAGTCTACCAATTCCACCACTCGCGCATCTGCTTGGTCATGTTGGCTTGACACGCGTATTATAATAGCACACTACGTCAGCGCTGTCAATAACCAATTTCGACTTTTTGCGCTTTTAAAGAAAGATTCTTCACTGATCCTATTTTCAACGCTCTCTCAGAACCTTGTGGCGCTTATCATTTAATTGCGGCCCGCTGTTTGATCCGTTTCATTGTCTCCTGATCATCAACGGCATTGCCGGAAATCAGCAACCCCTCCCCTATTTGCGCATTTGGGCACAGAACTTTGATCTCATTTATACTGGTGCGAATTCCACTGCTATCACTGGTGCAAAGATGAGTAATTTTCTTTCCACTAAAATTGCAGCTCTCTAAAAATGTGTACACCGACATGGGGACTGTTCCACACCAATTTGGATAAATCAAGTACACAGTATCATACACTTCTGCCCGATCCAAAGCCCTCCATTTGGTGTATTTCTTGACACAAAGTCTGTTGCATGGCATAATTAGACTACCTTAAAAGAAAGAGCAGTGATGAATTTGGACGAAATCATGATCAGCTACAACAACGAGCTTTATTTGCTTATTCCCATTATAGAGAGCCAGCAT